>JAOZID010000010.1:1313925-1679805 GCA_026014465.1 Candidatus Bathyarchaeota archaeon | reverse complement strand
CAGGCACCCCTTATACCAAAGGTACGGGGCTAATTTGCCGAGTTCCCTCGCATTACTGTATACCCGATACGCCTTAGGTTGCTAGCCTAGGGACACCTGTGTCGGTTCTAGGTACGGTCACAAAGGATCCTTCTTATTGCCCTTTTCAGTGGCTCCAGAAATCAACTGAACCGCTCTAAAACGAGCAGTTATTCCCGATTTCGTCTGGTTCTCGCCATTACGGCACTCCCCAGAGTTATACGGTTAAACAAGGCGACAGCCCTGCTCAGCCTATCCCGAAACGTCCGGCAATAAGCTTGCGTTGCCGCGTGTACCTTTGTGGTTCCGGAATCTTAACCGGATTCCCTTTTTCGGCATGGTCGGTTAAGCCATGTCTTAGGACCGACTTACCCCCGGCTGACGATCGTTGCCGGGGAACCCTGGCCCCTTCGGCGGAGAAGATTCTCACTTCTCTTTGCTGTTACTACCACCGGGATCCGCAATCCTAATCGGTCCACTGGACCTCACAGCCCAGCTTCTGCCCAACTAGGACGCCTTCCTACCAGCGCAGCATATGCTGCGTTCTGAGGTATCGGTGGCTGGCTTAGCCCCGTCCATTTTCGGGGCCGTGAGCCTCGGCGGGTGAGCTGTTACGCTTTCTTTGAAGGATGGCTGCTTCTGAGCCTACCTCCCCGCTGTCTGAGGCTGACGACGCCCTTTGGTTTGACATTTGGCCAGCACTTGGGGACCTTAACCTCAGTCTGGGTTGTCCCCCTCTCGGTCATGGAGCTTACCCCCATTAACCCGTTTCGTGAGGTCTATGACGCGAGTGGATTCGAAGTTTGAAAGAAAAGTGGACCCTTTCGGACCCTTGTTTTCCAATCAGTGCTCTACCCCACTAGCTACCTCGCTCACGACTAGACTAAGATCTACTTCGGAAGGAACTAGCTATCACCAGACTAGATTGGTCTTTAGCCCCTATCCCCAGGTCTGAGGAACGAATTGCACGTCAGAACCCCTACGAGCCTCCATTAGGCTTTCGCCTAACTTCACTCTGCCAAGGGATAGATCGTCTGGTTTCTAGTATGTACAACTGTGACTTCAGGCCCTTTCAGACCCTGCACCTGACTCTTGCGAGCTGCGTGCATATTGGTTTCCCTATGCTTACGGGCTTTTAACCCTTAGGCTTGCCACAGCTGTAAACTCCCCGGCCCGTGTTTCTAGACGGAACGTGCGACCCTGGTCCTCCTCTCTTGTACAGCCGCCTCACGACGGTTTCCTTTAAGAGGAATCGCTCCTTTTGGGCCGCACACGTCTGTAACTGTCTGGTTTCAGGCACTTTTCACCCCCATCTCGGGGTACTTTTCAGTTTTCCGTCACCGTACTAGTGCGCTATCGGTCTTGAGATGTATTTAGTCTTGGAAGTTGGTGGC
Organism: Candidatus Bathyarchaeota archaeon; assembly: GCA_026014465.1. Classification (NCBI taxonomy): domain Archaea; kingdom Thermoproteati; phylum Candidatus Bathyarchaeota; species Candidatus Bathyarchaeota archaeon. Next base: position 1,678,393 of record JAOZID010000010.1, on the reverse strand, counting down.
TCCCAATTTTCCGCACCAAAGCCATGGTACGGTAGTCTGGGATCCCAGATAATCTCTTTTTGGCTTATGCTTAGGGGGCTATCACCCTCTCTGGCGGACCATTTCAGGTCACTTCAGCTTGACCAACGAAGAGAAACTGGGCCCTTAACACCACATCTCCCGTGCTTTTCAGCAGGGATTCAGTTTGGACTATTCCCAGTTCGCTCGCTGCTACTAAGGGAATCCCTTTTGGTTTCTTTTCCTCCCCCTACTAAGATGCTTCCGTTCGGGGGGTTCCCGCTCCGTAAGGGAGCATTGCTAGGAAGTCCCATTCAGGTATCCTCGGTTCGAAGGCTGCATGCGCCTACCCGAGGCGGTATCGCGGCTTGCCGCGCCCTTCTTCGGCTCTCAAGCCGAGCCATTCTCCAGACAGCGTGGCATATCATGGTCGTGGTATATCTGTTTCGCGTTTGATGAAACCTTACATTATGTTGTGTCGCTTTTTGTTGGCCTATGCGTGGCGTCATTGTGAGCGTGTATGACAGCGAGATGCCCACTGATGCCCTTCGCCCTCATCCATCACAGAAGGAGGGCTGCATTTTCGATCGCGTTTAGCAGATTGCTGAATTGTCTTAGAAGCAGCCTTGGTGAATATAAGTGTTGTGTTGGCACTTGTCACGAATTCTGGTGCCCACCAACCCCAAAAAACACGGCTCACACCGAGTCATCAGGCCACTTTGGCTAACTCCTGAGGCGAAATCACTGCCAATCTAAAGCAGCAAACACCAATTCAGGAACAGCCAATATGACAACCGACACAGATTAGGGTTTTGCTCAAACAAAAAACAGCACACCAAACAAAAACCGACCCCCCTCCCCCCTTTTCTGCATACAATTAAAAAATAGCAGACAAATAGATGGCAAACAGGTTCGTGTTGGCAATACTGAGAAAAGAGCAGCAGTAACTTTTATTTGGTTCTTGTTTTATGTGTTGGTGTAATTTGATGGTTTGTTGGTGTGCCTCGATAGCTCAGCTCGGTAGAGCGGCTGCCTTGTAAGCAGCAGGCCGCGGGATCAAGGCCCGCTCGGGGCTCCATTTTTGATTTTTAAAAGGGGGTTGGTTGTTAAAAGGGTGGGTTTAGGGGGTTTTTTCTTCTTTGGTTTTTTTGGCGAGTTTGGCTTTGATGTCCTCGGGTGCAATTATGAGTCGGTATTTGCGGGCTTTGGAGTCGATTATTTCGTGTTCGAAGAGTTTGCGCAGGGATTTGAAGACTTTTTTGCCGGGTTGTTCGGATTTCTCTGTGATTTCCGCGAGGGTGAGTTCGGTGCCAACTGGTTTTAAGGCTTCTACGACTTGTTCGTCGGTTTTGTTTAGTTTCATGTTGTATCCCGATTATCTTGGTGTTGGTTTGTGTTATTGGCAAAGGAAGTTTTTCAATTTTGCGGTGTCTTTTTTTTGAAACACCTTTAAGGCGAGGCGGGTTTTCTTCAAAAAGGGCATAACGCGCTATATAGTAGTCCATATCACTGGATAGCAAGGTTTTATACACCCCTTCATCTATTCTCAGTGGGCAAAAGCAAATTATAGCAGCTGCCAAAAGACGAATTTATCAGGAAGTCAATCAAATGAACCCCATCGAAGTCACCTCCCTAAAAAAGCAATACGGCGACATAAAAGCAGTCGACGAAATATCCTTCACGGTTAACGAAGGCGAAGTTTTCGGACTTTTAGGTCCTAACGGCGCGGGCAAAACCACTACCATAGAAATCATGGAGGGACTGCGCAAACGCGACGGTGGGGAAGTGAAGATTTTTGGGTTAGACCCATGGAAACAGGGCTATGCGGTGCACAAGAAAATCGGGGTTATACCTCAAGAGTTCACGTTTTTTGAGAAAATAAACCCAAGAGAAGCCATACTGTATTATGCGGATTTGTTTGGGGTAAAAGTTGACCCTGACCAGATTTTAAAAGATGTTTTGCTTGAAGAATCCACGGATGTTTTGTTTGAGAACCTCTCTGGGGGGCAGAAGCAAAAGACGGGGTTGGCTCTTGCGTTGGTTAATTCTCCTGATTTGCTGTTCTTGGATGAGCCTACAACGGGGCTTGACCCGAACGCGCGAAGAGCAATATGGGAAGTCATTAAGGGTTTGCAGGAAAAAGGCAAAACCATCATCTTAACTACGCACTATCTCGATGAGGCAGAGCAGCTCTCAGACAGGGTTGCCATCATGAACCACGGACGCATCGCCGCCATGGGAACCGTAGACGAAATCATCCAGCAACACGGCTCAGGAGAACGCCTAGAAATACGGGGCAACCAAAAACTAGCCAGCTACATCAAAAACAACACAGAACTCACTCTGGATTACTGCGAAGGCATAATTAGCATACCCCTAAAGAAAAGAATCGATGCCTTAGCCGCGCTGGCAGCCGCCGAGCAGTCAAAACTGGAGTGGGGAGAAATCCAAACCCGCCGCGACAGCCTAGACGATGTCTTCATCAAACTGGTAAGCGGCAGGGTAGACGAACACGGCGAAATCATAATCAAGGGAGCAAAACAGCAGTAGGAGCATGAAAAGGAATGGTTAGCGCAAGAAGAATTGTATCAGATTTCAAAGTTTTCAGCCGAGGATACCTGCGAAACAAATTTGGACTATTCTTTGGACTAGTTTTCCCCGTGATTCTTATCTTGATTTTTGGCGCCATCTTTTCAGGCGACTCATCAGGTTCCACAGTGGTCTACGCACAAAACCAAGATACAGGACCATTTGCTGCTCCACAGATGGATATTGCTACGCAGTTTGTAAATGCACTCAACGGCACCTTGCCCGACGGCACACAAGCAAGTGAGTCGTGGCCAATTCGCATAGAACTCGTAGGGTTAGAGAAGAATTTCACGCAGTACCTTACAGATAACTCCGCAGCTGACGGCGTTATAATCCCTGAAGGCTTCTCGCAGGCGTATTTGGCAGGTGAACCTGTGGATGTGGTGGTTTATGGGAACCCTGCGGCGAGCACAAGCGGCATTGTCAGTGGAACCGTTAGCGGAGTTGCGAACCTGTTTAACCTGCAACGCTTCAACGGCTCAGCAATAATCGGCGTACAATCCACCACGGTCAGCACAGAGCAAACCGAATACGTCGACTTCCTAATCCCGGGACTCATCGGCTTTTCCATACTGGTTAGCCCCATGTTCTCGTTAGTGAACATATCCTCGGAGTACAAGAAAACCAAGCTCTTCAAACAGCTAAGCTTAACGCCCCTAACCAAGATGGAGTGGCTAATCTCCAAAATCCTCTGGTACATAGTCTTGACCATAGTGAGTTTTCTGCTGATGGTAAGCGTAGGCATCTTCCTATTTGGCGCACACGTCACCTTAACTGTTTGGCTCATACCGTTCCTAATCTTTGGACCCATGCTTTTCGCATCACTAGGCATGCTCGTTGGAACAGTCACCAAAAACCCCGAAACCGCAGGCATCATAGGAAACATCGTCACTTTCCCCATGATGTTTTTGTCAGGCACGTTCTTCCCCATCAGCATGATGCCCGAGTACCTACAAAACATCGCCCATGTACTACCGCTCTACTACATCGTTGAAGGCTTAAACAACGTCATGGTCTACGGCAACTACGACGGCGCCATCATCGACCTGGCAGTTGTCGCTGTAATAACGGTTGTAATCCTCATAGCAGCAGTAAAACTCTTCAAATGGCGCGAAGACTAAACCCGCAAAAAAGGGTTATGCGCCGCCGTTTTTGGAGTTTTTACGTTTCGCCCAGCATTTCTTGCAGTACACAGGTCTATCCTCAGATGGCTTGAAATGCACTGAGCAGTCAACTCCACAATCAGAGCAAACAACCTTATACTGGGGTTCCTTGCGGGGTTTGATGTTGCTGTTTGGATGATAAGGCTTAAACATGCTGTACCGCGCTAAGCGGGGCCAACCAGTTTTGGCGTATTTTATCATGTGGGGATTTGCTTTTAGCCAGCGTAGCATGTGGAAAAAGTTTTTTGCACGTTTCTCTTCACGTTCGGCTAAGGGTTCGTAACCCAAGTTGCGCAGTTCATCAAGATAAGAAACCTCAATAACACGTTGGGGTTCGCCCACGACTTTGACGCGTTTAACGCGGTCTTCGCCGTAGATTTTGCGCAGCGCCTCAACAGCTTCATCAAAAATGTAGCCCTGACAAAGATGAATCTCTTCACCCTCAGCGGGCTTTAGCTTATCTAGCAGGTTAAAAACTATGCGGGAAGTTTCAGAGAGGTACTCTTTTTTACGAAACAAGTCAGGCTGAAAGAATTTTACGTCTATGACATCGTAGCTAAATTCTTGGGTTTCGTTGCGGTAAGCGCCGATAACTATCCCAAAAAGCAAGTCACCGCTACCAGCATCATCAACAATGATTGTCACTTAGCGTGCTTCCCTTCGCAAACCATAACAAACCTCGTATAAAAACAGTCCCCAAAAAACACGTTCAACCAAACATCAACAAACCCCAAGAAACCACACCAAACAAAAAACGCGCCATAAACTGGTCAAACGCCAAAGCTGTTGAGGCCTTGGCACCGGACAGACCTTAACCCCAACAGCTAGGCGCTACGACACACGGCTATATCTACTCTGGACGGCATGCAAGTCAACCACAAACCGCTTGCTTGGGGGCTTGAAGGCGGTTTCTTTAACGGGTCGACAGTGGATGGATTATCCAACAACAAATATAAACATTACGCAAATAAAACTAAACCACAGTTTAACAAACAGACGAAAACCAGCACCCACAAAAACACACCACCAAACAAAACAACCCCAAAAAGTTCTGGTGCCGGGGGTGGGACTTGAACCCACGAAGGCCTGAACCAGAGGATCTTAAGTCCTCCCCCTTGTCCTAGGGGGCGTTTTGGCCGCCTATTTAGACCTGGCTCGGGTACCCCGGCACCGACTATCCATAGTTGGATGGTGCGGTGTTGTTTAAGGTTTTTGCCGTTAAAAATGAAGTGAAAATAGGGGAAGTGCAGAAATTTGATTCAGTGGAGGTTGGGCGTAGAGGCGCAGGGTTTTTTGCGGCTCAGGTGGGGCGGGTTTGGTTTTTGGTTTGGTGTTTTTTGTAGAAGAGGGCTGTTGTTAGGGTTGCTGCGGCTATGAGTGCCACGGTTAGGGGGGTGAGTTCGGGGATTGTCCATAGGCTGGAGTCGGTTAGTATGTAGGAGTATTGGGCTTGGCTTTCGGCGCTGACAATAAAGGTTACGTGGAATTCAACGGGTACTCCAGTTGCCTTGTCAAAGTACAGGTCGACGTAGTCGGTTTCGTTCCAGGCGGCGTGGTTGATTTCTCGGGTGCCTTGCGAATAACTGCGGGTTAGGGTTTCATTAACTATGGGCGAGTAGGTACTGTCTGGGTAGAGAAAGTCGTTGGCGTTTAGGTCGGTTACAAGGAAGGGGAATCCGCCTTCGCCTGTTGCTAGATCAGCCTGCTGGTTTGTTGTTGTGAATTCGGTGCCGTTATCCAAATGCTGGGTTATGGCGTATGTTACTGTGAAGTTGTCTACGGAGGTCACGGTGTACCTGAGCCATTGGGTTTGGTTATCACGCACTAAAGGACCAGGCACGGGAATCTCGGAGTTGTTAGTGTTAAAATATGCGGAGAAGTCGTAAGTGAAAAAGTCACCGCGCGCAACACCCACAGAAGGTTCAGCCGCAACCGTGCACGAGAAAAACGCGGAAGAACACAAAACAAACAAAGCCAAAACCGCTAAAGCCACATTACGATTCATCCAGAGTAACACCAGCGACTTACGTCAACGAGTACAGTTTTAAACTTTACGCAAAAAGACAAAACCAACCAACCCAAACAAAAAAACCAGCTACACACCACCTTGTTTTTCTTTGACAAACTATGTAGAGTATTCTCAGTGAGAAAACAAATGGCAGCGCATTATATGCTTTGTAAAGTGTCAGGTTCATTTGAGCAGGGTTTCGAGTTTTAAGCAAGTACTTTGGGAACATCCACAACAAACAAGTCAACACCACTCCAACAGGTCGCACAGCGGTTGTTTTGGGAGAAACATACTTTATCAGGTCAAACAGCAACGCCGCCGTCTTGATAATCCTCAAAGAAATCAACCCAAACGAAACCCACATAGAAATCATATCCTGCGCAGGAGCAGCAGGCACCTGGGAAATCTCTTGGGGAGCCCACAAATCATACACCCACAGAATAAAAAACAGCCTACAAAACAGCGGACTAAAAACCCAAACAATAAAAGAAATCTCCGACTACGAACAAACAGCATAACCATCGTCACAAACATTCAACCAAGTCATCTTTTGCCTTAACCAGCAAAATCAAAAAGCAAAGAAGCTTTTTTGAGAAGGAAATTCTTTAGCAGGCTGTGGCGTTGTTTGTGTTCAGCCGTAGCTTGGTGCGAGATGCACGGGAAAATTAAGTTTTGCATAGCATCTTTGGCAGGGGTTTTGAAAGCAAGTTTTGCGGAGGGTGTAAGTTTTATTAGGTTTGTGATAGTTAAGTCATTAAGTTTGAGAGGAGAAAAGGCGTGAAGAGACAGGGTTTAATAGGTAAATCCAAGGATTTCGCATCTATTGATAAACAATTTAGGGCGGCAGTTCTAGTTGGACTGATGCTTTCTGGAGTGTTTTTAGCTACAGGAATTGGGTATGCAGTTGCAGCCGAAGCCCCAGCAACTAATTGGAGCCAAACGTATGGCGGAACAGACCAAGACGATTGCTATTGCGCCATTCAAACCAGCGACGGCGGATACGCACTAGCAGGCTCCATGAAGAAAGGTGGACACGGCACAGATTTTTGGCTTGTGAAAACAGACGCTAACGGAGTCATGCAATGGAACCAAACATACAATATGCAATACCAGGATTTTGCATACTGCATTATTCAGACCAGCGATGGAGGATATGCATTAGCAGGCATAGCAGGTGTAGATGCATGGCTTGTGAAAACAGACGCTAACGGAGTCATGCAATGGAACCAAACATACGATGGGGGAAACTGGGATGAAGTGCGTGGCGTAATTCAAACAATGGATGGCGGGTACGCACTGGCGGGCAGTACGCTTTCGTATGGCGCGGACAGCTACGATTACTGGTTTATAAAAACAGATGCAGTTGGTCATGAGTTATGGAATCAAACTTATGGCGGGGCAAACGCGGATAATGCATACGGCATTATTCAGACTAGTGATAACGGCTACATGCTTGTTGGCAGCACCGAATCATATGGAGAAGGATCAATTGATGTCTGGGCGGTAAAGACAGACATTGCAGGAAACATGCAGTGGAACCAAACATACGGCACGGCAAACATCGATTTAGGATACTGCGCTACCCAAACAAACGACAAAGGATACGCATTAGCAGGGAGAAGCAATGACGATTTTTGGCTTGTAAAGATAAATGCAGCAGGAGAAATGCAGTGGAACCAAACGTATGGTGGAGCCAAGGTTGATGAAGCGGTGTGTATTATTTCTACCAGCGACGGCGGATACGCACTAGCAGGCAGCACTGAATCGTTTAGTGCAGGACGAACTGATTTTTGGGTAGTAAAAGTTGACGCTGCAGGCAATCCTCAATGGAACCAATCATACGGCGGAAGATACCATGACAGAGCATACTGCATAATTGAAACCAGCGATGGCGCATACGCACTAGCAGGACACACACAATCATACGGCGAAGGCAGCTACGATTACTGGCTAATAAAAACCACACCCGACAGCTTACTGGTTGTACCCGAATACAGCCTAGGCATAGCGGGAGCATTAGCCGCCTGCTTAGCAGCACTACTACTCACCACAGCCATCAAAAAACGCCACAAAACACCAACATAAACCCAAACCCACCTTCTTTTTCTTCAACAAACCCACCCGTCAAAGCAGCAGTACATACGAACAGATAACCCACCGCACACACTTTACACAACACCTAACAAACCCAAAACCCCCAACACCCAAAAAGCCCTCCACACTAGAAGAGTTTTAAAAGGCTAATCCACACTTACAAAAGGCTAACACACAGGGCGAGTAGCTCAGCACGGATAGAGCACCAGCCTCCTAAGTTGGGGGTCGAGGGTTCAAATCCCTCCCCGCCCGCCACAGTTGATCCCCACATGGTTTTTACGGTTTTATCCGCGTTTTTCTGAAGGCTTTCACCGTTGAAGTCGCAGACTTTTTCAGTTGCAGACGCATTTTTGCTTTTTCCTGAGCATGTTTCTTTGATGCTTCAAAGCTAATTTAGTCCAAGGGGTAGGCTTACATTAGTCTTAAATAGTAAAATCAAAGGGAATATTCTGAAGCGTGAACCTATTGGAGTTTGGAACTGTTTTTCTAGTTGTTGCTGCTGTGCTGTTAGTCTCTGACTTTTTGGTTTCAGCGCTATCAAAGAGAAATGGAAAACTTGAAAGCTATGGGTTACTTGCCTCTGTTGTTACCTTTGCTTTAATTGCTGTTTCGTATGTCTTATTTTTAGAAGCGTTTGTTGGAAACAATTTCTCTTTTGTAGAAGTTTATTCGTACAGTTCTTCAAGTTTGCCCGTTATGTCTAAGATCTACGCGAGTTGGGGCGGTGCTAGAGGTTCAATGCTTTTCTTAACGCTTATCCTTGGTTTGTTCTACATGGCGCTTAGGTTTCAAGCGTACAGAAAAAAAGAAAAATTCAACATAACAACAAGTCAGATCTTCAGTTTGATTGTAATCGTTTTCTTAATAATATGTTTAGTCAGGAATCCCTTTGAACAGTTTGCAACCGTCCCGTTAGAGGGAAGAGGACTTAATCCGCAACTGCAAACGTTTTGGATGGCTATCCACCCCCCAATAGTGTTTGCAGCGTACGCCTTTGTGCTACTGGCATACACGTTAACGTTAGCAAGCATGAAAAACAGCAGAGAACTAGAAAACAGCAACCTCTTCAAATTTTCAACGTACATGGCATGGATCCTTCTAACGGTTGGAATTGCCTTAGGCGGAGTTTGGGCATACGAAGTACTGGGTTGGGGAGGATACTGGGCATGGGATCCGGTGGAGACAGCATCTTTGCTGCCATGGCTATTTCTTACCGCATATTTCCTCTTTCGTTCCCTATTCAAAAAAGCAAGCTACACCAAAGAATTCATGATTCTCTTAATTTTTACAAGTCTTGTTTTCCTAAGTGCGCTTACAAGGGGCGGATTTACCCAATCAGTCCATTCTTACGCCATATCCCCTGTGGCACCCATCATGATGATTTTTTCCTTTGCCATGATTTCATACTTTTTCCACCTGAAAAAATCTAAAAAACAATCGTTATTCAAACTGGAAACAGGAAAAGAAGCGGCGTCAAAATCTGGTTTCCTTGGTTTTTGGGCTATTATGGCTATTGCGCTGGTTTGCTTTGTAGGTTTAGCTTTTCAGGATTTCGCATACAATAGTTGGACATTTCCGTTTGTGATGGTTTTAGTTGCATCGATAATTGGCTGCTGTTTTGATAAAAAAACGCCCTTTATTCGACTTTTACTAATAGCCCTTGTAAGTTTGGGCGTGGGCGGTTTGATGGTTTTACTCCAGTTTCCAGACATAAATCCCCTTGCAACGCTAAGTTTACCCTTGCTTTGCGTGGCTTTTTTAGCAGTCGTCTACAAGCTCATCAAAGTGTCCATTAAGAAATCAAGCAGACAATTTGGGCATAGTCTTGTTTACTTGGGAATAATTGTGCTGCTCATCGGTGTTTTTGTCAGTGCAGGCGCAAAGAACACACAAACGCTAAATGATTTGGCACCAAACAAACCAGCAGAAGAGTTAGGTGTAAAAATTGAAATTTCCAATTTCACAGTAAGCATTAGTGAATCCAAAGTTTATAATGAACAAATAGCTGCTAGCGTGCCAGAATATTCGACAATACGCAGCGACATTACAATTCAGTATCTGGGAGAAACATACCAAAGCAGTCTTTTAGCCAATTTCTATCCTAACTATGGTTTAGTATTAAGACCCACAATTTTAAGCACCCCTTCGGGAGATGTCTATTTGCATTTTGAGTATACAGAAGCACTTTATGAATCCCTCACGCAAACATTAAACGACAACAATACATTGCCAAGAGCTGTATCGGTAACAGTGCAAACCAGCCCAATGATATACCTTGTATGGATAGGAGCAGGAGTAATTGTCGCAAGTATGGCATTACAGGTCATTTTAGATATGAAGCTAAAGCATAGAAAGACTTCAAACTAAACCAAACTGCAAAAAGCTACCCAAAAACAATATGCAGCAAATAATACACAAAACCCAAAGCCAAAGCAACCATCCAAGTCGCAAGTATCAGCCGCATTAATTTTGTTCTTTTTAGGCAGTAGTTAGTTTCGGATTGAATAAAAGCCCAAGTGGCAACCAACCATATCCCAAGAAACTCCGCTACTGCACCAACTATTCCATGAAACAAACCCACTATTGCCACTAAATCCAAAACAGGCACCTCCACTCGCAGAAGGTAAACAAGCGATGGCCCCATATGAGAAATCAGCATCAACCCATTTATTAAAACAGCAACAAGCATCACGTTACCGTGCCAAACGAACTTTTTTTTCTTCTTAAGATAGAGACTAAGTCCGAGTAACAGTAAAATTCCTATCTGAATTAAGAGATTAGCAAATGCCATCCCCTCATGAACTTGGTCATAAGTAACGATAGACTACACCTAAAGTATTTTCAACGAGTTTAGAGTATAAATGCTTTTAAAACTGCAAAAACAGCCGCCTATGCAGTAGACGTTGATTTGGTAACAACAAACAATTTTATATATTAAGTGGAACAGAAGAGGGAGCAAGACTTGGTTTACTTTGTCAAATTCCGAGAAGAGAGAGGTTTTAACTAAACCGCCTGACCTAAAAAGCGCAGATTCTGTTAGCAAATTATGGTTCTACTTCACTATTGCGTGGTTCCCAATCTTTACGATTTTTGGTTTTTTGATGGCGATAAAGTTTTTCGTTCCAACCTTTCTTGTTGACTCGGCATGGTTAACTTTTGGCAGAATCCGACCTGCGCATGTTAACGGTCTACTTTTTGGCTTCTTATCATCTGGATTAATCGGCATAATGTATTACATAGTCCCTCGCCTATGCAGAACCTCGCTGTATAAACCAAATATTGGAAAGTTCACCGCGGTTCTTTGGAATGTGGGCGTAATCGCGGGAGTTCTAATGATTTTAAGTGGCAACACCCAAGCAAGAGAATATGCAGAGATGCCCTGGATTATTGACATATTCATAATGGCAGCTTTAGTCTTGATTGGCATCAACGTTATCGGCACTATAATGAAGAGAAAGGAACACAAATTATACGTGAGCCTATGGTTTTACGCAGCAATGTTTCTTTGGTTTCCAATAGTGTACTTCATTGGAAACGTTATGTGGCATCCTCCAAGTGGAGCATTGTTTGGTCTAACCGACGCAATTTTTAACTGGTTTTATGGGCATAACGTCTTGGGTTTATGGTTCACGCCTTTTGGGTTTGGTTTGTGGTACTATTTTATTCCCAAACTAACAAAACGAGCATTATACAGCGTGACTCTCTCGTTAATCAGCTTCTTCGCGTTAGCCTTCTTCTATACAGGTGTAGGTGGACATCACATCTTGCAAGCGCCGATTCCAGAATGGCTCAAGACAATAGCGGTCTCAACAAGTGCGTTAATGATGTTTTCAGTTCTAACATTCGGAGCAAACATAGGCATGACTGTCCGAGGCTCTTGGGACAAAATCCTAAGCAACGTACCGTTAAGATTCATCCTTTTTGGCTTCATCAACTACATTTTTGTCTCTATCCAAGGCACTTTCCAGGCATTTCGTGACATGAATCTGTACCTTCACTTCTCTCAATGGCCAGTAATGCACTCTCATCTAGCATTATACGCAGCTTTTGGAATTTCCATAATGGGCTGCATGTTTTGGCTTGTACCACGAATTACCGGAAAAAAACTTTACAGCAAAAAACTCATGGACGTCACTTGGTGGATAACATTTATGGGTTTCATTGTCTTTATGGCGGGAATGATGCTTGCGGGACTTGTCGCTAACGCTTCTTGGTATGCCCACTTAACAATTGCTCAAACCCTGCCAACTCTTCCAGCATACTTTATTCTTCGAGCGGTGGGCGGTGGAATAGTTGTAGTCTCAGCATTCCTTTTTGCAATCAACATAATGCTAACTTTCCTCTCAAAACCAATTGTCCACCATGAGAACTTGGAAAATTATGGAGGTGCCAACTAGATGAGCCAACTTGAAAAGAAACTAGAAGAGGAACTAGAGCGACTTGAAAGGGCAATAAGAAAAGAAATCAAAGTCGTCGAAAAGAAGGCTCATCACTACAACCTGTTTCCCTTGGCAGCAGGTGGTTTAGCCGTGTTCCTTCTTATGGTTAGCATGGTTGTAGCCGCACCCTACATGTTCCTACTTGACGTGCCACCAAGTGATAGAGCTCATGAATATACACAACTTGAAGCAGACGGGAGAACCCTATACATGAGCTTAGGTTGCTTTTACTGCCATTCTCAGCAAGTACGTCTATCAGATTGGGGCATTGGAAACGCTTCGCTAGAGGGAGATTACGTATTTGACAGTCCACATGCCCTTGGAACCGAAAGAACAGGTCCCGACCTGGCACAAATCGGAGGAATGCGCCCCACAATTTGGCATCAACTGCATTACCAAGACCCTAGAAGTGTAAGCCCAGGGTCAGTAATGCCTAATTTTGGTTTTCTTACCGATAGCGAAATTGATTCTTTAATCGCTTACGTTAAGCATTTGGGACAAGAGGACTTAGAAGTAGATAACTCAGTTTCTGGTGGTAAAGCATATCATCCCGATGTACCGCCTCAATACTTCAATGCATCCAACCCGTTCGCCCCTATAATGATGCAGGTATCCATGAGCTACAACGCTGAAAACGGTACATACACAGGAAACTCCTCTTTAGGTGAACAATGGGCAGCTATTTTCGATGCAGGAAAAACCAGCTTCACCCAACGTTGCCTATCTTGCCATGGCTGTTCAGGCAATGCACAAGGACCATATGCAAGACATGTGGTAACGCAGCCAGCCAACCTGAACCAACGCATATCAACATACCCTGGAGACTATTACCACATTTGGCGAGTAACAGAAGGCGTACCAGGCACTGCTATGCCCGCGTGGGGGCTTTCGTTAAATGAGACGGAAATAGGGTTAGTATCCATTTACGAAATGAGTTTTGTTCTAGGCTCAGTTAGAACCATCTCAGGCGATGTTTCCGATGCAGAAGGCGACAATTACGCTGCAACTGTCCTAAACCAGCCAGGCATAAGCGGAACAATGCAGGACTACGAGAAGGGTAAAGGAATATACACTCTGTACTGCGCTCAATGTCACGGAGACAGCGGTGAAGGCAACGGTCCTGCGTCAATTAACGCACCTGGAGGATACATAGCACCCGAACCTGCAAACTTTACAGAATCAGGACAAGATTTCCCCAATTATGGTCGATGGGTCTGGAAGGTCAGGGAAGGCGTCGAAACTACGAACATGCCACCGTGGAAATGGGTTCTAAATGATGAGGAAATCTACCAAGTCATATTCTATGAGCAAGGGTTCAGCACGTCAGAAGACTACAATTCTAAATGGGCACCACTATATTCGGATTCCTTTGGAAAGAACCTAACTCAAAATGTCACCACAGACAACATAGCTTCACATACGGCAGAATTGGCAATTATCTTTGCAGGCGTGCTGCTGTGGAGCATGAATTTCCACAAGCTTTTGATAGGCTGGCAAAGAACAAAACGAACAAGTTTATCACACAAAATAAACAGGAGACGATTCTGGTGAACTTAGACATAACGATTTACGTTATTGGCTCCATTATGATGGCGGGCATATCAGTCGGATTTGTTTTGTGGGGATTCAAATCTGGACAGTTCAAGGAAAACGGGCACTTGAGAAATCAACCTTTGGAGGCAGATGAAAAAGAAAATGATGATTAACCACACAGCCAGCATCGCCTTCATAGTGCAAGTAAACCCAATTTACGCTTACATAACACTAATTTTCGTTGCTGCAGGTTCAATTTTAATGTACCTCATGGTCAAAAGTTCAAAGGAGTTTACAGTTGAAGAAACAGAAAAGAACTCTGATGACTTTGCGGGCGTGATACGAGATTCCCACGGACCCGTCGTTACGTGGCTTTGGGTAGCCTACGTTGCAATGGTGATTGGGGTTATAGCCTATTTAATCCAGCACAGCGCAGAGTTTGCAACCTTCCCATAACATCACACGGCTGATTTTCAATAGCTCAGCATACCAGATAGATAACGCCACTGCAAAAAGAAAACAAACTATGCCGCGTACCTTCAACAGCTGAACCCCGAAATAGAAAATACAATAAACTCAATTGCCAAAGGGAAGGACTTTATTTCAGGAGTTGCTCAAGTTTTACTTGACCTGTAGGGAAGAACGCTTTTTAACAGCGTCAAGGGAGTTACAAGAAAGCGGTGTTGGCGGGTTTTTGTGTTTCTTGATTATTATTGTGGTTGCCGCTATGAGGACTGCAACAACTAGTGCACTAGGAATTGCCCATAGTGGTAGTTGGGTACCTGGAGTTGGGGTTGTTGTTTCGGGTGTAGGGGGTGGGATGTTTATGTTTATTTGGTGGGTGCTGTGGGTGTAGTTGAAGGAGAGTATCCAGTTTTCGTTTGTGGAGGCGGTTGTGAAGTTTGTGGTTTTGCCGTCTATGGAGGTGGTGACGCCGTTAATGTTGGGGGCTAAGGTTTTGGCTATTGCGGCTTTGGTGTAACCGGTTGTGCCTGTTGGTCCAGTTACGGTGAAGCTTAATGTGAGGTTGTCGTTGTCAAAATTTAGGCCTGTGATGGTGCTGTTTGATTCAACGCAAAAGACTTGCTGGTTTTGGTATGGCAGAAAAGAGAGTGTTGTGGTGTTGGAGGCGCCTGTGTAGTTTAGGTTGCCGTCCCAGTGGGTTTTCAACATGAAGGTACCTGAAGCTGAGGGTATCCACTGTATGTTATATTCACCTAAAGCGTTGGTTTGACCTGACCCAAGGGGGAACCATGATTCGTTGTCACCGACGGCGTAGGATAGAATCACTGTTTCGTTTGCGTTTAGGGCGATGCTGTTTTCGTCAGAGATTGCGCCGTGGATGTTTACTGTTGAACCTACTTGCGAAGAGGAAGCCTCAGCAGCTATGGATATAACTGAGGGGAAACGTGTTGCGTTAGATGCGGTTGGTCGCGTGGGGATTAGCGGGGGCTCAACGACGGTGGGGGTTAGGTGAAAGTTGTCGATTATATGCCAGTTTGTTGCGCCGCCTGTTGCTGCGCTAAATCCAAAACAGTCATAGGTTTTGTTGAATGTTCCGTCCCAGCGAAAAATAAATTCGCCATCCAAGAATACACCCACATAAGAGTCACCAACTACGACGCAAACGTCGTGCCAAGTGTCGTCATCAACACGGCTTTCGTTGACGTAGACCAGATGGTTGCCAACAAAGTTCTTTATCAACGCAACGTGGTCAGCGCTTGGGTCACCGTGCTCGTTGGGCGGGGAAGGCTCAGAGTAACCGATGTTTTGGTGAGAATCAAATTCAATAGCATAACCACAAGTTTCGTTATGTTTTTTGCTAAAACCTAATGCTTCGCCGTTTCCTATGTCCAAATGGAGCTGTTTGTAGAAGAACATGGTAAAGCCGTCTCCACCGCTTCCGCCACCGACCTTGTAGCTAAAATTGGCGGTAAAAGAGTTAGTGAAAGGTAACTTGAAGAAAGCTGCGCCGCCCTGATCACCAAGGGGTTCAGTTAAGACCAAAGTTTCGTTTCCATCGTCACGGTAGGCGCTTCCGTAAATTGTCCACAAAGAAGAATCAGTGCTAAAATCATCGGTGTAGGTTGTGTCAATAGAAGGCGAAATTCCCGTCGCGGGCAAAGCGGATATGACCAAGGATTCATCAGAGGAATTTGCCACCCCAAAACTTGTTGAAGCAATCAAGGAAGCTACCATCAAGGCAACGAAAACAAACAAACAAGACTTCAAGATACACCACCAAACCGAACTATCAGGTTTTTGTGATAAAAGCGTGTTTGTAAAAATTATTTGACACAAAATTTTTAGACGCAAAAACCAGCCATGCACACTGGAGCACACGTTACAGAAGGTTAAGCATACACCTTTGCTAAACCAGAGCAAAATGTAGCATAAAATTAAAACAAGCATAAACCCAAAAAAAGGTGGTGCCAGTGGCATACCCAAACAGAAGATTTTCTGCGTTGTAGAGGGTAATTGCCAGAGGCTACAGTTTTAGGCGGGGTTCTTGGTTTTGGAGAAGGGTAATTGTTTCTTTTTGTATGCGAAGAACAAGCAGAAGGCAGCTATGCATGTTGACAGGGATAATAGCGCACCTAAGGGTCCTTCAGGGGTAACCAAGAATGCGGCTGGACGATCAAAGTGCAGGGTTATAACGATGTCAGTTGCTTCATCGTAAACTTGGTTGTTGTTGACGTCAACGAATATGTCATAGTCTCCAGTTTGCAGAGTTGGCTCCCAAATCATTGTTATTGGTATTGTTCCAGTAGGACTAGTGTTTACAATGAGTCCAGATCGCCAGACAAAGGCAGATAACGGCGTCCCGTTAGTCCATGTGTCGACATGGTTGACAATGTAGAGGGGCAGTTCAGCGTTAGGTGGAAGCATAGCGCCAGTTATGTATACTGCCTCCAAGGTTCTTAAATCGAAAGATGTTTTGGGAGTACCTGCAGAATCACAAGTCTGCACTACTTGCGTAGGATACACGGTTACGTTTAGCTGATCTATGGCTGATAAGCCGTCGTTATCTGTGACATTGAGAGTTACAGTGTATTGTCCTGTGGCGTAGTATGTGTGGGTGGGGGTTTTGGTGCCGTTAGCTGATCCACCATCTCCAAAGTCCCAGAGTATAGTTAGTGGACCACCGCTAGGGTCGTAGGCGGTTCCCTGGAAATTTACAGGGACACCAACATGTGTATCTTCATCATCTCCCGCGTTGACAGCTGGCGGTACACTTTGAACATCTATCGGAAAAATTGTAGTTTCAGTATCTTCCAATAGCCCATCACTTACTTTTAGCGTTACCGTAACTGCTGTATCAGAGATAAAGCGCCAAGTGGCGTTTATGCTAGGTATAGTTGACCAAGGCGTCCATACCCCAGTGTTCCCAATATCCCAACGATAATGCAGGTCATTTCCTTCAGGATCATACGACCCGCTACCGTCAAACACAATTGTTGTATATTCGTATTCGTTAACCACGTAGGTCTGGCTAGGCAGAACTGCTACGGGAGGTTCATTTGCAAGGGCATTTACACATGTTGCATTTAATGCTGCACCAAACAAAAGAGCAGTAAACAACAACACAGGTATTAATCTACAATGAATCTTTTTCCCCAATATTTTCTCCTCATTTTATCAAGCATAGGGTCAAATATAAAAGTTTTTAAACACATAGAATTGCAATCCAAGTTCAAAAAAGTAACACATAAAGAAAGAACAACAAACCAAGCAGCAAAAACACTAAAAAACAAACCTCCAATCAACTGCACACAGCAAAACAGCCAACATCACTTTTGCGAAAAAACTCAAAGCAGTTAAAGAAACAGAACCGAAAATACCGTAGCGCTACAGACAGCACTCTATCTAAGCAAAAGTTTAGGGTGCATGGCGTTTGGCGCGGCAGGTTTGGCAGATTTTTTGTTGGTATCGTCCGAATTTTTTGGGTTTGAACATTTGTCCGCAGATTTTGCAGGGGACTTCGAGGACTTTGGGTTCTAGGGCTTTTAGGCGTTTTTCGATTTCTGCTTTGATTTCGGGGGAGTCTTCTTCTGATAGGGCTTTGGTTAGGAGGGTTTTGGCTATTTTTACGCGGTCTTCGCCGAAAAGCTCAGAGAAAACGCTTGCGGATTTACCTGTCGAATCCAGTTTAGGCAGCATACAAACAAAGTTTGCGGGATAAGTCTTTGCTTTGTCCAAATCAACAACTGTAAAAACAACGATATCTTGAGGCCCAGATACGCGATTGACAGTTTTTCTTGAGGCGTTAAGTTTTAGTTTCATAACAATCACACAAAACAGGACACGCAAACACATATACAGTGAATATGTCCCTTTAAAGAGGAATCGTTACTTAAAACGCTTTGTTTTTCAAAAGGAAATTTACATAAAAAAGGAAAGCAAAAAAGAAACGCCAAAGCAGGTTGCAAAGAAAAATCACGTTATTTTTTTCATAGGCTGGCGCAGGATGGTTTTTAGTTTTTCAGGAGCAGATTTTCGGGGGTCGCCCAAATAGATTTCGTGATGTTTGCCGTTGAAGACGTAGCTGTTTTCTTGGATAAAACCGTGGAGCTGTTTGATGGTGGGGGCTTCTTGGACGTAGGAGCCAAAATGTAGGATTTGGGCAGACAAGCCCTCATCGAAGGCTTCAAAGTGCAAACGGTCTACGGCGGGCAGGTTTTTCTTTTTCTGCACTTGCAAAGCGGCTTGTTCGAAAAGCTGTTTTGTCACAAATTTGGGCTGCATAATCATCATAGTCCACTTCCAAGCGTCTTTGTCTTGGGCGGCGAAACTGGTCATGTCATCAGCCCACCACAGCCCCTCCAAAGGCAACACTCCATAATCAACCGCAGCCTCACCTTTCTTGACCATGAATTTGAGGGCGTAAGAGACGCTAAACAAAGCCTCCACAGCCTCACGGTAAACCTGAGAAGTGTTTGGGTCACCAAAACCGTCCACCATCAAAAAATTCATGGCAGGAACATCTACCACTGCAACGCCCTTAAACGAGGCGCCGTAAAGGGGTTTTAGCTCTTTTTTGTAGTCGATTTTAGTCATAAACCCACCCAACTGTTAAGCTTGCCCAGAAGTTTAAACATAACGCGCGGCAAACCCCACAGAAAAGCTAGATTTGTTTTAATACATCCAAACTTTACTGTGCAGTGGAACATGTTAGGCATTGCTATTGCTTTGCTGTCTGCGGCGACTTCAGGGTTATCCATAGTCTTAGTCAGGAAATACTCGGACCATTCAAACACCTTCAACATAAGCCTCATCCTAACCGTCGTGGGTATGGCAATTTTGTGGCCTGCAGCGCTAATTGCATCGGAGGAAAACCTTGCAATAAGCGTTGGGGCGGTGGCGTTTTTTGCAGTCAGCGGAGTATTGTCCCCAGGAATTGTCAGACTCCTGTATTATAAGGGCATGAGCAAGCTGGGGGCACCTGTAACGTCAGCGGTTTACGCGACCAATCCGTTGTATAGTTCGCTTTTGGCGGTTTTGTTGCTGGGGGAAGTTTTGACGAACTGGAACATCATTGGCGTTGCAGCCATCATCGTGGGCATCGTGCTCATGGAAATCAACCCGTCACGCAGCCTTAGCCAAGCCAAACGGCAACGAAGATACCTGCTACTCCCCGCCATAGCCGCATTCACCCTAGGCGTATCGAGCATAATTCGAAAATACGCCCTAGACATATCCAACATGCCCATACTTGGAGTCGCCATAGCCTACACGTTCTCGCTTGCCCCCTACGCGTTCATGCTGGCGATGCACAGACCCACCCAGCGAAAACTAAACTTCAAAAAGAACCTGCGATGGTTTTGGGCAGCAGGAATCGGACAAGCAATAACGTGGCTCTTAGCATTTTACGCCCTAAACATCGAACAAGTAAGCATAACCATGCCACTTCTGGCAACCGAGCCCCTGTTCGTGGGAGCATTTGCGATAGTTTACCTCAAAGAATTAGAACAAATCTCCGCGTGGCTACTAGCAAGCATAGCGATAACGGTTTTTGGAGTAATCTGCATCACCCTATAAACCTCAAGACGCCAGGGTTATTTTGTGTTGATGTGGGGGAAATCTTGGACCCATGGGCGCTGATTTAGGATGAAGACGCGTACGTAGTTTTTGAAGTACATGGAGTACATTTCGCGTTTTCCGCAGTTGCTTATGCGTCTAACTGAAGTGTAAGCTGTGGCGCGGTTGTTTACTACGCATTTGCCCATGCGTCCCATTTTCCGCGAGAAGGTTATGTCTTCGCCGCATGCGATGTCTTCGTCAAAGCCGCCTACCCTGTCAAAGACGGCTTTTCGGGCAGCGCAGCAGACGCTGGGGAACATGGGAAAACCTAACCGCGCGGTCAAGTCGGCGATTTTGTTAGTGAAATTGTAGTGGGAAACTGCGAAAAGGCGGTCAAGAGGTTTGAGAAGCTCTAGGTTTTTTAGGATACCTGAGACGCAGACGACTTTGGGGTCGATGAAGTCATGATACATTTGGGATACAAAGTCGGTTTCAAGGTATGTGTCGGCATCCAAAAACAGCAATAACTCGCCGCAAGCAGCTTTGGCACCAGCGTTTCGGGCGCGACCTACCCCGCGGGCACGCAAATCAAGAACTTTAGTTGCACTTCGCTTAGCAACCTCACGAGTGTTATCTGGGCTATGACTATCCACCACAATACTTTCAATGGAGCCTTCGTCAAAACGCTGATTCACAACGCTCTTCAAACAGCCCTCAATAGTTTCCTCTTCACGATAAGTCGGAATAATCACTGACACCAGAGGGTTAAGACCAACCATACATCTGTCCCATGCCCAACAATTGCTCACCGTATCAAGAAACTAAATTAATAACCTTTTCGCAAAAACATCTCCAAAAACCAAGCTAAACAACAAACAACCCACCCGCCAACCCCCAAACAAAACACAACCACCAACCCACAAGCCACAAAACCCACCAAACAACAGGTAAAATTATATCTCTAAGACCTTATTATGAAAACTCTACACAAAAAGGATCCGTGGCGCAGCACGGATAGCGCGTCAGCCTTCTAAGCTGAATGTCCTGGGTTCAAATCCCAGCGGATCCGCCACCAACCCCAAACAGCAGGCAAACAGGTTTTTACAGAAAAGCTATGTAAACCAAGGAGAGTATTGATTTTAAACTGTGAGGGTGAGGGTTTGAGGAGGTCGGGGTTTGTTGGGTTTGGTTTGTTTTCTGTTGCGGTTGCGTTTTTGTTGTATGGTGTGTATCAGGCGGTTGTTACGTCGGTTTTTCTTTGTAGGTTTTCGGCTGGGTTTCCTTCTGTGATGGAGTTTGTGGAGACGTCGCATCCTGCGCTTCAGACGGTGTTGATTTTGGTGCAGGAGTTTGCGTCTTCGGTGGGGATTTATCTGCGGTTAATTGCGGGCGTGTTTGGGGTTTATGCGGCGGTGCTTTTTGTTAGAGGGGATGGTCGGTGGCTTGGCAGATTTGGCGTTGCGCTGTTTTTTGAGGCGCTCTATTTTGCATTTTTGATTCCTTCAGGCATTAACCATGTTGTGGGTTCGCAGATAACTTCTGGGATAGATTTGAATCTGTATACGGCTGCATCGTTTCTGCTGCAAGCCGCTCTTATATCGCCGCCGCTGTTGATTCTAAGCCGCAAAATCAGGAAAAACCAAAGCAATCAGGAGGTTTTGCGGTGGTTTGGGGTTGCGGCTCCTTTGTATGTGTTGGGGTTGTGGGTTAAACATGCCCTGTTGTGGACGTACGCGCTTTTACCATTAGGGGACTGGCAGGGAACCGCCTGGGAGGTTTTGGGTGCCGCCAACTCAGTGTCCACGTTGCTTGCCGCTGCGGTAGTCTGCGCCGTTGCTTGTTTGCCGCTGATTCAAAGAAAAACCCAGCCAAATCCGTGTTTACTGGGAACTGCCCTGATGTTGATTGCTTGTTATGTCATAGTTTACGCTGCCGTTGCGGTTTGGGTTCCCGTTTACAACTCGTTTGCCCCGTTAATTGAACTCTGGCTCGCAGCAGCGCTAATCTTAGGAGCTGCAGTAATCACTAGTAAAGGCAGAGGTGAACTGTTTTGAAGTATTATGTGGAGGAGGTTATGGCGCCGTATAGGTTGGCTTTGGAAGAGGAAGTGTTGAGTTGGGATAGGATTGGTTTTAAGAAGATGTTTGGTTGCCCCTGCTACAAGGCTGATGAGAGGTTGTTTGTGTTTTTGGTTACAGAGGGCATTGTAATTACGCGGCTAGAGCAAGCGGATAGGGAGAAGGTTGCAGCGCATTTTGAAACTACCTACTTTAGGGCTGGAGAGAAACAGGTGAAGAGTTGGATACAAATTAGCCTCCACAGCCTCGAAGACCTCAACGCAGTTATGCCGTATGTAAAAGAGAGCTATCTGCAAGCCCGAAAGCAAAAGTAAGCCCGCTCTTAAGCGGATGAGAACGCATTTTTGGTTCGTTTGGACGCATAACGTTTTTAAGGACACAGAGGGTTTTGTGGCTTTGTTGGCGGGTAAGTGGGCCTCCACCCGTTCCGCCAGTAAATATAAACCCCGGAGTTGGAGGAGAAGTAGTAAATTTGAGAATAAACACTAAGGATTTAGCTTTAACCACGATTTACGCTGCTTTGTATGCGGCGTTAGTTTTTGCTTTTGCACCTATATCGTATGGGCCTTTGCAGTTCAGAGTTGCAGGTGCCCTGCGCCCGGGCATTTCCAAGAAATGGGTTTTGGCGGTGGGTTACGCGTTGGGGGCGTTAATTGGAAACTTGTTTACGCCGTTTCCGCTGTATTATGAGTTGGCGTTTATGCCTGTGATGAGTTTGCTGGCGGGTTTGGCGGGGTATGTTGTTGCGAAGCCGTTTAAGGGGAACTATTTTGTTTCGGGCGCGGTGACTGCAGCAATTATTTCGGTGAGCGTGAGTTGGATGCTTAGTCAGCCGCTTGTTGCTAATGCACCTATGGTTGTGACTTTGCCGTATTTGTTTGTGGCAGAGCAGATTGTGTGTTTCCTTGGAGCGGTGGTGTTTACGTTAATTGGAAGAAGATTTAGATGGTGGAAAACATGATGGATCAAAAAATTGAAAACAAGAAATGTGTAGTTGTTCTAAGTGGTGGACCTGACTCCGCGACGGTTGCGTACTGGGCAAAACAGCAGGGCTATAGCATCTACGCGGTAAGCTTTAAGTACGGACAAATGGCAGACAAAGAAACCAACTGCGCCAGCCAAATCGCACAAAAACTCGCAGCGCCCATAAAAGTCATTGACCTCTCTGCGCTCAAAACCATATTCACAGGAGTCACTTCACTGTGCGACGAAAACATACCCTTGACCTCAGACTTCACGCAGCCCATTATTGTGCCGTTTAGGAACGCCATTTTTCTTTCCGTGGCGGTTGCGTATGCAGCTTCGGTTGGGGCAGAGAGAATCTTTTATGGTGCCCAAGGGTCGGATGAGCCGTTTTATCCTGATTGCCGCAGAGAATTCTACAAGGCGTTTGAGAAAGCCGCGCAGCTTGGAACGGATAGCCAAATACAAATCGAAGCGCCCTTTAGCGGCAAAACCAAAGCCCAGCTCCTATCAATTGCCGCGGACCTTGGCGTGCCCCTAGAGCTTACGTGGTCGTGTTACCGCAGCTCAGACGTGCACTGTGGAACATGCGAATCGTGCGTCAACCGCAAAAACGCGTTTGCCAAAGCACAAATCCAAGACCCCACAACATACCAGAAATAACCCGCCCACAGGGCTACTTTTTTCTTTTGTTTGGAGCTTAGGTTGAAGTGTCAGGTGCTTTTTTGTTTGGGTTCTAAAGCTGACTAGGTTTGGGTGTGAGTTTTACACGGAAAATATAAATTGGCAAGCAAGTATAGTTTGGTAATGTTTTAGTATTTGACTTGTAGGTGTATACGGGGGAAAAGATAGGATGAGCACTCATGCGGAAGACCTCAAGCTCAGGTTAATGACCATTGAGCTTTTACGTACCGCAAAATATAAGCGAAATATCACTTACAGGGAGTTAGCTTCCAAAACAGGTTTGCCAGTTACGGTTCTAAGCCGCTACGCGAAGGGTCATGTTCTGCCAAACACCAGCCGCGCAAAACAGCTCTGGCGCGTTTTAACCAAACTCGTAGGCTTAGAAACCGAGCTGCGTAACCGCATAAAATTTGATGACACAGGCTACTTTGATAACACCGAAATCGTAGGCGACTACAACATCTTGCAGCAAGCCGCCAACCACGCATTAGCCAACTTTGCAGGCAAACGTGTCACCAAGGTTTTAACCGCTGCAACCGACGGCATACCCTTAGCTACCATGGTCGCAAATGCTTTGGGCGTCAATCTTATTGTTGCTAAACGAAACAAGGAAGTAGGCGTCAAAGCCTTCCTTGAGGAAACCTTCATTTTAGGCAGGGATTCAGGTGTGACCGTCACGTTATACATTCCCAAGGACATCATCAAGAAACGCGACAGCGTGCTTATCGTCGACGACATGATCAAGAGCGGAGAAACCCAAGAAGCCCTCGTCACGTTAGTCAAAAAAGCCAAGGCAGAAATCTCTGGTATATTCTCCCTTATTGCAGTGGGCGAAACATGGAAAAAACAGCTAAAACTAAGCAACGACGCCCCCATCGAAGTCGTAACCCACCTCAAATCACCCTTCGACCCCACCTAAACAGCAACAACCAGCTTCTTCTCTTGTTTACCAGCGTTTTTTACGTTCCCCACTTAATTCCGAGTTAACACACCAACCAAGCCTTGATGTCCACCTAAAACTACCTTCAAATAAAACGTCCCAGCTTCAACGATTCGACTTAGCTGTAAGCACCAAATCCACGGTTGGCAGCAAAAGGGGAAAAGAGAAAGGGTGGCTGCTTAGTTTGGTTTTTGGCGTTTTTGTGGATTGGGGTTACATTCTTTGCAGTAGGATGTTTTTGATTTTTCTTGAGGTACGGTTGAGAATTGCTTTTCGGGATAACTGTAGGAAACGTTGTGTTTTTACTTCGTCGGGAACTTTGGGTTCTAGTGTGGCTGCGATGGTTCCTGGGCGTTCAGAGAATTCGTATACTTCAACGTAGTCAAAAACGGCGTCGTCAAGTAGCTTTAGTGTGTCTTGGAATTCTGACTCTGTTTCTGTGGGAAAACCTACCAGCAGTTGTGTTCGAATAATCAAGGCAGGATAAGCCTCACGAACAGACTTTACCAGATGCTTGTACTCTTCAATTGTGTAGCCACGGTTCATCAACTTCAAGATTCGGTTATTTCCAGATTCAGCTGGAAGTTCCACATACTTGATTTTTTTCGAAGCCAAGACCTCAATGAAGCCATCAAGCTGTTTCTTTAGGTGGGAGGGATTGAAGTTACGCAGGAAAATGTTATAGTCGCCTTCTATAGCCGTTAGAGCCTTGAGAAGGTCAACAATAGTGTATCCTAAATCGATGCCATAGGCACCCGGATTTGTTCCCATTAAGCTAAAGTTCTTGTAGCCTTTTTGCAACCCCAATTTAAACTCGGCAACAACTTCAGGCAGGGGTTTACTTTTTGATAAGCCACGAGATAGCCTAACAGCACAAAACGTGCATGCATTAGAACAACCTGTTAATATTTTGATGTAGAAAACAGTGGAGTCTTTACGTCTAACAAGGTTAAAATGGGAACTTACGTATTTATCCCAGCGCAAAGCAGAAGTTTTTAGAACCTTGCTGGCTTTTGAACCTTGATATCGTACATGTTCAGAGCCGTTTTTCTCTGTTACTAACCAAGATTTACCCAGCTGATTTGAAGACAATTTATGAGGTGAATCGGATAAATTCAGTAATTCCTTGAGGTTAGGAAGCTCTGCCTCTGCAGAAACCAGACCCTTATACTCCTTAGCTAGCCCTTCAGGGTCAATCCTTGGGAGACAACCCCAAACCATTAATTTCTGGTCAGCTCTAAGATTACTTTGTATTTCTTTAATTATGTTTATTGAATGTGCTTGGTTCTTATTTGTTAAGCCACATGCTCTGAAAAGAATGAGGTCTGCATCGTACATGTTTGTCTTAACTACATACCCGTTTTCACTCAAGTAATTCTCAAGCTGGGCACCATCCAAAAGGCTCTCTGGGCAACCGTTACCTACAACATACACAGAAGTAACCTTTGACAGATCTGATTCTGAGCTCATATGAACCGACAGATGGTAAACTAGTTTCGCCAAATATTAGGCTTATTCCTGAAAAGTAAGAATTAGAAATACATGAATCATCAAAACATTCTAAAAACTGGTTGAGGTTCAGTTAAAAAGCATAATCGGCTTTTTGCTCTAAGGAAATCTTAAACAGAACAACATTGTTGTTTACCTTAAGCAATTATGCAGGTTATTTAGCATGAGGATGATTAAGCATCAGAACGGAACCGTCTACATTTTGGATCAAACCAAGCTTCCCCTTGAAGAAGTCACTTTGGAAATCAAGACGGTCAGGGACATGTGTGAAGCCATAAAGGTTCTGCGCATACGAGGAGCGCCCCTGCTTGGAGCCGCCGCAGCATTTGGTTTAGCTCTAGCCGCACACAACTCCACGGCAAAAAGCAAGCAAGAACTCATAGACGCTCTAGAAGACGCCGCTGTAAAGATAAAGCAGACAAGACCTACTGCAGTGAACCTGTTTTGGGCAGCCGACCGCGTCTTGAACAAAGCAAAATCTGCCCAGACCACGCAGGTATCTGAGGTAAAAGAGTTGGTGCTATCGGAGGCGCAGAAAATCGCAGATGAAGACGCGAACCAGAATCACCGAATCAGCAGCCACGGCGCACAGGTCATCAAAGACGGCGACACCATCTTGACCCATTGTAACGCAGGGGAGTTAGCCACGGTCGAGTACGGTACGGCGTTGGGTGTTGTTAGGGCTGCGTTTGAGCAAGGCAAAAAAATCAGCGTAATAGCCGACGAAACCCGCCCGCTGCTTCAAGGCGCAAGACTCACAACCTACGAGCTAATGCGAGATGGCATACCCGTCACGTTAATCACCGACAACATGGCAGCCCACGTAATGAGCCAAGGACTCGTCAAAGTTGTAGTGGTGGGGGCAGACCGCATCGTCCAAGACGCCGTCTTCAACAAAATCGGAACCTACGGCGTAGCAGTCCTCGCCAAAGAACACAACATCCCCTTCTACGTCGCAGCCCCAAAATCCACCTTCGACCTCAAACACAAAGCCGCAGACATCACCATAGAACAAAGAAACCCCGCTGAAGTTACTCACTTTGGAGAAAAACAAACCGCCCCAAACAACGTTAAAGTATTCAACCCCGCCTTCGACGCCACGCCCCTCAAATACGTCACAGGCATCATCCACGAAGACGGCATCTACCGCAAAGAAGACTACGCCAAGTTTGGACCAAACTTTCTCTAACTCTTCTTTGTTACAACTACGTACGGTAGCCAAAACGTGCTGTTTTTCCTTGAAGTTGAGCGGTTTGTGGATGGTTAGTGATAACGTTAATTTAGCTAGAGTTCAGAGTAGATGAGCAGATAGGGATATTGTGATGAGTGATAAGGAAGGTTCTCAGGCAGTAGGCGTTGAGATTAAGGTTAAGGGTTCGCTTGTGGAGAGGGGCGTTCAAGTCAGCGAACAAAGTAGCGTGGATGCTCTTTCTCAGAGGGGTTATGGCGTGGCAGAGGAGGAAGGGTTTAGGTTGACATTTTATGAGGCACTGTTCTTGGCGGATAAACAGATGCTTAGCGTCAAAAACGGGAAAGGCGCACCCGTAACTTTCCAAGATCTGCTCAAAGCGTATGAGAAAACCGACGAGAACGCGTGGGGACATTACCTGGTTTACCGTGACCTAAGAAGCCGAGGCTACGTTGTACGCGAAGGCTTTGGCGAAGCCATAGAATTTCGCATCTACGACCGCGGAGCCTACGGCAAAGACACCGCCACCTCACTAGTAATTAGCACCCAAGAAGGCAAACCCATGCCAATGGAACACTTAGCCACTGCGCTCTCCCGATGCCAAAGCCTCAAAAAAGAACTAGTCGTAGCCGTCACAAACCGCCGAGGCGAAATAGTCTACTACTCCGTATCATCACTAACCTTCAAGTAACAGAGGAAAAAGTTATGCCGTCTTTCCAGCCTGTACGCGGAATGCGCGACCTACTCGCTCAGGAAGCCAAAACCCTAAACTACATCATAGCCAAAGCACGGGAAACCGCGCAGCTCTACAGTTTCAGTGAAGCCATAACGCCTGTGGTGGAAAGCTTTGATTTGCTAAACGCCAAGTCAGGCGAAGAAATCCGCCAACGCATGTTCATATTCGAAGATTTGGGCGGCAGAAAAGTCGCATTAAGACCCGAATTCACCGCCTCCATCGCGCGGCTAGCCACTAATACCTTGAAAAATGAGCCTAAGCCTTTGCGGGTTTTTAGCGTGGGCAGCGTTTACCGTTATGATGAGCCTCAGAAGGGGCGGTATAGGGAGTTTTGGCAGGCGAATTTTGAGTTGATGGGTTCAAGCAAGCCTGAAGCGGATGCGGAGGTGGTTTTGCTTATGAACCGCTTGATGCAAAATGTGGGGTTGCAGGGTTACGCTTTGAAACTGGGGCATGTTGGGGTGCTGCGTGGAGTCTTGGCGCAGGAGGGCGTGGAGGATAAGACTCAAAACGCCGTTTTGCAGCGTATGGACAAAAAAGAGTACACCCAAGCTTTCGCGCTTATTGGCTCGGAGAAGTGCCAGCAGACCCTGCAAGGACTCTTAGAGCTCAAAGGCGAAACCGCAGAGCAGACCGTGCAGAACATGCACGCGTACCTCAAAGAGTACCCCCAAGCCTTAGAAGCTGTTGAGAACCTCTCAGCGATTTTGGAGTTGATAACAGCAGGCGGCTGCGAAATCGAAAACGTAGAACCCGCATTTGCCAGAGGATTAGAGTACTACACAGGCATGATTTTCGAAGTCTACGTCCCACAACTCGACATTGCATTGGGCGGAGGCGGACGCTACGATAAACTCATCGAAGCCTTCGGGGGCGAACCAACCCCCGCGGTAGGCATGGCAGCAGGCATAGACCGCACCGCACTAGCAATGCAAAGCCAGCAAACCCAGCTAAACACCAAACAGAAGAAGCGGGTAGTGGTTATTCCCATTAAGGACGCCCAGAAAAAAGAGGCGTTTAGGATTGCACAGATGCTCAGGGACGCGGATGTACCAGCAGAGTTTGAAGTCATGGGCAGAAAAATGGGCAAAGCCTTAGAAGACGCCGACAAACGAAACATGGACTACGCCGTTTTGGTTGGCGAAAGAGAACTCCAAGAAGGCAAAGTTACAGTCAAAGACCTAAAGCAAAGAACACAAACCCAAGTGCAAATCCCACAACTGCCAGAGGAACTTGGAAAATAACACTTCTTCTGCGTTATTGAACAAAGAATCAGCAAGCCGAAAGGCAGGTTCCAGCGGGAAGAAAAGAAAAAGGTTTGTGCCTCGTAAATGAGGCTTCAAGGTTTTGTTTGTTGGTTGGTTTGTTAGAGTTTGGTGATGTAGCGTTCGACTTCCCATTCGGTGACTTGTGTGCGGTAGAGGTCCCATTCTTTGCGTTTTTCGGTGAGGTAGTTTTCGAAGGTTGTTTCGCCTAGGGTTTCGCGCATGAGTTCGCTGGTTTCCATTTCGTCGAGTGCTTCTTTTAGTGATTCGGGCAATGAGACGATGCCTTTTTCTTTGCGTTCTTCGTAGCTCATCTTGTAAACGTTTAGCTCTACTGGTTCTCCGGGGTCAATCTTGTTTTTTATGCCGTCAAGACCTGCTGCGAGCAGTACTGCGAATTGTAGGTAGGGGTTGCCTGAGCCGTCTGGGCATCGGATTTCGCATCTGGCTGCGTTTTTGCGTCCGCCAAAGTTGGGTACGCGAATGAGTGGGCTGCGGTTTTTGTGTGCCCATGCGAGGTAGACGGGTGCTTCGTAGCCGGGGACTAGTCGTTTGAAGCTGTTTGGCCATGAGTTGAGGACTGCGCACATTTTGCGTCCGTGTGCTAGTTGTCCGCCGACGTAGTTGCGGGCGATGTCTGAGAGGTAGTCCCTCTTGGCGTCGTCTGCGTAGAAGAGGTTTTCTGTGCAGTCTTTGTTCCAAAGGCTCTGGTGAGTGTGCATGCCGCTGCCGTTTATGCCTGCGAAGGGTTTGGGCATGTGGGTTGCGATGAAACCGTTTTTGGCTGCAACTACTTTGGTGAGCATCTTCATGGTTATGGCGCGGTCAGCAGTTGTTAGGGCTTCGCCGTATTTGAAGTCGATTTCGTTTTGTCCAAAAGCGACTTCGTGGTGAGAAATCTCGATTTCTATGTCAAAAGCAGCTGCAGTGTCAGCAATTTCTCTGCGCAGATCGTCAGTTAGGTCGCCAGCGTGGAAGTCAAAGTAACCTGCCATGTCAATTGGAGTAGGCAAGCCACCGTCTTCGCATTCTTTTACAACGAAGAATTCAAGTTCGGGGGCACATATGAACGAGTAGCCTGCTTTAGCGGCTTTGTCAAGGGTTCTTTCAAGCACGTAACGTGGGTCACCATCAAAACGTTTGTCGTCAGGAGTGTACACGTCACAAATTAGCCTGCAAGAGGATTTCTCTTTAGGTCTCCAAGGCAGCACAGCAAAGGTTGTGGGGTCAGGGAACAAAACCATGTCGGACTCTTCGATTGGTCTGTAACCAGTAATGGAGGAGCCGTCGAAAGGTTGACCGTTTTCAAACATTGCTTCAACGTTTTTCGAGGATACTGCCAAGTTTTTGATGACGCCGTTTATGTCGGTGAATTGGAGCCTGACGAATTTGATTTCTTGTTCTTGGATTTGCTGGACTACTTGGGTCACGTTCTTTTTCCAAACTGCATCTTTGAAGTTTTTCATTTTCTTACCTCACTTATGTTAGTCCTACTTTTCATATGTTATAGAAAACACATTAATCGTAAACATATATAAGCTTATCCCCCTTTCCAGTAGATAAACGTTCAATCAAATTTCTCTTGTCTGGAAGCATGTACTGATTTGAAAACAAAAAATGCGCAGGAAAAAACCGCCCAGCCCCAACGCAGATTAACGTTCACGACGCAGAAAATCACCCAAATCCAAGATGTTTCTTACAACCACCTTGCCATGCACCTCACCAGCCTTGGCGGCTACTTTCCCAAAACCCAAGCATTCACCATGCTGATTCAAAACCAAAGTCAACTCACCCTTCTTTTGAGAACCACAAGCTTTCTTGATGCCGTTTTGGAAAACATCCTTGCCACATATGAAAAGCCACGCCGCCCGTTTATCAACCACGACCCTGTTTTGAGCCACGTCCAAAAGCAAGTTAAGCAGATTAAAGCTTGGGAAGAAAACGCCGTTCTTAGTTTTCCCCAAATACAAACCCGCATAGTAAAAGCTGCCCTGACACAGCTCTTTTAGGCGTGGGTTTAACAGGTAGTAACGACCCGCTTTTTGCACCATGAATTCGGGGTTTAGAGCAATTTTAGCGCCAAACCTTGAAGCAAAAACTGCTATGTCTTTCATGGCTGCGCCGTCCTTCGTTTTAGTTTGCAAGCAAAGAAGCCCTGTGTTTGGTCTGGCCAGATGCGTTTGCAGTTCGCTACCGACGTATGCAGTTTTTTGCCAAAAACCGTTGTTAAGCCGTTTTCGCCATGGCAATCCACAGGCACAATCTGCAGCGGCAAATTCTTTACTGCCCAATCCATGTTCAACTCGTCTTCTTCAGGCTCTAGCGAACACGTTGAATACACAAGTTCGCCCTTTGCAGACAGGCATTTCACCGCCGCCGAGAGGATTTCGCGTTGCACAGCTGCGTTGTGTTCTATGTCGTTTAGGGTTCGCCGTTTAAACCACAGTTTATCTGAAGCAAAATTCCCCGAACAGGGCACATCAAGCAAAATCCTGTCAAACTGCAGATTTAATGCGTCGACTTGCCGTGCATCTAACGCACGAACTACTGCGCAGCTAACGTGGCAGCGTTCCAGATGATTCGCCAAAGCAGTCAACCGCCGTTTATTCACGTCCAAAGCCATCACAACGCCACGGTTTTGCATCAAATCCGCAAGCTGCACGGTCTTGCCTCCAGGCGCAGCGCATGCATCCAACACGGTCTTGCCCTTCAAATCAGAAAACAAGGAAGCGGGGATTTGGGCAGCAGCTTCCTGAATTGAATACAGCCCCATCAGGTACTCGGCAGTGGCGCCTGCGGAAACTTTGGATTTACCTACCCAGTAACCAGAATCCAAAAAAGAAATCGGCTCTAACGATAAACCTAAACTGTGCATTCTCTGTGGCAGATTCTTGCCTTTAGCGTTACACTGGTTTATCCTAATTGCCTGCTTAGCCTCAACGGGTTTGAAGTCCCAACCCAGTTCCCGATAGCGTTTGACAAAAAAGTCCTTGCCCGACATCAATCAACATGTACGCTGTTTTGCATAAAAACCTTTCAAGGAGCCAAAGGGGCGCTATGGGGAAGGTTTGCGTTTGAGAAGTAACGCGAGTATGGTGATTGTGGTGGCTGTGAGGATTCCTGCAACAATGAAGAGTTCAGTTGGAGGGGGGTTGGTTTGTGGCTGAGTTGGCTGGGGCGAGGGCGTAGGTTGTGGAGAAGCAGAGGTGCTTGGGGTTTGTAGCGGCGTAGGGGTTGGGGTTGGAGTGGGCGTGGGGGTTTGTTGTGGTTGGGTGGTGTTTGGCAGGTTTGCGGGGTTTGTTAGGGGGTAGTGGTCGGTGTTTGTGGTGTCGATTGTATAGGGGGTATCGCCTATGCCGTCGTCGTCTGTGTCGGTTCCGTTGTAGTTGCTCCAGTAGTTGCCTGTGGTTCCGTTGTCCCAGAAGTGGGGTTTGACGTTTCCAGTTAGGTTGACGGGGTTGTTGATGATGTTGTTTTCGTAGATAAGGTTGTCATAGGCTGCTCGATAGGGTGGGCTGTGAATTAGGATGCCCCCTTGAGGGTTATCCGCTATGAGGTTTAAACGTAAAGTGTTGTTTTGGGCGCCGTCAATTTTAATGCCCGCCTGATTAGCTACAATACGATTAGCAAGAACCAAGTTATTATCCCAAGCGAGCAAAATACCCACGTCTCCGCCGTCTTCACTGCCAGTTGCCGTTATGTTATTCCCAATGATTCTGTTAAAAGAGGAACCCGAAGAACTTATGCCAATGCCGATGTCTCCGTTTCCAGTTACAGTGTTTTCTGCGATAAGGTTGTTTTTGTTGGGTTCATTGCCGTCGAGTGTGATTCCTGCCCAGCCGTTTGAGGCAGCGTAGTTGCCTGTTATGCTGTTGTTGTTTGAGCCGCTGGCAGTGATTCCTATGTCGTGGCTTGCCGTTGCGTTGTTTGCAGAGATGTTGTTGTCGTGAGAGTTGGCTAGGTAGATTGCGTTCCAGTTGCCGTTTAACACGTTTTCGTAGATGTTGTTAAGGGAGGATTCGAAGAGCCAAATGCCATAGAAGGTGCTCTCTACATTGTTTTCGTAGATGTTGCAGTGTTTAACGTTTAACAGATGGATACCGTAGTACCAGCGCATTGTTGAGGGACGCTTAAACGTAAAGCCAGTTACGGTCACGTTATCGTGTGTTATTGCGCATGCGCTGTTGCCTTCTCCCGTGACAATGGTGGATTGTTTGTTTTCGCCAATTATCGTGAGTTGCTTTTGGATTACCAAGTCTTCATGGTAAGTTCCGCTTCTAACAAAAACCACATCACCATCCGCAGCAGAGTTAAGAGCATACTGAATAGTTGCATACTCGTCAGGGACAATAAGGGTCCTAGGCTCAGCTTCAACGCCACCAACAACAACCAAAGCAGAAGCAAACAAAAAACAAACAAGCACCACCACAACCAAACGATTACCCATACCCTAAACACCCTACCATAATACTGATGCCCCCGCTATTAGCTCTCCCCAAAGAACAAAACGTTCCCCCAAAAGAACACACAGGCACGCATCCAACCCAAAGAACAGACCCCCTCCCCCTTTCTGCATAGAATTAATATTTGGAACCTAATAGACAGCAAATAGGTTCTGAGAGGCAATTAAAGACCCAAGTTTCCTATAACCCCTAAGTGTATTTGATGTTTACAGTCAGTTAATCGGTACAGTCAGTCTTGATGCCGTCTATGAAAAAAGTGTTTTAGGTAGTTCAGTGAGTTAATGCGTAATTTTACCGTTATAGATGAGGAAGAAAACATACCTAAAACAGGTTTTGGCAAGTAAAAGGTACCACGTCTTTAAAGGTCATCAGGAGTTATGCCATGCAGAGCTTTGTTGGATTTAAACAACTCAATTATTTTGTCAGTTGTGAGTTTACCCTGCCAAAACTGAACTACCATATCACCAATAATGGGAGCGGATATCATGGTCACTTTTGAACTAATAGCATTAGCCTTTGCAACCTCAACGAAATCTGGATAACCTATAGTCATGCTTATTATGGGGCTATACTTTGCACCTTTTCCGAGAATTTCTTCGGCCTCAATAGCTGAAACTCTTCCACGTTCTTTCCGTTTTACTTCAACGGCAATTAATCCATCTGGAACAGTAACCAGGACGTCTGGACCGTGCTGGTCTTTGTCTCCAATAAATTGAGAGTTTAGACCAAACTCAGCAACAAATATCTGGGACAAGTGTCTTGCTAAGTCATCCCCGTGAGTGTCATAAAGACCTAGAATTACGCCTGTTTCCTTACCCATTTTCTTGGTAAGTCTAATTTGAATAGATTTCTTTCGCTCTGCCTCATTTTTAATATAGGTTTCAACCGCCTCTTTTATTCTCAGAGCTAAAGCATTTCCAATATTGGGTACTTTCGCCAACTCTTCAACTGCAGCTCCAAGAATACTATCAATATTAACGAAGCCTGCCTTAACCAGATTCATGGCACGTCTTCGATGTATACCCTGAATCCTTAACCTGATTATCGGAAGTGCTTCTTTTGGAACACCAAAACAAATCCGTTCCGACAAGTCATATAGGAAATTAACAAAATCATCATCAAAATTGAAAAGAGGCCTCTCTGCTAAGTGAGCGAGACCGTGAAGAATCCATTGAATATTGCTGGCAACCTTATTGATTGTACCGGGAGGCGCATATTGGCTTAATTCGACATATTGCGCTCCCTCTATCCACCTTAAAAGCATTCGGGTAGTTCTCAAACTCGTTAGGAAGATAGATATAGCAGGTTTGTGAATGAACACATCGTTATGCATGGTCCATATTGCCTGCAATTCTTGTGTTTCAGCTTGACTTTTAGGGGGATATACTCTTTCAGCCACATCAGTACAACAGCAGAGATGAATAATTCCCTCAGTAATTGATTCATAATTACCCTTGGAAAACTTTGTTTCGCTTGCTTGAAGAATTGTATAAAGAAGAATTACTGCTTTTGGTGTAAGAAGCTCTTCAGCGCATCTCAAACCTATCTCAGTAGCCTCTAATTTACCATTTTCATTAACTAAGCCACCGTTTTTTAAAACGGTTAGTTCTTTCATTATCATTTCTGCTATTTCGCGTTCATAAGTCGCTGGTCTATCAGTAGCAAATTGAAAACCAAAAAGCGTGTTTTGAAGGCAGAAAGCTAATTCATCTATGTTAGAACAAGTTGCAGAGCTTATCAACTGTAATAAAGAACAATCCAAACCATCGCTCTTAGCAATTTGAGAAGTAATCCTTTCAGGTTTAGTATTTACATAATTATCCCAGAGATATTCCAAATTTCTTTCATCAGAAGCCAATAAAGCTGATCGCCCAATCTGGTCTAGCCCCCTTAACCTTCCAGCTCTTCCTGAAATATTTTTGTAACTGGATACTGAAAGCGGTTGACCATTGTAATATCTTATGAAAAGAATCACTACATTCTTTGCAGGCGTATTGACTCCAGCAGACAGAGTTGGAGTAGAACAAATTATTCTAATACCACCATTTTTAAACTCCTTCTCTACAAATCTACGCTCATCGGCTAGTAAACCGGAATGATGAAAAGATACACCATGTGGAACCACTTTCTTTAGCTTAGCAGTAGTAGGTGTTGCCTCCAACAACTCATCAAGTTCTTCCAATTCATGTTCAAGTTGAGGAAATCTCGGCATCTCCCTCGCCAAACCTTCAGCAAGTTCCTCGGCCTTACCTTGTGTGTTAACAAAAACCAAACACTGTTCTGTTTTGCTTGTTTGTACAATTTCGTCATATGTCTGCATCATTAAACCTTTTTCCACCCCGATTTTCCCAGAATTAAATTCTCTGTATAAGAAATCTCTATTATTGAGGCTATGTCCGCGAAATTTTACAGGATTTGTTCCGGTGTAAAGAATACCTTCTCTAAGCTCAACATCTCTCTCTTGAATATTTATTAACTGACAATTGAGCCATTTTGCGAACACATCGGCATTTGTTATTGTAGCAGACAGTCCGATAATTTGAATGTCGTTTGTAAATAAAATTAACCGTGTAAGCAGCATTTCGAGGGAAAGCCCTCGCGCATTATCGCCTATGTGTTGTATTTCGTCGATCACAACTAAACCTATGTTGTCTAAAATTTTGGGCCTTTTCATTATTAATGAGTTAAGTTTTTCATAGGTTGCAATTATTACATCAAATGAAAGCAATTCATTATCAAATTCATAGTGGTCTGATGTAGAGATTGCTGTTTTTAGCCCCCAATCAGCATATTTATCTTCAAAGTCCTTGTACATTTGTTCAGCTAATGCTCGCAAAGGCACTAAAAAGAAACTCTTTCGGTCTTGTTTCTTTGAAGCGTTTAGAGCTGCAAGTTCTCCTATGAACGTTTTACCAGTATTTGTTGGAGCACTAACAAGAAGGTTTTTGCCGTCAAAAAGACCTAAGTGAACTGCTTCTTCCTGTGCTTTTGTGAGGCTTTCAAAACCTATGTGGCTAAGTCGGTCAATTATCGTTTGACTGAGACCAAAATCAGATAGTTCTTCAATACGCATTTCAGCCTTACCACACTGAGTCCTTATTACTTTCGCTCAATATATAAGCTAACATCCAGTCTATATGTTCAAGACCAGAGGCTCAATTTTTCTGAAGTATCAACTTTAGCGGTCCTTATGTATCTACACATAGTGTCTATTCGAACCGCTGACAGGGTGCTATTGGGTTGGTTGTGGGGCGTGTTTTTTATAGTTGCTTTTTTATGTTGTTTGTTCTTAGTTGGTTGTTATGAGCTTTGAAGTTAAGGATAAGGATTTGCTTGGGCGAATTGGCAAGTTGAAGACGAAGAGCGGCACTGTTGAGACGCCGTTGTTGTTTCCAGTTATTAACCCGAGTGTCCAGTTGGTTTCTCCGCGTCGACTCAAAGAGGAATTTGGGTTTGAAGCCGTCATAACCAACGCGTACATCCTAAGAAAACGCTTCCAAGACCAACCCGTAAAAGAGGGGCTGCACGGGTTTTTGGATTTTGACGGTGCAATCATGACCGACTCTGGCGCATACCAAATCCTAGTGTATGGGAACGTGGAGGTTAATCAAGCTCAAATCGTCGAGTACCAAGAGGGCATAGGAAGCGACATAGCAACCATACTTGACATTCCCACGGGGTGGCATGTTCCTAAAGAAAAAGCCCAGCAAACCGTCGCCGAGACGCTTAGGCGTGCTAAAGATTTCTTCAAACTTAAAAAACGCGACGACACCTTGTGGGTTGGACCTATACAAGGCGGCAAACATCTTGATTTGGTCGCGAAATCCGCAGTTGACATGGGCAAGTTGCCGTTTCCAATTCACGCATTGGGCAGCCCCACCGAAGTTATGGAATCGTATCGCTATGACGTGCTTGTTGACATGATACTAACCGCCAAGATGAACATGCCCTTAGAGCGTCCCCTGCACCTGTTTGGCGCTGGACACCCGCATATGCTCGCATTGGCTGTTGCGATGGGTTGTGATTTGTTTGATTCCGCCGCGTACGCGTTGTATGCTCGTGAGAACCGTTACATGACCGAAAACGGCACTTGGCGTCTTAACGAGATGGATTATTTCCCGTGTCAGTGCCCCAAATGCGCAACCGCCACGCCCAAAGAAGTCTGGAACATGCCCAAGAAGGAAAAAGAGGTCTTCTTAGCCGAGCATAACTTGCACGTTTGCGTTGCGGAGCTTAAACGCATCAAGCAAGCCATCAAGGAAGGTAGGCTCTGGGAGCATGTGGAGATGCGCGCTCACGCCCACCCTGCATTGCTCACGGCGCTTAAGAAAGTCAAGAACTATGAGGACTTCATTGAAGAACATAGCCCAACGGTTAAACCCAGCGGACTGTTCTTCTTTGACTCCATTGGTCTCTCGCGACCCGAAGTTACCCATTACCGCAAACGCCTCCACGCCCGCTACACGCCCCCACCAAAAACCCAGTTACTGCTACTACTGCCCCAGACCCGAATCAAGCCGTTCCACAAAAGCGAAGAATACAAAGAAGCCCGCCGCTCGGCTCAGCGCCTCGAAGAAGACTACGAAAAAGTGCATGTTTGTTTCTATGCGGCTCCGTTTGGGGTTACGCCACTAGAGCTAACTGAGGTTTACCCGCTTTCGCAGCATGAAACCGCACTGCCCTTGGAAACTGAGACCGTGGAGTACGTGGCGCGTCAAGTCGCAGAGTACGTGAAACTGTACAGCTATAAGTCAGTGGTTTTGGTTGAGGACGCGGACATGTGGGGCTCTATAGTGAAGAGTAAATGCAAAGCGGTCT
Source organism: Candidatus Bathyarchaeota archaeon (assembly GCA_026014465.1). Taxonomy (NCBI): domain Archaea; kingdom Thermoproteati; phylum Candidatus Bathyarchaeota; species Candidatus Bathyarchaeota archaeon. The sequence continues at coordinate 1,639,904 of JAOZID010000010.1, read as the reverse complement.
GCGCTAAGAGAGGCGTAGGCTTTGAAGCATTGAGCCGTAAGGGCATGTCAAGCAAAGAGTTTTTATCCTATTTAGAGATGGTTTTGCATAGACAGTTGAGCGGGTAAATGTGATTCGAGCCGATTTACACATACACACCACCTTTTCGGATGATTCGCAGATTTCACCTAAAACCTTAGTGGAAAAACTCGTAGCACATCCATCCATCAAAGTTGCCGCCGTAACCGACCATGACAGCGTAAAAGGCATAGACACCGTCCGAAAACTCGCCGCGCCATACCCCGACATTTTGATTTTGCCAGGGGTAGAAATTAGCACTCCGTTGGGGGACGTGTTGGTTTTGGGTACGGAGCAGTTGCCGCCTAAACCGTGGTCAGTAGAAAACGTCGTGGGCTTTGCCAGGGATAACGGATATGTTTCGGTGGCGGCGCATCCTTACCGCGAATACGGCTTAGCAGATTACACGAAAACCAGCAATGTAGACGCGATAGAGGTCATTAACGGCGGCTCGCCCTCCTTTGCGAACAAGCAGGCGCACGAACTTGCTAAGCGTATGAAGCTGCCAGGCACAGGAGGAAGCGACGCACACCAGCCCCACGAACTCTACACGGTCTACACTGAAATCCAAGCCGACCTAAACGTGGACGATATCCTCTCTGCCATCAAAAAAGGCAGGGTTCACGCGTCTTTAACGTGAAGTCAATACCTTTTTTAAAAGCCTTCTTCATGGTTTAATCCGACAACTTAAGACAGGGTTGATTCTACGGTGCAGATAAAGTTTTTAGGCGGAGCTCGGGAAGTTGGGAGAATAGGAATATCGGTTAAGAGCCGTAAAACCCAGTTTCTGCTTGACTACGGCGTGATGATGGACCGTCAACCGGGTTTTCCTATGCATGTGCCACCCAAAGAAGTAGACGCCATAGTTTTGACGCACAGCCACTTGGATCATTCAGGCGCGATTCCCATGTTCTATATTGATGGGAAGAAGCCGTTGTACACGAACAGGCTAAACTTGGAGCTTTCGCAACTGTTGATTCAAGACTTCATCCACCTGTCAGGATACTATTTGCCCTTCGAGTACATTGAACTTAGGACGATGAGTCGCAGCAACAAGCACTTAGATTACGGAGCTGTAGAAAAAGTAGGTAACATGACCCTGCAGCTGCTAAACGCTGGACACACCCCCGGGAGCGCCTCAGTAATCGTAGAAGGCGAAGGAAAACGCTTGCTCTACACGGGCGACTTCAACACCGAAGACAGCAAACTCTTAGAGGGCGCAGACACCAACTACGGCGACCTAGACGCAGTAATCATAGAGAGCACCTACGCCAACGAAGACCACACCCCCAGAGCCGACATCGAAAAAAGCTTCGTTGCCGCCTGCACTGAAGTTGTGGAGAGGGGCGGGACGGTTTTGGTGCCAGCGTTTGGCGTGGGGCGTTCGCAAGAAATCGTCAGCGTTCTTTTCGGAAACCGCTTTGAATACCCAGTCATACTTGATGGCATGGCAAGAGAAGCCAGCAGGGTTATGCTAAATGGCAAAGAGTTTTTGCGTGACCCTAAACTGTTCACAGACACCATGCGTTCCGTACGGTGGATAGAAGGCTGGCGAGACCGGCGCAAAGCAATCAAAACCCCCAGCGTAATCATCTCACCCGCAGGCATGCTCAAAGGAGGCCCCTCCATGTTTTACATATCCAAAATCGGCAAAAAGGCAGCCAACGCCGTTTTCCTAGTCAGCTACCAAATCCCAGGCACCCCAGGCAAGCAACTGCTTGAAAAAGGCATCTGCACCATCGAAGGCAAAGTCCGTAAAATAAAAGCCAAAGTCCGCCACTTCGACTTCTCAAGCCACAGCGGCGCAACCCAACTCAAACAAACCCTACAAAACATCAAAGGCAACCCCAAAATCTACGTAGTCCACGGCGCAGAAGGCAACTGCGAATTACTCGCCAAATGGGCAAAAACCGAACTCGGACTAAAAGCCGTCGCACCCAAAACAGGAAACAAATACAAAATCTAAAAACCACAACCCCAGTAAAGCAGCAGGCGGGCACCAAAAGATTTGGTTGGTGATGCTTGTTTGGCGGGCATGTTTTGAGAATAGGAAATAGGCATAAATAGGTATCCGCTTTTGTTAAGGAGGAAAAAAGGGACACCGAAAATGAAAGCTGCCGATACTATGCCCATGTTTGTTATGGGCGCGTTGTTTGTTGTTGTGGATTTGCTGGCGTTTGTGGTTACAGGTCCGTTTGAGGCGGCAGGTGTGGGCGCTTTTGAGAACCCTGGGGATTGGGGGAACTTGGTGTTTTTCTTTGTGGTTTTGGTTGTTTTCACTGCGTTTATTTTGGTTATTGCCAAGTACGGTAAGAAACATGTTATTCAGGGCATATTTTTGGGTTCCACGGGTTTGCTTGGCGTTTACGTATTGTACCCGTTGTTGTCGATTATTTTGCCTTGGGAAATCTCGTTGGGCGTGGCTGTAGCGGCTATGGCAGTTTTAACGTATTTGCTCATAAAGTACCCTGAATGGTACATACTGGATATTACTGGTGTTATGACAGCTGTTGGCGCGGTGGCTATGCTTGGGATTTCGTTGACGGTTCTTATTGTTGTGGCGTTGCTAATTGTGATGGCGACATACGATGCTATATCAGTGTACAAGACAAAGCACATGATTGACTTGGCTGATGTGCTGGTGGATTTGAAGCTGCCCATCCTCTTTGTTATCCCCAAAAAACGCGGCTACTCTTTAATTAACGAAGAGAAGAACCTGAAAGAGAAAATTGACTCAGGCGAAGAACGTGAGGCATTCTTCCTTGGCGTAGGCGACACCGTATTCCCAGGCATCTTGGCTGTTGCAGCATACTACACAATCGGAGGCATGAACGGTTTTCTCATTGGCTTATCCATCATGATAGGCACGCTCATCGGCTTTGCAGGGCTCATGGTTTTTGTCATAAAAGGCAAACCCCAAGCAGGACTCCCCTTCCTTTGCCCAGGCGCCATACTTGGCTACGTCATATCCAGTTTGCTGCTTACAGGCGGTTTAGCAGGATTTGGTCTCTAAACAGCGCCGCAGCCTTTTTTAGCAAACCTTCTTTTGCGATAACTGCCACCATAGAGCAAAACAGCAAGCAAGGAAAACAACGTGGCAAAACCCGAACCAAAAGAGTTTCAAGCCCAACTCGTGTACCTAACGCCCATACTGGCAAGCCTGATTATCACCATTTTTTGCGCTCTGCTACTGCAAAACCCTTCCTCGCAAGCCGTCGCGGTTCCAGTTACACCCATCCCCCAAAACACCCCCGCAGGTCCATACCTTAACGCGGTCTACCTGTTTGCGTTGATGGCTGTTGGGGCAAGTGGCGTGTATTTGCTAATAAAATATCGCAGCCGTAACGTTTTGAATTTGCTTATGGGGGTTGCGGTGACGTTGGCGTTTTTGCTTTTGGGTTTTATCTACACGGTGTCGGTGCTGGCTGGCGCGCAGTATAGCACGGTGGTTGGGGCGGTGGTTGCTGTAGTGGTTGCGGTTTTGGGGGATTTGGCGGTTTTTAGGTTAGGCGGCAAAACAAGCGACTTTGTAATTGTTGTGTTGGGCGGCGCGTTGGGAGCGTTTTTTGGCGCATTCCTTAGCATCTCAACTGTTCTGCTGCTGTTAGGAGTCCTATCAATCTACGACACCTTAGCCGTCTACTATGGTCCCATAGGAAAAATCGCGTCATCGGGGCTTGAGCAGATTAAGGGAGTAAGCTTTGCATTCAAAGACATCCAGATGGGCTTGGGGGATTTGGTTTTTTATTCGTTGCTGGCGGGTTCTATGCTGATACGGTTTGGCTGGATTCCCTGCGCATTGTCGGTGGCGGGAATTGTTGTGGGGAGTTATTTGACGTTTTGGATGCTTGAGAGGCACGGGATGTTTCCGGGATTGCCGTTTCCGTTGACTCTGGGGATAACGTTGGGGCTGCTGGGGTCAATCTTTTAGGCGGGCTTTTGACCAAAGTGTTTTTTGAAGGCGTCGGGAATTTGGTGGGGGTCAGCTAACACGTGCACGTCCTCCATTTGCTCGAGTTTGCGTACTTGCTGGGCGTCTTCTTTTCGCACACGCAGCTTCATGTCCTTGCCGTTTGGCAACTTGGTGATGAGGGTTTTTTCTTCGTAATCCACGGGGACAACGTAGACGGGAACAAACGCTTTTAGGCTCATGCTTGCCGCGTTGGTGAGCATGGTATCTCCGATGCAGTTGGCTATTTTGGCTACGGTGTTTGAAGAGGCAGGCGCAATGAGTAAGAATTCGTATTTGTTCATTTGAAGCCAAGCTGCTAGGAAGGGCGAGTTTGCGTTGAGTTCAACCATGAATTTGGGGAAGGCTTCTTTGATGGTGGTTTCGAGTTTGTAGAATTTCAAGACCATCTCGCCTGCTTTGGAAACAAACACATGAATATCTAACGTGTCCGCGTACTGGCGCTGCAAAGCCTTCATGACTTCAACGTACTCCTCAATACGGTCACCTGCACCCGAAATTCCCCACGCAACTTTGCGTTTCTTAACTTCACCTTTATCGGTACTCATGGCTGTTTCACTCCCACAGCACCCTTGTACTCATCTAAGTGTTTGGCAAATTTTTTCACGGTTTTTTTCAAGCTCCTAAATCCTTCAGTGTCCTCTTTCACGCCTTCTAAAGTGTCTTTTGTCCAAAACGTAGCGCCTAGGTTTGCGCCAAAAAAGCCTCCGCTAACGGGCACCATGGCGTTAAGAATGTAAAACGTGTGAATCTGTGTTAGGGCTGCTTCTTGTCCGCCCATTCGGTCGCCGCCTAGGGCTATGCCCATGCCTGTTTTGTGTTTGAAGAAGTCTTTGTCGCTGGCGACGGCGGCGCGGCACCTGTCCATGACTGCTTTGGTTTGGGCGCTGACTGCTCCGTTGTAGACGGGGGTTGCAAAGATTATGCCGTCGGCTTCTTTGAGCAGCGCGTAGAGTTCTTGCATATCGTCTTTGAGGACGCAGACCTTGTTTTTTAGGCAAAAATCGCAGTGCAAACAAAAACCTAAACGTTTCCCGCGAACAGACCAAAACTTTGTCGTGAACCCTTTTTCTTCAAGCAGACCCAACGCCTCTTTTAAAACATGCTCTGTAGCTTGCTGGCGTGGGCTGCCACAAACTCCAACAACAAGCATAACCATCAAAAACCAATACCCACCCAAACACATAAGCTTTCCCAACACCCACGCCCAGCGGGCTGCTTGAATTTATATAGGTAATTGGGCTCTGTAGCTATAGAATTGAGGGGATGAAGATTTCATGCTAAGGACCAAGATGTTTATGGTTGGCGTGCTTTCAACTAACTGTTACGTGGTTTACTGCAAGGATACTAAAGAAGCAGCAGTTATTGACCCTGGGTTTTGCGGTCAAACAGAAGCCAAGGAAGTTTTTGACTTCATTGAGAGCAGGGCGTTGAAGCTAAAGTACATCGTTAACACGCATGGGCATCCTGACCATACCTGCGGAAACGGTTTAGTCAAAGACAAATACCATGTGCCCATCTGCATCCACCAAGCCGACGCGTACATGCTCGGAGAATCAGGCAAAGAAACCGCACGGTACTTTGGGTTCAAACAGGTCTCACCCCCCGCAGATGTCCTGCTACATAATGGCGACTCGATAAGTGTTGGCGAAGTAACCTTGAAAGTTGTAGATTCCCCCGGACACAGCCCAGGCGGCGTTGTGTTTTTAGCAGAAACCGAAGTCTTCACAGGCGACACCTTATTTGCAGGCTCCATCGGACGCACCGACTTCCCCGGAAGCTCCCAAACCGCCATGCAAGAATCCCTAAAAAAACTAGCAACCCTCTCCGACTACTACGAAGTCTACCCCGGACATGGACCAACCACCACCATAAGCCAAGAAAAAAGAGTCAACCCCTTCCTACGCGGACTAACCTAAACAGGCACACCACAAAAGCCCATCCTAAGCAATAGCGTAAATCTTGATTGGGGGTACACGCAGTTAATATGCGACCGCGTTTTGCTCTTTTTGGGGCGCTTTGAGAATGCAGGAAGTCTTTGCGGCGGCGCGGGTAGCGGTTTCAGTGGTGTTTTTGCTGTATGCTTCTTGGAGTGATTATAAGGAGCGTATGGTGAGTGACCGCGTGTGGGTTGTGTATGCTCCGTTGGCGGCGGCGTTGGTTTTGCCTGAGCTGGTTTTGTATGACCCATCAAGGTTGCTGTGGTTTGGGCTTAGCGCCGCGGTAACTGTTGGAATCGCCGTGACACTGTTTTACTCGGGCAGTTTTGGAGGCGCGGATTCGAAAGCGTTCATGTGCATCGCCCTAGCCCTGCCATTTTATCCCCAAACGCTGCTAACACCCCTTATACCCCAAGGAGTATCTCCCCTCGCCCAAACCGTATTCCCCATAGCCATACTTAGCAATTCGGTGCTCATCGCGGCGGCAAGCGGAATCTACATGCTACTGCGCAACATAGCAAACCACACAGAAAAAACGCCCATGTTCGAGGGCACCCTAAAAGAGGAATCAGTCTTCAAGAAGCTGCTGGTTTTGGTTACGGGACAAAAAGTTCTAGTATCCACCTTAGAAGCGAAATGGCACGTTTACCCCTTAGAAGACATCAACACAAAAGGTGATGTGGAGAAACGCAGTTTAGTTGTTATGCCCGATGATGAAGCGCGCGAGGCAATTGTGAAACGTTTATCGGACGCGGCGCAGGCGGGGAGGATTAAGTCGCGTGTTTGGGCAACACCGGGTTTGCCTATGCTTATTTTTGTTACGGCGGGTTTGCTGCTTGCTTTGGTGTTTGGCGATTTAATTTGGATATTTATCACGCATGTTCTAGGATAAAAAAAGAGTTGCAAAACAGGTTGTTGAGTTGCCCGTTTTGGGGTTAGACCATGTTTTTGCTTCGTTTGGAGTATGATAGCGTGGCGGCTGCCATGAGTACTGATCCAAAGCTTACGAAGGGTATTGCGTACACTCGGTAGGGGTGGGAGTTGCTGAACGCAAAGGTTGCTGCGTTGGCGCTTGTTGCGTAGGAGTAGCAAAGAGTGCTGACAGCGAACAAAGCTATCGAAATCAGCAGCAATGCTATTTCAATTTTGAACTTTAACACGTAAGTTCCCCGAATTCTTAATTCGTCCTTCTCAGCAGTAGAAGAAAGGTTATTTTAGTTTTTTGGCTGATAAAGACAGAAGAAGGCATAACGTGTGAATGCGCAACTAAAAAAACTTGCAGATTTCCTGCAAAACCCCCAAAAAACGCCGAAAGTAACGGTTTTACCTGACTTTTTCTTAGACCGCATAGTAACTTTAGACTGCAACGTAGGAGAATTCGCCGCGGTTATAGAGGGAATTGCGCAGCGCAAAGGCGGGAGCATAGACCAAATCAGCCAAACCGACCTGTACGGCGGAAACGCCATCAACGTCGCCGCAGCCTTAGTCGCTCTAGAAGCCAACGTCACCCCAATTGTCTGCACAAACCATCGGGGCTTAGAACAAATACGCCGCCACCTGCAAGCCTACGACATCGACACCTCCCACATCAAAACCAAAGATAAAGCCTCCATCACCACCGCCCTAGAATTCGCAGGAGAGGAGGACAAAGCAAACGTTATGCTCAGGGACGTGGGTTCGCTAGAGGATTTTGGACCAGGCGACCTCACCGAAGCCGACCACCAACTAATTAGGAACTCGGATTACGTGTGCTTGTTTAACTGGGCGGGAACTCGAAAACACGGAACAGCGCTTGCCCAAAATGTCTTCAAAACCGCAAAAAACAGCGGCTGCAAAACGTACTACGCCACAGCTGACCCCACCGCTAACAAGGTGCAGATGCCCCAGCTGCTAGAGCAGGTCCTAAAAACTGACCTTGCAGACATCTTGAGCCTAAACGAGAACGAAGCCTTATGCTACGGCGCCATGCTCAGTCCCGACATCGCAACGCGGCAGGGAAAAGAAAAACTCGACATTTTAGCTTTGGAGGCGGCGCGGGTTTTAGCAGAGCAGTTAAGCGCAAGAATTGATTTGCACACGACACGATTTGCCGCCACGGTCTACCCTGACAGGGAAGTTGTTGTGCCAGCGTTTGAGGTTACGCCGCAAAGGGCAACGGGCGCGGGTGATGCGTGGGATGCAGGCAACATAATAGGCGACTACAACGGGGTCTCAGACCAGATGCGGTTGCTGTTGGCAAACGCGGTTTCAGCCTGTTACCTCTTAAGCCCTAAAGGAGTGCATCCAAGCAGGGAAAAAGTCTTGGAGTTTTTGGAAACCGCCAAACCGCGTGAGCTATAGTTTCCATAGCTAAATCTTTTAAGCCCACTGGCGTTTAACAAGGCAGAGTACACTTGATTTGGAGAAAGTTAAGTTGGGAAAACTGTTTGGAAGTTCAGGGGTACGCGGAAAGGTTAACGAGTTTTTGACGCCGCAGTTAGCGTGTAAGGTGGGTTTGGCGGTCGCTACGCAGGTGAAGGCGCGTAGGGCAGTTGTTGGTTGTGACACAAGGGTTTCAGGTGCCATGATTGAGAACGCGTTGGTTTCGGGGTTGCTTGCCGCGGGTACAGATGTCTCATTAGTCGGTGTGGTTCCTACTCCAGCGGTAGCTTACATAACCAAAGCGTTAGGCGCAGACGCGGGCTTTATGCTTACGGCGTCACATAATCCGCCGCAGTACAACGGCATCAAAGTCTTCAACGCAAACACGCTCTCGTTCACAGATGAGCAACAAAACGCAGTTGAAGAAACCATCGCCCAAAACAGCTACACCCGCGCAAGCTGGGAAGATATAGGCAAAGCAGTCCGCAAAGACGCCACACACCAGTACTGGGATATGCTAAAAGAAACCGTCAAACTATCCAAACCCTGGAAAGTCGTCGTAGACCCAGGCTGCGGAGCCACCTACCACGTAGCGCCTAAAATGCTCAACACGGCAGGCTGCAAAACCACCGCCCTAAACGCGCAACCCGACGGGTACTTCCCCGCCCGAACCTCTGAACCCAACGCCAAATCCCTGCAAAACCTCTCCCAAACAGTCAAGGCGCTAAACGCTGATGTTGGAGTAGCATTCGACGGAGACGGAGACCGCGTAGCCTTTGTGGACGAAACAGGCGAGTTCTGCGATTTTGACCAAGTCTTGGCAGCATACTGCGCTTACGCCCTCAAACGCAACAACGGCAAAGGCACAGTGGTCACTAACGTGGAAGCGTCAATGTGCGTGGAAACCATGGCTGAGAAGCACGGCGGCAAAGTTGTGCGCACACGAGTTGGCGATGTTTACTTGTCGGAGGAAATGGCGCGTTGCGGCGCAGTTTTTGGCGGGGAACCATGTGGAGCGTGGGTGCACCCAGATGTGCATTGGTGTCCTGATGGTCCGCTTTCGGCGATGCTGCTGCTAAAGGCGCTAGAAGAGGAGGGCAAGACCTTAGGAGAGTTCGTCGGCGAGGTTCCTGAGTATGTGACGTTGAGGGAGAACGTTGTTTGTGAGAACAAGCAAAAACAGCGAGTTATTGGCGCGTTAGAAAAAGCCCTGCCAGAAGCTTTTCCAGCGTTTAAGGATTTATCCACAGTTGATGGCGTGCGTTTGGCGTTGGAGGATGGTTGGCTGCTTATTCGGGCTTCAGGCACCGAACCGCTAATCCGAATAACCGTCGAAGGACAAACAATGCAGGCAGCAAAAACTATAATGCAAAAAGGCATAAAGACCTTACAAGATGAGTTGGAGGAAGCATCGGCGTGAAAGCGGTTTTACTTGCAGCAGGCGAAGGCACTAGGCTACTGCCCTTAACAGCAACGCGCCCGAAGCATTTGATTCCGTTGGGCGGCAAACCCATCTTAGAGCACTGCTTGGATGCGTTGAAAGCTAACGGCGTAAAACAAGCCCTTATCATCACGCACTACATGGGAGAAGCCATACGCGCGTACTTTGGGGACGGCTCCCAGCGGGGCATGCAAATCGAATACGCAAATCAAACAGAGATGCTAGGCACAGGAAACGCTGCAAGCATAGCCGAACCCTACGTAAAAGACGACTTCGTTTTGGTTTATGGGGATTTACTGTTCTCGGAGCAGGCAGTCAAGCAGCTTTTAGATGCATACCGTGAAGGCGCCGACGCAGCAATGGCTGTTGTTCCCGTAGAAAACCCTGAGAGCTACGGCATAATCAAACCCAAACCCGACGGCACCGTAGCGGGAATTGTGGAAAAACCCAACAGGCAAGATGCCCCCTCGAACTTGGCAAATGCGGGGTTGTACGTGTTTTCCCAAGAGGTTTTTGATGCGCTGCGCAAGGTTAAGCGTTCAGTCCGCGGAGAATGGGAACTCACCGACGCCGTAACGTTTCTGGCTGATGAAGGCAAGCGAGTGGTGTCGGCGCAGATACCGCGGGAGGACTGGTTTGATATTGGCAGACCATGGGATTTGCTCGACGCTAACGCTTGGACGCTACGGCGCATGCAACCCGAGGTCTTGGGAACAGTGGAAGACGGCGCACACCTAATCGGCGCAGTAACCGTAGCAAAGACCGCGCGGGTACGCTCTGGCGCATACATCGAAGGTCACTGCTTCATAGACGAAGGCGCCGATGTTGGCCCAAACTGTTACCTGCGAGCCTGCACCAGCGTAGGCAAAAACGCCCGCGTTGGAAACGCCTGCGAAGTCAAAAACACCATAATCATGAACAACACCCACGTCGGACACCTCTCCTACATTGGCGATAGCATCATTGGCGAGAACTGCAACTTGGCAGCAGGCACCCTAACTGCTAACCTGCGCTTTGACGACGGGCACGTCAAGATGAAAATCAAAGACCAAGTCGTGGATACGGGACGACGAAAACTCGGCGCCATCCTAGGCGATAACGTCAAAACAGGCATCAACGCCCTGTTCATGCCAGGCGTCAAAATCGGAAACAACACATGGATAGGAGCAAACTACACCGCAAACCGCGACTTACCAGCAAACACCAAAGCATTGCTCAAGCAAGATGAGGAGCAACAAGCAAAGTAGAGTTTTCGACGGCGTGTTTGTTTGGCTTTTTGGTGCACAGGCAAAACGGGCTTTGTTTCTTTTTGAGGGAGTTGTTGAGTTACAATGAGTGCTGAAAGTTTGTTTATTGGGGTTTTTGTTTAATCAAAGATAAATAGTTGGAAGGTACAATCGTATGGATTAGATGGAGGTATTATTGTGTCTGTAGCGCAAAGGAAATTCTTTACAGAAGTTGCGGCGCTGGTTGAGAAGCTTGTTACCGTGAATACTACTAACGGTAAAGTTTTCACTGGCGTACTTCAAGGCGTTAACCCTGATAACTTGAGCTTGTGTATTTCTGAAGCTAAAGATGAAACTGGACAAGTTAGCCACCGAGTTTTTCTCAACGGCAACGTAGTCGCTCAAATCGCAACCACCGAAAAACCCTTCGACATGAAAGCTTTAGCAACACGGCTTGAAAAGGTCTTCCCAACAATGGTTAAACTCTACGAAGACCAAGGCTTCATCTGGGTCATGGATAAAGTCAAAGTAACCGAAAAAGGCATAGCTGAAGGCGCAGGTCCCGCAGCAGAGCGTGTCCAAAGAGTTTACGACTTGTTCATGAGTGAAACCAAAAACGAGTAGCCACTAGGCTAGATGAACCAGCGCAGCTCCTGTTCCTCTTTCTTCTTTTCTTCTTGAATATCACGAATTAAACCAAACGCTTCGAGCATGCTTTTTGTCTGCGTGGCAGTTTCTTCCACATCCGATAAATCCACATTCAGCTTAAGGTAGCGGTTTATCGCGGTTAAGGCGACCCGTGCTGCGGTAGGGTCAGGTTCCATGCCCACGGTATCCACGAGCAACGCAAACCCACGCATGCCCCTAAGCCTACTCAAACCCAACGCTAACCCTGCAATGCCAAAAATGTGCCCCACCATAACCTTGTGCCCCATATCCAAGCTTAATGCTTCTTTTAGGGTTTCTTCGTCGGAAGCGGCGCAGTACAGGGAAGGCGCGGTGGTGACTTCGTCTTTTTTGAAGCCTCCAAGGGAAACCACGAATTGGCACCCCAGATTCTGCACGATGTCTAAGACTTTGCCTGTGAGTTCGTACTGGCCAGGCGTAGTTAGGGCTTGAGTGTTGCCAAACCAAATGAGAAGGTCGCGTCCGCCGTCTTCTCGTTTGACGTAGTAGAGCTCGTTTATGGGGGACTGCGCATCGCCATCTTCAGTGAGAATCGCTAGGTCTTGGAAGCTTGCGGAAACAATTTCTCCAAACCGTTTAGCCCCAAGCGTTTTTATCAAGTGCAGGGCGGTGATGTTGGCTACAAAACCTATGCCAGGCAAGCCCTCTATGAGTATGGGGTTGTTGAGTTGGGGTATTTCGTCGAGTTTAATTGAACAGACCATCGCGGTTCCTCTAAGCAACGTGAGTACATAGGATTAGGATTGTGATATAAGCATGCCTACTTGCACGTAGCCAAAAAACGTGGCAGAAAAAAGAAACAAAGAAGAAGAGAGGGAGAGGGGAGGTTGTGGGTTTATTCGGATTCAAAGTATTCTTCTGGTTTGGGTGGTACGGGTGAGAGTCCTCTGCGTTCTCGGATTGCTTTGATTGTGTCGGCTTGCATTTGTTCGGGGACGTATGCCCAGCGGCTGAACTGGGTTGCCCAGAAGGCTCTGCCTTGGGTGCTGCTGCGTAGTTCGTCGGCGATACCAAAGGATTCGGAGACGGGCATTTCGGCTTTGACGGTTATCATGTCTTCCTCGGAGGGCATGTCAAGGATTTTGCCGCGGCGTTTGTTTAGCAATGTGATGACTGCGCTGACGAAGTCGCTTGGGACTTTGCATTCGAAGCTGATTAGGGGTTCAAGTAGTTTGGGTTTGCTTAGCAGGATACCGCAGTAGATGGGACGCCAGGTCATGGGGATGATTTGGGCGGGTCCACGGTGGACAGGGTCTTCGTGCACGGTAACGTCTTCAAGGTTAATCTTCAAGCCATACGCAGGTTCTTTGGCTAAGGGGGAGGTGTGGACTGCTTCGCGGAAACCGCTTTTTACGTGGTCAATGATTTCGTCGACGTACTGGCGGCCTTTGATGCGGTTGACGAGGATGTTGTTTTCTTCAACTGCTACTGCGCCTTTAGCATCGTCGGGTGCCCAGCCAAGTTCGCGTAGGCGTTTGGTTCGTTCGTCTTTGCTTTGCATGTCAGTGATTTTTTCTGATTTGATGGCTTCGATGACTTCGTCAGAGAGGCGTTCAAGGGTTATCCAGACTTTGTTGTGTTTGTTGGGGCTTTTGCCCATGATTGCGGGTCCATCGTAGTCTTTGCTGATGGTTTCGCGGAAGATGACGATGGGTTTGCTGAGTTTGACTTTTAGTCCTGCTTCTTCTAGTCGGTAAGCGGTGATTTCAAGGTGAAGTTCACCCATGCCTGAGAGCAGGAATTCGCCGCTTTCTTTGTTCATCTTGAAGTGCAAGTTGGGGTCTTCAGTTGTGATTTTGTGCATGACCTTATCAAACATTGGTATGTCCTTGACGTCTTCGGGCTCAACTGCTACGGTGACGACTGGGTCAGAAACGTACTGTAGACCTTCAAAGGATTGGGCTTCTATGCCGTCTTCAGCTATGGTTTCACCCACGTGTAGGGAGGGCAAACCAGAGATTGCGCCGATGTTTCCTGCGGGAACGCGGTCAACGATAACTCGGTCAGTTGCCATGCTCATGAAGACCTGCTGGATGGTGCCTTTTTGGCGTCTGCTGACAAGCTGGACCTGTTTGCCTTTGGTAATGGAACCGCTAAAGATACGCCCGATTGCGACGGTGCCGCTGTGGGGGTCAACTTCGATAGTGGATATGCACATGAGCAGGGGCGCGTTGGGGTCGACTGTTGCCATGCCTTTGCCAGTTGCACTTTCTGGGTCGCCTGGCCAAATCTGTGGTTGACGGTAAGGCTGAGCTTGCAAGGGTCCAGGGAGGTGTTCGCAGAACATGTCAAGGATTGGCTCGGGTAAGGGTGCTTTCTTGCTTAGGGCATCGACTTTTTTGCCGACGTCTTCGGGCTCGCCTGTGTATGCGTCGATGATGTCTTGGAATGAAATTTGCTTCTTTTTCATGTGGGTAAGGTTTAGTCCCCATTTGTGCAGGGCAGAACCAAAAGCTACGCGGCTGTCTTCGATTTTAACTTGCCAGTCCTGTTTGTGTTCGGGAGGCGCATATTTTTGGATAAGCGTGTTTACGCGCAGGAGAATCTTAGCGAATTTGCGCTGGATTTCTTGGGGGGTGAGTTTGATTTCTTTTATAAGCCTATCGACCTTGTTGATGAACAAAAGAGGCTTGACGCGTTCGCGTAGGGCTTGCATGAGCACGGTTTCGGTTTGTGTCATGGGGCCTTCTACGGCGTCGACGACTACGAGGGCGCCGTCTACGGCTCTTAGGCTTCTGGTGACTGCGCCGCTAAAGTCGATGTGTCCAGGGGTGTCGATGAGGTTGATCAGGTAGTCTTTATCGTCGAATTTGTGCACCAAACTAACGTTTGAGGCGAAAACGGTCATTTGGCGTTTTTGTTCAAGATCCCATGAGTCAAGGAACAGTTTTTGTCCAGCGGTTTGGGTGCTGATGATTCCAGCATACGCCAAGAGGCTGTCGGATAAGGTGGTTTTTCCATGGTCTACGTGGGCGATAATACTGGTGTTCCTAATGATTTTTGGGTCATTCATCAATTTTACAATTTCATCTGTTTGTCTATAACGAGCCATACCTATACATTCTCCATATCTAATGAATCATTATTAACCTGAAAGGCTACCATTTTAAGAGGGCAAAGCATCTTTCTAATTCTCTCTAAAGAGCAAGCTACATGGAAATTGAGACTGTAGCCTATTAACTTTATGGAACACCTTACATAAACAGCTTGGACAAGAAAAAAAGATTCCGACAAAGCCACACCATAAAAGTTAGAGTTGCCGTGGAAAAAATAACCCACCAACCCTGCCTAACTAAGCAAGTTTGAGGTTTTCACGATGCATTAAAAACGGAATTGCCCATCTGAGCCGCGGGTTTACATTGCTGTTTTGGCGTTTATTTATAAGGAAACTTGACGAAAAGGGTTTTCTTTCCGATTGGTTTAAATGTATCTTGCGGTTTTGTAGGCAAAACAAGCCTTAAGGCAAGTTCGATAGCACGGTGATTAGCGCAGTTGAGGATGCATGTGTGTCGTATAACTGTTCGATTGCAGAAAAACAGCTTCAATAAAGTATTTTCAAGTGAAGCTGCAGTCTTCTGCCTTTGTGATTATTACTCCTAAGGCGTTTTCTTCTAAGAATTTATGAGTTGATTATTGTGGAGAAAGCTTCTTCCCTGTCTCTAAACGAGGTCTTTGATGCCTTGGATTCGTCTCCTGACGGATTAACTAGCGAAGAGGCTAAATCTCGGCTTAAAAAGCACGGCTTAAACAAGCTTGAAGAAAAAAAACAGGTCCCCTTGATCTACAAATTCATCAAGCACTTCAAAGACCTGTTTGGTCTGCTCCTGATTTTTGCAAGCTTCCTCTCCTTTATCAGCGGCAACCCCCAAATCAGCATAATCATACTCGCCGTCGTCTTCATGAACATCTTCTTTAGCCTGTTCCAAGAATCCCGCGCAGAAAAAGCCATGGCAACCCTGAAAAGCTGGATGCCCGAATACGCCAAAGTTATCCGCGGCGGCGAACTCCAAAAAATCTTGGTACGCGAAATCGTTCCAGGCGACATCATAGTTCTTGAAGAGGGCGATAGGGTTCCCGCGGATGCTCGTCTTATTGAAGCGTTTGACTTGTGGACTAACAATGTTCCCTTAACAGGCGAGTCGGAGCCTCAACCGCGGGTTGCAGAGCCATCAAAGAAGATTGAGAAAGCCTTTTTGTATTCTCAAAACCTGATTTTCATGAGCACCAGCGTAGCCAGAGGACAAGGAAAAGCCATCGTCTACTCCACAGGCATGCAAACCCAATTTGGCAAAATCGCCAGCCTAACCCAAACCATACGCGACGACGACAGCCCCCTGCAAAAAGAAATCGCAAACGCCGCAAAATACGACTTCATCATAGCCATCGTCGTAGGCGCCATCTTTTTCTTAGCTAGCAACTTACTGCTGCACATTGACTTTTACAGAAGCATCTTTTTCATGATTGGTGTTATGGTCTGCTGTGTTCCTGAAGGCTTGCAGGTTACAGTTTCCAGTGCCTTGGCAATTAACGTCTTGAAGATGGTTAAACAAAACGTTCTGGTCAAACGCCTGTCTTCCGTGCAAACTTTGGGAAGCGTCACAGTCATCTGCACAGACAAAACAGGCACCATAACCAAGGGCGAAATGACCGTTAACAAGATCTGGATTAGAGACCACAACCAGTCGGTGGATGTTTCAGGCATCGGCTACAACCCTATTGGCGAGTTTACCGTAAACGGCGAGCCCCTGCGCGAATCAGAAAGCTCCTCGTTAGAGATGCTGCTTGAAGCCGTGGCGTTATGCAACGGCGCAAAGATTGACCCGCCCTCAGACAAAAACAAACGATGGGGAATAATCGGAGACCCCACCGACGGCGCCTTGCTAGTTGCTGCCCTCAAATACGGATTAACCATAGAAGACACTTTAGTTGAGAAGCCAAACGTGGATATTTTGCCGTTTAGCTTTGAACGCAAACGCATGACCACCGTGCACCAGCTAAACGATGAAATCTACGTGTACACCAAAGGCGCCCCCAGAAACATACTTGACATCTGCAACAGGATAATCGTGGACGACAAAGTCCAAAATATAGACGAGGAAAAAAGAGAGGAAATCGCAAACAAGGTTCACGAATACGCAAATCAGGGCTTGCGCGTTATCGCTGTGGCTTACAATAAACTGCCTGCCGCAAAGTACTCTAAGGGCGATGATGTGGAGAAGGATTTGATTTTTGTTGGCTTAGCTGCAATGCGTGACCCTCCAAGAGAAGAAGTTAGAGACGCTGTTTTGAAGGCAAAGCAGGCAGGCATAAAAACCGTCATAATCACGGGCGATTATGGTCCAACTGCAGAGTTTATAGCCCAGGAAGTTTGCATCGTCGAAAAACAGTGCTGCCAGATCATACGCGGCGTAGACTTAGACAACTTGGATAACAAAGCCATCGTGGATGAAGTGAAAAAAGGCAACGTCATTTTCGCAAGAGTCTCACCAGAACAAAAACTGCGCATAGTCAAAACCCTGCGAGACAGCGGCGAGGTCATAGCAGTTACAGGAGATGGTGCTAATGATGCCCCCTCGCTCAAAGAAGCAGACATCGGCGTTGCCATGGGGGCCTCAGGAACAGACGTTGCACGCGAAGCCGCAGACATCGTCTTGCTTAACGACAGCTTTGCCTCCATCGTAAAAGCAGTAGAGTCAGGACGAACCATCTACGAAAACCTGCGCAAATTCATAGTCTACGTGTTCTCCCACAACTGGGCAGAACTAATCCCCTACATACTCTACGCCCTAACAGGAATGCCCCTGCCATTGCTGGTGGAGCAGATTTTGGTCATTGACTTGGGTATAGATGTTATTCCCTCGTTGGCGTTGAGCCGTGAACCCCCCGAAGCAGGCATAATGAATGAACCGCCAAGAAGCACCACAGAGAAGCTGTTCTCACTCAAAGTTCTCTCACGCTCAGTGTTCATCGGTGCAATAATTGCTGCAGGCGCCATGATTGGATGCTTAAGCGCTTGGGCGGCAGGTGGCTGGACCATCGGAATGCCCGTACCAACAAACTGGAGCTTTGGCGCAGACATAACCAGCAACTACTACTACCTCAAAGGCATAACCATGGCGTTTGCAGGCATAGTTATGGGACAAGTGGGAAACGTTTTGGCGTGCCGAACCAGCAAGCAGTCCACGTTTAAAGCAAGCTTTAGAGCCAATAAATGGATACTAATTGGCATAGCAGCCCAGCTAATCATAGTTGCAGCAATAATCTATGTGCCGTTCATGCAGCCAGTATTTGGAACCGTACCCTTAGAAGCAGCTGACTGGGTATTCTTGTTTGCGCTCGCAGGCATAGTGGTTATAGCTGAGGAAATCAGGAAACTCTTCAGCCGCCTGCTCTCCAAAAACAAAAAAGAAAAACAAATCACGCAAACCCCCGCTTAAAAGGCATACAAGCAAATAGCTCAAATTAGGGCTGCCTGTTTTGAGGAAGGTTTGTACTTGATTTCATTAAAGAAGCCTGTTTTGACTGTTTTAGACGCTTTTCCAACAAAAATCAGCAGTTACCCACACATTTTCGCACCCACCAAACAGGTTTTATACATGTTCATTACAAAAAGAGTTTTGTTCTGAAAACCATAGTGTAACACAGTACAGCCAACGTATTAGTGGATATTACGCGGGGTCATGTAATGATGCAAAATAGTAGGTCTTCACCCATACAAGACGAATACAGAACGCAGATGTCTAGGCGAATTGAAGATTGGAAATACCGCTTAATCGACCTTTCAAAAAGAAACAACCTTCTCTACTCCAAACCCTCCAAACGAGGAAAACTCACAATAACCAACCCAGACGCAGAAACCATATTCAACAAACTCGTGGTAAAACAAAACCACTTAGAATTTTGGATGCCCACCGAAGAGAAACAGACAGAAGAACAGCCGCAACCCAACGATACAGCAAAGCAGGCAAAAGCGCCTGAAGCAACCCAGCTGGTCTGCGAGAACCCAAACAGAAAAGAAATAGAAAAAGTTCTGAAAAGTTTGCACCGCAGGTCGCTTTCGGATTACAGGGAACGCGGTGTTAGAATTTTACATGCAGCGTTTGGAACTTTAGTGTGGAAGGATATTGCCACGTCTGAGGAGATACGTTCCCCGCTTGTCATGGTGCCCATAGAGCTTAACCGCGAAAACATCCGCAAACCCTTCTCTATCTCAGTTCCTCAAGTAGAAGAAGAAGCCGTCCTAAACCCTGCCCTGCAAGTAAAACTAAAAAACGACTACAAAATCGAGTTGCCCGCGTTCCCCGAAGACCCCGAACAAAGCAGCTTCACAGAATACCTAAACAAAATACGCCAAGCCGTCGCCGAGATGGGCTGGACAGTAGAAACAAACTTGGAAATCGGGCTCTTCTCCTTCCACAAACTAGTCATCTACAAAGACCTTGAAGCCAACTCACAAGTAATTGGTCAGCACCCCATAATCAGGGCGGTCGTTGGAATCAAAGACACCCAGCTAGTGCTAGAGGATTTGCCCGAAGAAAAAGAAGTAGATAAAATCGAGAAGCCTGAGGAGAGCTTCCGAGTTTTGGATGCAGACAGCAGCCAGCGAGTCGCCATAGACTACGCGTTGGAGGGGCAAAGCTTTGTCATGCAAGGTCCCCCAGGCACGGGCAAAAGCCAAACCATTGCAAACATCATATCCGAATGCATCGCACGGGGCAAGTCGGTTTTGTTTGTTAGTGACAAGATGGCTGCGTTGGAGGTTGTTTACAAAAGGCTCAGTGATGTGGGGTTGGCTCATTTTTGTTTGGAGTTGCACAGTAGTAAGGCTAACAAGCAAGAAGTTGTCGCCGAGTTGAAACGGTGCCTTGACGAGCAGCTTGTACACGGCAAAATCCCTTCAGCACACGAATTCGAAAAACTAAAACGGCAACGAGACCAACTCAACGGATACGTCCAAGCCCTGCACACCAAACAGCCAGTTCTGCAAAAAAGCGCCTATGAAGCCTTAGGCGAACTAGCAGCGCTTCAGCAGGTACCCTACGTTGCAGTTGGACTCTCAAGCCCCAAAAGCCTAACACCGCAGAAAATGCAAGAACTAGAAGAGCTAATGACGACGCTTAAAAACGTCTGGCAAGTAATTGATGAACCCGAGTTTCCATGGCGGGGCTACCGCGGCAACAGGTACAACTTGGAAATTCGTGCAGAGTTAACGGCACAGCTTGACCAAGCGCTTTCATCAATGGATATGCTTAGGATAGAATCTTCGGGTTACGCTCAGCAGTTGGGTTTAGAAGCTCCGCCCACGCTAAGCAGGGTGAAGTGGCTAATTGAGTTAAGCGATTTGATGCTGGAGAGCCCCAAGCCTGAGGAAAGCTGGCTGCTAAACCCAGACGTAGACCAACTCGTAACCCAAGCCAAAGCACATCGCGAAACCATCCATTGGTGCCAAGCAACCCGAAACACGCTACTGCAACGCTATGAACCCTCATTTTTCACCATCATGCTAAACATACCCGCAGAACTGGAAAAAGAACTCACGGAAATATCTAACCTTGTCACGCCTGCAAGCATAATTGAAGGTGACCTGTTAAGCAAACGGGAAAACCTGCTTAAGCTGGTTAGGGATACTCCGAATTTGGCGTCGCGTTGGAGCGAGAAAGCCCAAGAACTTGCTGACCTGTTTGGTTTATCTGCGGAGAACCTGACTGCAGAGCGTGTTGAGCAGTTATCGCGGTTGGCTTTGCTGTGTTTTGCCGAGAACAAACCTGATGCCCGCTGGTTTGACCACACAGTCTTTGAGCAAGCCCAAGAAGCACTCAGAGACATACAAAACACATACCAAGAATACAACATCCTACGCGGTAAA
Organism: Candidatus Bathyarchaeota archaeon; assembly: GCA_026014465.1. Taxonomy (NCBI): domain Archaea; kingdom Thermoproteati; phylum Candidatus Bathyarchaeota; species Candidatus Bathyarchaeota archaeon. The sequence continues at coordinate 1,619,356 of JAOZID010000010.1, read as the reverse complement.
CTCAAAAAAAGCTACACTGACGGCATCTACGATTTAGACCTTGACGAATACATCAAACGCTACAACGGCACATACAAGGGATTCCTGCGCGGGCTAAGTTCGGGTTACCGCAAAGACCAAAAACACTTAGCACATTTGACACACGACGGCAAGGTTCCTGAAACCGTGCTCAAGGACTTGTTTGAAGCCCGAAAAGTAAAGACACTCAAAGCAGAAATCGACGAACAAGCAACAGAAGTCAAAGAAGCGCTAGGTCACTACTACAAGGGTTACGACACAGATTTTGAGAAAGTTCAAGAGGCGCTTAAAGTAACCGACGAAGCATTCAAGCTTGCAGCAGTACCCACAATACCCCAAAGCCTAGCAGAACAAATCTCGTTCCCAACTATTGCGCCCCAAAGAATACGACAACTAGGCAACGAACTGGGTGAGTCCATAGAAAAATGGAGCCAACTCGTCAACGACCTAGAAGAAGTCATCCCCGCTTTCCTACCCAACTCAAACCTGTCCATCAACCAAACCCCCCTACCCCGCTTAGTACAGTGGGCAAACGAAACCGCCCGCCAACTAATGCCCCTCTACGACTTAACCAAAGAAATCCTTTACTCAGCCAAAGACGAAGAACCAGCCAACTACGCCGCTCTTATAGAGGATTTGAAGACCGCCGAAAGCGTAAGAAGAAAAGAAGCAGAAATCCTCAACGAAAAAGAGGTACTGCAAAACACGTTTGGTTCACGTTTCGCGGATTTAGAAACAGATTGGGATGGCATCTTGTTGGTGCTGGAGTGGACAAAGAAAACCCAGGACTTCATTGAAGTTTCGCCCATGCCCCAAGAAGCAGCGGAAATCATCGCTCAGGGACCTGAAGCTGTTCCGTCTCGAGAGGAGCTTATAAAATTCTATCAAGCAGCGCCCAAAGACCTATCGCTAATAGAGTTAAAGTTTGAGAACGGCACGTTATATCCGAACCAGAAACTGCAAGACATCGACTTAGAAATGCTGTATGACCGAATTACGACGCTGCGTGACCGCGTGGATGATTTGCAGATTTTGGTGGACTTCAAAGAGACCAAGAGCCGTTTTGCCCTTGTTGGATTAGAAGAGTTCTTTGACCGTTTAGTGGAGCAGCATCCGCGAGGTGAAGAACTTATCCAAGTTTTCCGCAAAGGCGCATATCAAGAATGGATTAATGACCTCTACAAGCAGGATTTGCGGTTGGGACGGTTCCGACGAGAAAACCATGAAGGACTCATAGAGGAATTCCGCAAACTAGACCAAGAACTCATCAAACTTGCCTCCAACAAAGTCATACAATCTGCTAACAGCCGAAAACCCCAAGACATAATTATTCAAGCAACCGACTCCGAAGTCAACACATTACTCAAAGAAGCCGCCAAAAAACGCCGCCTCATGCCCATTCGCACATTGCTCCAGAAAATCCCGCACATACTGCCCCGAATCAAACCCTGCATGCTCATGAGCCCCATCTCGGTTAGCCAGTTCCTTGACGCTGAAATGATGAAGTTTGATTTAGTCCTCTTTGACGAAGCTTCACAGATTGTCCCTGAAGACGCTATATGCTCAATTTACCGCGGCAAAACAGTAGTGGTTGCAGGCGACAACAAACAGCTACCCCCCACAAGCTTCTTCCAAAAGACCCTCATTGACGAGGTGGATTGGGATGAAATGTCCGATGACGACGTGGAAGTGTTTGACAGCATTTTGGATGAGTGCTTGGGAATTGGTTTGCCCGTAAAGACTCTACGTTGGCACTACCGAAGCAGACACGAAGATCTCATCGCTTTCTCCAACAACCACTTCTACGACGGCAACCTCGTAACCTTCCCCTCAGCCGAATCCAACCACCACGCACTGGGCGTTAAGCTGTGCTACGTAGAAAATGGCATCTATGACCGCGGAGGCAACCGAGACAACCAAAGAGAAGCCCAAGTCGTCGCCGACCTGGTTTTTGAGCATTTCACCCAACACCCCAACAAGACGCTAGGAGTAGTCACATTTAGCATCGCACAGATGGACGCAGTCGAAGAAGCCATAGAGCAACGCCTAAGACAAGAACCCAAATTTGAAGAGTTCTTCAGAGAAGACCGCTTAGAGGGCTTTTTCATCAAAAACCTCGAAAACGTACAGGGCGACGAACGCGACGTCATGATGTTTAGCGTAGGCTACGGCAAAGACCAGCAAGGCACCATAACCATGAATTTTGGACCCTTAAACAAGCCAGGCGGAGAACGACGCCTAAACGTAGCAGTAACCCGAGCCAGAGAAAAAACCGTCCTGGTAACCTCCATCAAAGCCTCAGACATAGACACAAGAGCCACCCGCGCCGCAGGAGTAGCAACATTGCACGATTACTTGGAGTACGCAGAGAAAGGACCTGAAATTTTGCAGGCAACCAAAGAGCAAGCCGCCAAGTTCGATGCACCTTTGGAAGACGATGTAGCTCAGGAAATTCGCCGCATGGACTTTAAAGTTGAAAGGCAACTGGGCTGCAGCGAATACCGCATCGACATAGCCGTAGTAGACCCCGCAAATCCTGGACGGTACCTGCTTGGCATAGAATGCGATGGCCCAACGTACCGTTCTAGCAGCAGCGCCAGAGACCGCGACCGACTACGCGAGCAAGTGCTCAAACGTTTAGGGTGGAATATTCACCGTGTTTGGTCACCCGCGTGGGTTGCCAGAAGAGAAAGCGAAGTCAGACGCTTAAAAGAAGCACTCACCAAAGCAGGCGAACCCCAGAAAAAACCAAAACCCCAAACCCCAACACAAGACAAAACAAAACCTGACACCACCCGCAAAGTCGAAGTTAGAAAAGTCCAGTTTGCAGGCATCGAAAAAATCGGCGTCCCATACAAGGTACACAAACTAAAAGCAACCGTCAAACCCTACGTCAAAGTAACCATAAGCAAGCCGCCCTACAGCGAGAAACAAAAAAACGAGTTCCACTTCACCGAAAACCGCACCCAACAAAGACGCCTACTAGCCGAGCTGGTGAAAGCTGAAGGCCCAGTTCATTTTGAATACGCCGTTCAAAGATTAGCATCAGCGTGGGGTCTTAAACGGGTAAGCCCAAAAGTTACGCAGGCAGTGCAGGAAGCTTTGGATTTGCTGGTTCGAGAAAAACGCGTACTTGTTCGCGATGATTTCTTGTGGCCTGTGGATATGGTTGAGGTTGACGTGAGGGTGCCAGCGGTAAACGCTCCTGAATCAAAGAGGTTGCCTGAACATATTCCCCCTGAAGAAATCGAGAAAGCCATGAAGATGATTGCCCAGTACTCGCTTGGGATAGACGCGGAAGCATTGATTACAGAAACAGGCAAAGTTTTCGGATTCACGCATGGCGGAGAGAAAATCAAGGAAGTCACCCAAGAAGTCTACGAACAGATGCTACGCGAGAAAAAACTTGTCACAGAAAACGGCGTAGTCACCGCCACATAACCAACAATCCAACAAAAACCCTTTTTATTTTTTTCTAAGTTATTTTTCTACGCAAGCAAAGACAGAAATAACTTCTACGATGCCCCATCAGAAAAGTTGAGGCTGACAAACTCAAACGTGAAAACAGGTTTCAACTCAAGTAAAAGGCGCAGTGATGCTGTACATAGAAACTTGTTTTAGAAAGCAAGAATCAAAAAAAAGAAAAGAGGTTGTTGTTTGGTTTTGAAGGGTTTTTACCCTGCGATTTTTTGGCGCATCAAAATAATTGATGCAATTGCTGCGATTGCTGCGATAAGGGCTAAGACGATTGCTACGTAGACTAGTGTGGGTATGCCGCTAACGTTGTTTTGAGTGTCGCTGACTTCGCTTTGTAGGCCGCTGATGTCTGCTTCTAGTGTGCCGATGTCAGTTTGGATGGTTGCTACGTTGCCGCTGATTGAGGTGACTGTACCCTGGAGTGAGCCTAGGTCAGTCTTGATTGTTGCGATGTCGCCGTTAAGACCAGTAACTTTGGTGTTGATTGAGTCTAGTGTGGTTTCAAATGAGCCAACAGATGTTTCGATGGTTACGACTCTTCCTGCTACATCGCCGAGAACTGCGTCGATGCTTGCAAGGGTCGTGGTGATGGTGCCTAAGTCAGGGATGTTGATTGTTGCAACGCTGTTCTTGATGCTGGTTACAGTGCCTTGAACTTCGCCGATGTCGGTCATTACAGTTGCAATGTCGCCGCTGATGTCAACAAGCATTCCTTCAAGGTCGTTAACTGCGTTAACAACACCACCAGTTCCACCTAAGCCAACAGCGAATAGGTTGGTTGCTTTTGCAGCAACGCCAGTGCTAGCAGGGGTATAAGCAACTGTCCAGTTCCATGAGCCTAGTGGGGCATCATTGGGCAAGACAATTGGGTTACCAGTGACGGCTCCGTTGCTAGCGGGTACTGTTTGGTTTTGATAGCGGACACTTTGGCTACTGTCAGGGTTAGCAGTTAATGCCCATATAGCAGTCCACCAAACGTTGCCGCTGGGGTCTCTAATGGTGACATTGATTGTGCCCAAACTTGATTCTGTAGTGTAGATGGTGAAGCTTAGTCTATCGCCTTGGACGTAGGAATTGCTGTTGAGGGTAATAGTGGTTGCGGGAGTTGGGCTTACAGTGAAGGTCGTTGAAGAAGATGCACCGTTTTCATCTGTAATGGTCAAAGTGTACGTGCCAGGTGTAATGTTTGGAACTGAGAATTCAGTGTCAAATGCACCGTACATGTCGGTTGGACCAAAGCGGGCATCTGTTGCAGTGCTGTTTACTTCTGTGGTACCAATGGTCAAGGTTATGTTTGCATTTGCAGTGAATACGTTAGTGCCGTTAGTTATGCCAATTACAACGCCAGCTTGGCCGTTAGCTGCTGAGAGTACAGGCGCAGATGGGGGTGCAGTAACGAAGAAGAATGCTTCTACGTAGTTAGTGACGCCCCAAACGGCGTGGATTGTACGGTTACCTGCACCGATTAGGTCAGGCAAGGTATAATCGAAAGTAAGTGTACCGTCAGCTGCTGAAGTAGATTGACCGATATTTACGCCGTCGATTTGGATGTTAGCTAGTGTGTTGGGTGGAATTCTACCGTTGATTGTTATGTCAATGCTTGGTGGACCAGAGGAAGGTGAAACTGTCAGGTAATAGTTGATTGTGATGGTGGTTGTTACGTTAACACCTGCGGCATCAGTCATGTTGACAGTGTAGGGTGTTGTGCTTAGTGCTAAGTTGGGAATAACAACTGTCTGTGTTACAGAACCTGTACTATTTGTTGAGCCAGTAGTAGACAACGTGAATGTGTGGGTGCCGTTGTAAATTGTTGAGGTAACTGCACTATTTGCGGTAAAGCCATGACCAGTAAGGGTAATAGAGTCACCTGGAAGAGCTTTTGAGGTAGAAAGCCTGAGAGATGCATTAACTACCAAAACGGTGTTTTCGGTTGCGCCAGCAATGGTGTCATAAACGTAGATTGTGTGGACACCGTTTGTTGCTGAAGGTATAGTGATTTGTGCGGAGTAGGTGCCTGCAGCGTTTGCTGTTGTTTGGTTAAGCAGATTGGCGGTTGAGATGCTGTCAAAGTAAATTTGTACTGGACCACCGCCAGTGGCACCGGTACCGTTGATGAGCATTCTGCTGTTAACTATTGAACTGTTTGTTTGAGCACCTATAGCACCAGTAATAACGTTGACTGGGTAAAGTGCTTCGTCGCCGGTTAGTGCGGATGCGGGGGTTGCGACTGCTACGACTGAGAGCAATAGAAGGGCCATTGTCGCGGTTGAGAATACTTTTTTGTTTATTTGCATTACTTTTTTTTCTCCTAGAGTTTTTCTGAGTAACGGATACTCTAAAAGACGTATTTAATGTTTGTGTACACAGGTTTAACCGCGAAAAAATGGTTGTATACACTTAAAGTAGCGACGTATATATGTGCATAATAGACACGAAAGGGTTACTTTCGGGATTCGAGAATAATCATGCCTTTTAGACAGTCTAGTTTGTGAGTTGTGTAGCCAAGCCCTGTCATGACGCCTTCAACATATTTAGCTAACAGGGCGGTACTTTCTAAGGTCATAACGGTAGAGACACACCGCACCTTAACAACATCAACTCCAGCGACCTTTATATCAACTTCGTTTAGGTCCCAACGGCTAAGCTCCATAAAATCTTTGAACGCTTCAACAGGGTCGTCAAAGGTTTCCTTTAGGTATTTGCCGTTCCACTGTCCGCTTTCAAACCACAGCCGTTGCACTTGAGAAGCGTTGTGCCTGCAGTTTTTGATCATATAATCTAGCACGCCTGAAGGGACAAATAAGCCTCCTAAAACCCTGTGAGTCTGCAGTACGTTGAAAAAAGCTGCGACTTCTTTGGAAGTGTAGCCTAACTCGTTGACTTTGACCACTTGGGTTAATGCCGCTTCAACTAGTTTGCTTAAAGATACGCCTTCATCGCGGGAGACCTTGGCAGCCTGCTCAATTAGGTTTTCAGAAACATAAACAAGTTTTTTGCCTTTGCCTGTGGACATCAGTTCCCCCTCTTTACGGCTTCTAAGCGGATATTGCCTCTGCCAACCTCATTGAAGGTCAACTCATAGCCTAAGGTAGTTAAAAATCCTTCTAGGTAACGGTTGAACAGGATAGTGTATGACTCGGAGAATCGGGGGCTTAGAATTCTAGCTGAAACCATGTTGCCCGAACGTTCAACGTTGACTTGAGGGATGTTCCAGCCAAAAGCCTTCAGTTCACGTTCAAACGAGGCTATAGGGTCATCTACATCTCTAGCGAGGTACCGCTGCGCAACCCAAACACCCGAGTTAAACCATATCTGTTTTGTCTGGTCAGCTGCTACGTCATAGGCTAACTGGGTGGTGTCGTAGAGAAGGTTTTCTAAAACCAAAGTGAAGCTTGCTTCTTTGACTTCACGTGCAAGCTCATAAGCCGAAACAGCATCCTTCAGACTTACCCCCATACTGTCGACTTTTATGGCTAAATCCAGCAGGTCGTTTACCATGCTGAAAACCGTAAAGCCTCTACGGGCAGCAATTTTGCCAATCTTGTCCGCCAAGTCATCTCTAGCGGCAAGCATCTTTCGTCTACCGCTACTAACCAAGGTTTGCTCCTCATCAGTCAACAGATATGGAACCTAATAAAACCACCTTAAAACAAAAAAAGCAAACCATAACAGCGCCTTTAGCAACTCCACAGATAAAACCAGTTCACAGGCAGAACAGCAGTGTTCACCAACCAGAACAGGGCGTCCAATTATTAGAACACCACATAATCCTTGTTTAGAAAGGTTCTAAGGGGCTGCAAAAAGCAAAGTTTGCTTTGGATTTTATTCGTCGGTTATTTGGAATCCAGTGAGGGTTATAACTGTCCCGCAAGTCTTGCACGAAATGACCAGCGCCACTAACTCGTCTTTGTCAACTTTGGTTTCAAGTATGTTGTAAACCTTTTCAGATTCGTCTTCAGGAGAAATCAGGGTTCCGCATGTGGGGCAAGGAAAAGAGCCGTCGCCTTCAATTTTGGACAAGTCTACTTTGTGCACGTTGTTTTCTTGGGACATCATCACGTTTTTAATCATGCCTTTTGCACCTTTCGTTGTTTTTTTCCTTGCTATGAGTAAACCCCCTTAGGATAGTTAACAATTATGAATCATTAATCTGTACATAACCCACATTTAAGATTGACGTAGAATAGGCGGTAAAAAGATGGACACTTTGAAATGCCCAGCACTAAGACGCGATTGATACGTCGCGGCGGGCACTCAAGTGCGGCGGGTTAGTTTTCTAGTTTTTCGGGGGAGATGTAGTCGCCAAAGCGGGCTTGGGCTTCGAGGAGGCGTTCGCGTTGCATGTAAAGAATGCCAAAGAGTTCTAAGGGTATGTCGGAGACGTTCTTTTGGTAGAATGTTTGTACACGTTCGATTTTCGCTAAGTTTTCTGGGATTCTGATGGTGAACTGTTTGATGTAGTCTTCTTTGGAGTAGTCTTTGTTTAGGACTTCTTTGAATAGACGTTTTAGGTCTTCGTATTTGGGTATGTAACCAGTTGGGCCTTTTAGGGCTTCCACTTCGTTGTGTACCCGAAGTTCCATCCATTTTATCCATACGTGCTTGTCCCGTGGAGAGTTCAAGTATTCACCGCTGTCTTTGTCGCGCAGGAAGTAGTTAACGCCAAAAACAAGCGGCGCCTTTGATAGTTTGTTGCCAAACTCCAAGTTGTTGCGCACGTTTTGCCCCAGCGGAATCGAAATGAAGTCCTGGATGCTCATCATGTTGATTTCAGGAACCCCCTCTTTTCCAACGGTAGCAAAGGTTGTTTCGGTTTCCAAGGAGGCGCCATACGCGATTATTCCGTGGCACCAGTCAAAGCTTTGCTGCACAGGAACATATGCTTTCGCGTCACGACCGCCGTACATGATGCCGCCTAAAGCTACGCCGTTGGGATTGTTTAGTTCAGGGTCACAGTTCTCTAGCGCACGCAAAGAAACCGCGTAACGCGCGTTCTTGTGAGCAGGAGGAATTTCTACACCTGCTTCGTCGGTTTTGCCTTCAAACCATGCACCGGAAAAGTTCATGCCTTCTTTGGGGAGGGGTGTGCCCATGCCTAGCCAGTAGGGTTTGCTGTCTTTGACTAGGATGTTTGAGAAGACGATTTCTCCGGGGTTGTTGAGGACTTTGTGGATTAGCTGGTCGTCTTGGGGGTTTACGTCTTTGATTATGCCAAAGATTCCTGATTCGACGTTTACTGCGCGGGCAACGGAGTCGATGTCGCGTATGTAGGCTATGTCATCACCTAGGATGGTTTCGCCGGGGAGCATGGCTGTTGAGGTTTTGCCGCATGCGCTTGGGAAGGCTCCTGCGAAGTAGGTTTTGCGTTTGTTTGGTCCGTGTACGCCCATGAGGAGCATGTGTTCGGCTAGCCAGCCTTCGCTGTTGGCTTTGCGTATGGCTAAACGGAAGGCGAGTTTTTTGAAGCCCACAGAGTTGCCTGCGTACTGGGTGTTGATGCTGTAGATGGTGTTGTCCATGTTGTCAATGTAGATGCATTTCTTGTCGTCATCAATGCTGACCATATCCTCGCTAAGCCTGCCTGCAGAATGAATCACCCGCAGAAAATCACTCTTTGAACCAACTTTAACAAACTGGTTATAGCCAGGGCGGTAAAGCAAATCTTCAGTGTGGGCAACATACCATGAGTCGGTACATTGTAAACCAAGAATCGTAAATACTGAATCAACTGGACCCAACGAGATGAAACGCACAATCATGGTGCGTCCTTTCATGGAATCTTTGAGTAAATTCTTGACTTGGGCTAGGCCTTCTTGCCTGTCGATTTGGTTGAGGGCTTTGCTAAGAGAAACTCCGCGTGGAACCAGATACTTGGTTGCTTTGCGGTCTCTGCCTTGGTCGTTCATGCCATCAAAATGAACCGTATGTCCGGAAAGCTCAAAAATCGCGCGTTCTTCACCTGTGGCTATGGCTTCTTGTCGGACATGCGCGATATCCTCAGCAGAATCACTGCACACAAAAATTTTATCAGGATGACAAAGGTCGCTGGCTTTAGCCACAAACTCGTGAACAATTGGGTTATCTATTGCACATAATTTTTTGTAGTCAGCAAGACTTAACTTATGCTGTAACGCTTCAAGGTAAGGATTCATACATTTGCACCTATCAAATAAACTTCTCTTCGTCCCTTTCTGAGCCTCAGTATACGAAATAAACCTTTTCTAAAGCAAATAAAGAGAAGGAAAAGGGGTTTTTGGTGTGTTAGGCACCGTTTTTTCTTGTTAGAGTTGGTGTACGATGCCAGGTACACGTGGGAACGGCTGGGTTTCTGCGATGTGTTTGCAGCCAGTGATCCAAGCTACGATGCGTTCCATGCCGATTCCGCCGCCTGCAGAGGGTTTGAGTTTTCCTTCTTCAGCTAGCTTGAGCAGCAGGGAATAGTTGTCTTTTTTGACTTGGTCACGTTCGATTTTCTTTAGAATCTTGGAGTATTCCCATTCGCGTTTTGCGCCTGAGAGAACCTCGCCAAACTGGGGCAAGAACAGGTCATAGTTGTCCCATTTGCCTGTGGCAAAGTCTTCGAAGTCGTAGAATTCTCGGGGGATGTTTTTGACCCAGACGGGCTCGTCGTATTCTGTGGCTACGCTGGTTTCCCATTCGGCGCCATACTCTGCTTCGAGGTCGTCTTTGTCTAGGACTTTGAAGGGGGCTTTTGGAACTTTGAGTTCGTCGCAGCGGCAAAGAGCTGTTAGTTCGTCTTTGAGGTCGCGTTTTGCGCTGGTTACCAAGCTGACTATGCAGTCTTCGACCATGGTGAAGACGTCTTTGGAGGAGGCGCCTTGGACTTCAAAGTCGATTTGGGTGAATTCGTAGATGTGTTTGCCGGTTTTGGCGCGTTCTGCTTTTTCGATGCGTATGTTTGGGGAGACAATGAATAGTTTGGGGTAGGCTAGGCTGGAGGCGACGAGTTTGTGGATGATCATGCTGGCGGTTGTGCGTACGGTGGTGTCGTAGATGTCAACTTCGATGCGTTTGCCTATGGAGGCGCCTGGGTCGGGCCATAGGGGGTCGGTGCTTTGGCTTAGGGCTACGGGCAAGAGCCATTGGAAACCATCGTCCATGAGTTTGCTGGTTAGATGCCTAAGCGTGTAGGTCATCACTTTGCCTATGCGGGATTTTTTTTCAAGCTCAGCTGGGGTTAGCTGGTCTAGGGGTTTGGGTATATCTATGGGTGAACAGGTTGAGGTCATGATTGTTCATCTCGGATGTTGTTATTGACAGTAGGTGCGCAAGCTACATTATAAATTTTTTATAAAAAAAACTGTAATTCTTACAAAAAACCATAACCTTCAATAATTAAAGCTGTAATATTTACAAATTATGCCAGCAATCAGGCTAGACGAAAAAGACCTCGCCATACTTGCGCTCATCCAAGAAAACAGCAAACTCACCGCCAAACAAATCGCCAAAAAAACCAATACCCCCTTAACCACCGTCTTTGCCAAAACCAAACGCATGGAAGAACAAGGCATAATCCGCCAATACCGAGCCATCGTCGCACCCGAAAAACTCGGAGCCGCAACCGCAGCATTCATCTTAGCATCGGTTTCGTATCGGGAAAAAGCAGCAAATGGCTTGCCAATCTCGCAGCGCATGGTAGCCGAAGAAATCGCCAAGCACGCAGAAGTTCAAGAAGTACACATAATCACGGGAGACTGGGATTTGCTAGTCAAGCTGCGAACCGAAAACGTGGACGCCGTGGGAAAATTCGTGGTGGACAAACTGCGCATAATCAACGGACTGGAAAAAACGCTAACGTGCATGGTTTTTGAAACCGTCAAGGACACAACTAAAGTTGCGGTGCCACTAAAACGGCAAACGGATTAGTTTTTTGGGTCTTCTTCGGTGACGGCGTAGTAGAGCAGGGGCACTGCGAGCAGAACGGTGTTTTTGCCTTTTTTGGTTAGTTTGTATTCTACGCGTAGGGGTGGTCCGTTTTGGACGTTGCGGTCTATGTAGCGGTGGGTTTGGAGGGTTTTGAGTTTGTCGCTTAGGGTGCGCGAGTTGACGTTGAGGACGTTTTTTAGTTCGCCAAATCCCATGGTTTCTTTGAGGAAGAGGGTGTAGAGGATTTTGAGGTTCCATTTTTGGAAGAGCAAATCAAAGGTGGCTTCTAGGCTGGTTAGTTCTTCTTCGAGGGCTTTGGGGTTTAGTTCTTGTTTCTCGGTGATTTCGGCGAGCGTTGCTTGTATGCCTTGGAGGGTGTGGTCTAGGCGGTTTTCGATAAGTTTGCGCAGCTCAGCGCTTAGAGCAATCTTTGGGCTCATTTAGGGCACACCTGGTGTGTGGCGGCTCACTTTATGATTTATAAGAGCCACAGCACAAGTTTACTTATCCAACAAGGTATAAAAACCACACCCTGTGTACGGATGTTAAAGCTTATGACATGGAAAATAAACAATAACCGATGCCTGCGATGCGGCGGATGCGTCTCTGTTTGCCCAACAGCCGCACTAGAACTAAAAGACAACGTAATCAACAACACCCAACTCTGCACGCTGTGCGGAATCTGCCAAACCGCATGCCCCGTAGAAGCCATAAAGGTGACCAAACAATGAACGATGTAATAGTAATCGGAGCAGGACCTGCAGGAACCGCCTGCGCAAAAAAACTTGCAGAAAACGGACTCTCCGTCAAAGTATATGAGAAAAGAGCTGAAATCGGCGCTCCCAAACGATGCGGCGAAGGCATAAGCGAAGCCAGCCAAGACTTCGTAGGCAAAGTCCCCGAACGGTGCATAGCCCGAAGAATCAAAGGCGCCAGAATATATGCTCCCGATGGCAGACACTTAGATGCTGTGTTGGAGAAGGGCGGCATGGTTTTAGAGCGCAAAGTTTTCGATAAATGGCTTGCTGAAGAAGCCGTCAAAGCAGGCGCACAGGTTCAGGCGAACACGTTTGTTTCAAGCCTACTCAAAGACGATAGGGGCTACTATACGGGCGTGAAAGCCGAGTTTTTGGGCAACGAGTGTGAGGACAAAGCCAAAGTGGTTGTCTGCGCTACGGGCGCTGAGTCTCCTTTGCGTACTCAAGCTTTGGGCGTGTACTCAAAAGTTAACCTAATTGACTCCTGCATCCAATACGAGATGACTAACATCGAAACTGACCCTGACTTCATACACATCTACCTCTCCAGCGTCCTAGCCCCCAGAGGCTACGTGTGGGTCTTCCCCAAAGGCGAACACCGAGCAAACGTAGGGTTAGGCATCGTGCCCCAAGACAAAAAACCCAAAGAATTCATGAACCAATTCCTCGCGCAGCACCCTGAAATTAGCAAGGGCTCGATTTTGGAAGTTAACGCGGGCTGTGTCCCCGTGGGCGGCTTAGTCAAAGACATGGTTGCAAACGGTTTCGTACTGTGCGGAGAAGGCGCAAACCACGTCAACGCAATCCACGGCGGGGGCATAAAAGAAGCCGTCATATCCGGGCAACTCGCAGCCGACACCATAACAACATGCCTCAAAAAAGATGATGTCTCCAAAAAAGCACTCTCCACCTACAACGAAGTCTGGTGGGACGAACGCGGCAGCCACCTCAAAAAAGTCGAAAAACTCCGCGAAACCCTAGAAAAACTCTCCGACCAAGACCTCAACGACCTCGTAGATGCCCTTAAACCCGAAGACATCATCGAATTCGCCCGAGGCGCAAAACTAGGCACCCTAGCCAAAGTCCTCATGCGAAAACCCAAACTCGTAGGCATCGCACGCCACCTACTCTAAACCTCTTTTCTTCTTTTTCGTTCTTTGTTTGTTTTCAAAAAAGTTGGGGGTTTGGTGCGGTTTTATCGTACCATGCGTTTGTTTTGTTGGGAGCTTATGGAGCGTTTGAAGGCTTTTTGCATTTGCATTTGTTTGTAGCGTTCGTAGTCTAGGTTGCTTTCTGGGTGCAGTAGTTTGAATTGGCGGTAGGGTAAGCGGATGTCGAGTTCCATTTGGTCGCTAAAGCCGTCGGGGGAAGTGACGTAGCGGGGGGCAGTGGGGGGTTGGTTGTATTGGGAATTTTGGGGGTTTGTGCTGCTTTGATATGGCTGTTGGTTCCAGGATTTTTTTTGCTTCATTGACGCGACTAGGCTAAGAAACATGACGACACCAAACAGGAGCAGGAAGAGTATAGGAATAAAAAGAGAAGTGTCCATGTTGTTTCACTTCCCCGTTTACTCGCGCTCATTTGTGGTTTTCTTGGCTTCCTTGTTTAGGGGTAGTACGGTTGTGCCTTCGAGTCCTATGACGTTTAGGATGTCAGAGTTTGAGGGGACTACGATTTTGGTTTGTTGGCTAAAGGTTTCTTGCACGACGTCTAGTCTCTTGTTTAGCTGCGCGTTTTCTTTGAAGTACTGATTGGCGGATTCTGAGACGACTTTGATGGCTTTGGCTTGGGCTTCGGCAACTAACTCTACGGATTTGGCTTCACCCTCCGCTTCAAGTATGGCAGCTTGCTTTGCTCCCTGCGCTGTTAGGATGGCTCCAAGTTTTTCTTGCTCTGCGGCTTCTTTGCGTCCTGTAGCGAGCAGGCGTAGTTGGCGTCTTTCTTGTTCGGCGGTTTTTTGCTTGTGCATGGCAAGCTGGATGTCTTGGGGCGGGTCAATGCGTTGCAGTTCAATGCGATTCACCTTGGTTCCCCATTTGTCAGTTGCCTGGTCAAGTACGCTGCGCAGTTCCACGTTGATTTTTTCGCGGCTTGTCAAGCACACGTCCAAAGACATCTCACCTACGATGTTGCGCAAAGTGGTTTGAGCTAGCTTGATGATGGCGAGTTCGAAGTCTTCGATTTCGTACAGCGCCCGTTTGGCGTCTATGACTTGGTAGTAGATTACGGCGTCTATGGTGACGACGACGTTATCTTCAGTGATGATTTCCTGCGGCGGCACATCGATTACTTGTTCGCGCATGTTTACGCGGTAGATGCGCTCCACAAAAGGCACCACCATTCGAAGCCCGGGCTCAACCATTTTTTCGTAAGCGTTAAACCGCTCCACGATGCCCTTTTCGTACTGGTTGACCTTTTTCACGGATGCTGAAAACAGCACAAAAATAACGACCACAACAATAACAGCAATTATTTCTAGTTCATACAATTTTATTCAGTCACTCCTTCAACTATTAGGGTGACCCCTTCGATGCGAACCACTCTCACTTTGCTGCCCTGCGCAATAACCTCGTTATCTGCAGGCCGCGCCAGCCACAATTCGCCGCCAACGCGAACGGTTCCGCCGTCAAGCGGGGTTATGTCGTTTTTGGCAAATGTTTCTTTGCCTATCATCACATCTGCGTTTGTCCTTGTCAAGCTGACGTTGAGCGGGTCTAAAAAACCGCCTCCGCGGATTTCCTCCATTTTGAACTCTGCGTCTTTGAGGTGATTCATGCGTCTGATGAATTCTCCTAAATCGTCGCTGCTCAAATCGACTTCTAGCAGGAAAGCAGTTCCGCGGCGATTGAGCTTGTAGGACATGCGGTATTTGTCCGCAAATTTTGAAAGCAGCTGCGCAATTTTAAGCTCGTCGGCTTTAACAGTGAAAAAGGCTTTCAAAGGCGTTACCCACCATTAATATGTATAAATGAACATATAAGGATATCGACAGTCATCGATGGACATCAGCAAGCATCAACAGACAACGCAGGCAAGAAGCTCCAAAGAGGCCATGACGCAAAAAGACGAGAAAAGACGCACAGAGACGCATAGGGACACATAGTGACGCAAGAAACAGCCGTTTTGAGCCCTAAAACAAAAAAGGCAAGTAAAACAGGCTCTTCAAAAAAGGGGAGGGTACACCAAGGAAGCAGCAAAAAGAAAGGAGGTTAGAGGCGTATTTTGTTGCGCAGGGCTTTTATGGTTCCTGAAATCGCCAAGACATGCACGGCGGCGTCGTGTTCTGCAATGCTCCTAATAGTTGCTAAGGCTACTCGTGTGGAATCTGCGGCGCACAAGTTTACTCGTAGCATTGCCAGTTTGTGTTCAGGGACGTAATCAATTAGGACCAGCCCGGCAAAGCTTGCTCCAAACTCGCCGTAAAGCCGCGTCACGGAGCCCCAAACGGCATCCATGAATTCGCGCTCAGCAGGCATGCATTGGATATCTAGTTGCAAGGCTATGTAGCGGCGTTTTACGCGTTTTAGCATTGTTTTCCCTGCCTGACAACTTGTATGCCTGGAGCAACAAAGCTTTGGCTAAGTTTTTGACGGTTGCGTGCCACAATCGCCGCGGGGTTTGCAGAAACGGAGTCTAAAGCAGCTTGGCCGTCTAAGCCAAACAGTGACGCAATGAGGGCAACTTCGCGGGGTTTGCGCAAAAGCATCAGCTCAGATGCGCCGCTGGAAACCACCACGGACATGTGAAAACCCAAAGCCACCCTAAGTTCTCGGCGCAGACAAGAAAGCAGCCGTACCCTGGGTGGACCTTCCAAAACCAGCAACGGCTTCACATCCACCTCCAAAGTCGCAAGACCCACATCAGCTAACTCGGCTTCTGCGCGGTCAAAAAAGCGGCGACGGTAATCAAAAAGCGGAAAATTCAGCAAATCCACCCTACGGTCTTTAGCAGCCTGCCGCGCAACATCCTTGCTTTCACACAAAACACAAACCACCTCAAATTTTCGCCTTACCCGACGCAGCTGGCTTAGCAGGTCAGGCTGGTTTTTAGGACGCAAATCTACGCGAGAAACAAAATCCAACCCCGCATCAGCAAAAACAGCTCTGAATTGCGCAGTTTCTTCGGGGCGGGCATCAGGTGAGAGGGGGACGCCTACGGTTTTGTAGCCTAACTCGGCGAGTTTTTGTGCGTATGCTTGGGCGTCGGAGGGGGTTTTGGTTTTGAGGCGCAGGTGCAAATCGGTGAAGTTGCGTTTCATGGGAGTAGCCCTTTTTGCCTGCAAATCTCTTGGATTTCTTGAGGCGTTTTGTTTTTGAAGTGGATTTTGAAGTGTATGGGGTCGTTGGAGGCGAGTTTTAGGGCTCCGCAAAAAGCAGCTTGTTTGTCAAAGCGCAAATACAGGTTGTGTTTTTCTATGTGATGTAAAATTTCGTCGGCTAAAGCGTCTTTGTCAAGCGTGTTTAGGTCTTGAGCAAACTTTTCTAAGGCACAGGGCAAAGTGGTGCGGTCGGAGAGTTTGGTGGATACGAGAACAATGGGGTTACCATGGTGCCCAGTTAAGGAGACCTTGTTGAAGGTTAAGTCTTCAGTTAGGGTTTCGGGGAGCGTGTTACAGACTGCTGTTTGGACTTTTTCTAAGTCCTCAGTAGCGTGGCTGGTAACTCGGATTTCCATGTAAGAGATAGGAAATTTAGAAGACAAAGGGGAACACCGCACATGTAAAAATATGGCGGTTTGGTTTTAAGGTTTATCGTCGGATATGTCGCTGTCGCGTTTGATGTGGGCTTTGAGGGCGTCGGTGTTGTCTTGGTGGCAGCTTTTGCGTTTCCAGTCTATAGGTATGCCCATTTGGCGTGCGTCAACAGCAGTTAAGCCTGCAGCCGTGATTTCTTTGGGGCTAAAACCTTTGCCCAAGCGGGGTTTGCCGCCGGGGGAAATGATGATGGGTTTTATGTGGTGCATTAGTCGTGGACTCCTGTGCTGCCGTATTTGTGGTGGGGGCGGAATTTCTCTGCGCCTATACCGCGGTGCCGCAGTCCTCTGACGGATTTGCCTGCGCTAGTTAAGCTGCGGTTTGCACGGCGTTTATGCTGTTTCTCGGTTATCCAGTTAACGTCCTTGTCAGATTTAATGACAGGATGCGCCTTGTCAACGAGGATAACTTCAAACCATTTGTGGCGTCCATCTTCGCCTACCCAGTAACTGTTCAAAACTTCTGTGTTTGGGAATTTTCTTCCTGCTCGTTCCTCAGCAATCAAACGCAGGCTTTTCGCGGGCTTGAATTTTTTAACACCCATGCGTTTAGGTCGACGTCCAGCTTTTGGGCGAACCTTGCGCAAGCCACCACGGCGAACGCTCACACGGGCAATAACAAAACCCTGCTTAGCTTTATAACCCAGTTTACGTGCACGATCAAGCCGAAGTGGCCTCTCAACACGCAACACGGTTGGTTCTTTGCGCCACTGAATCAAACGTTGACGCATAAGCTCATCAAGGAAACTATTCTCAGGCTTACGCCATTCCTCAGCTATATACTTGTACGACATCTCTCATTTTCACCTATCAAGTCTTCATCTGTTTACGGTTCAGCCCAAAGGGCCACATCCCAACGGACACGGATGATCCGTCAAATCGGAGAGTTAGATTTCCGCGGTCAAACATAAACCTTTCCAGACGACTGCCCACAAAAGGGTTTACAAATACATTACAAACAAGAGTAAACAGCATTAAATCATAGCAGACAAGGCGCGTAGCTGTTTTGAAGAAAAGAAGAAAAGGGTTAGGGGGCTTTGTAGAATTTGGTTTGGGGTGCGCCGCAGATGGGGCATTTGGTTGGGGCTTGGTTTTCGACGGCGTTGCCGCAGACGCTGCAGATGTAGTAGTCGGTGTTGGGTAGGGGTTGTTTGTTTTTGAGGGCGGTTATGGCTGTTTTGTAGAGGTTTGCGTGGATTTTTTCGACTTGGTTGGCTACATCAAAGCTCCAGGCAGCTTGCTTGTTTTCTTCTTGCTTGGCTTCTTCGATGAATTGGGGATACATTTTTTCGAATTCCAAAGTTTCCCCTGTAAGCGCCGCGCACAGGTTATCAAGGGTGCCTTGGATTTCGCCTGTTATGCGCAGGTGGTTTAGGGCATGCACGGTTTCGGCTTCAGCGGCGGCGCGGAAAAGCTTGGCAACTTGGCTAAAACCTTCCTCTTCAGCTTTCTGGGCAAATGCCAAATACTTTCGGTTAGCCTGAGACTCCCCAGCAAACGCGTCTTTAAGATTCTTTTCAGTTTTGCTCATAACAATTCTCCTAAACACCAAACCAATCCAAAAAGCCAGTAATAAGCACTACTAAAAACAAAAAAGGGCAACCGCAAAAAAGGCGGGGTTACTCAGGCGGGGTGATCTTGATGGCTTGGTTGGGGCATTGGGTTTCGCACGCTAAGCATTGGATGCATTCGTCTTGGCGCACGGGGTCGGATTTTTTCTGCCCATCAGAAGTCTGTGCCCAATCATACAGCGACACAGGACAGGCACTGAGGCAAACACCATCACCCGTACATGCGTCCCAGTCAACCGCCACATTAGTCCCATGAACGCCAAGTTTGCCAGATTCACCGCCCCAAACTTTATGACCATTATGCTCACCAGAAACCTTCAAGTTCTTCTTAAAATCATTATCAATCGGCAAAAACAAATCACCACCATAACTCACCCAAACAACGATATTAAGGGTTTCTACATGGACGTCAAGGGGTTAAGAAATATTGTTGACCCGCTACAGGCAGTTTTAACCAAAACAGCAGCTGCGTGTTGGTTGTAATCAAAAAGTTTTGTCAGTGTTCTTTTGTTTTGGCTAAAGGGTTATATGTTTCTTGGGGGTTTTGTAGGGTTGTGGTTTGTTATGGATGTTTTTAAGGTTTCTGGCGGGGATAAGAGGCATAAAGTTTTGGTTTACGCGCTCAGTACATGTGTTTGGTGTAAGATGACGAAGCAGTTTCTTAAGGATAATGATATTGAGTTTGAGTATGTAGATGTGGATTTGTGCAGTGAAGAGGATAAAGCATCGATTCGCAAGGACATCCAAGAGAAAGGTGCCAGTTTGGGGTACCCCACAACAATTGTTGATGATAAGACGGTGGTTACGGGTTTTCGCAAGGATTTGTTGAAGGAGGCTTTAGAGCTTGGTAAGCATTGAAGAAGTGCGTAAAAGAGCTGAAGCGGACGCGCAAACCTACGGGTACCGTTTGGTTTCTGACCCTGACCTGCTACAAGGCTTGCTGGAAGGCTTAAAAACCAATGAAGAACGCTACGGCTACCCCAGCTGCCCCTGCAGACTAGCCTCAGGAGCCATAGAATACGACCGCGACATCATCTGCCCCTGCGACTACCGCGACCCCGACGTAAACCGATACGGCGCATGCTACTGCCGACTCTACCTAAGAAAAGACATCCACAAATCCAAAGAACTACCCACAGTTCCAGAACGCCGCCCCAAAGAAAAACAAGCCAGAGCATTCCAAAACCCAAAAAAACGCGTCAAAAACAAAACCCAAACAGAAAAAGAAGAACTCATAGAGGGAACATTGGGCACCCAAAAGTTCTGGTACTGCAAACAATGCGGTTACGTAGTGTTTAGGGAAGACCCCCCGTATGTGTGCCCGATTTGCAAGGCAAAAAAAGAAATGTTCACCCAAATAAAAGTGGATGTAGAATTTGCTGGGCAGTAACCACGTTAGGTTTTGGTGATTTCTACTTCGATTTTCGCCCAGTTTTCTTTTATCCCTTTAAGGGCAGAGACGCCGCCGACAACGGTGCCTTCCAAAATTTTCGCCACAAACTCGTTCATGGGAATCTCCACGCCATCTACCTTAAGCTTCATACCCAAATTGGTAACCTCACACAAAACCTTAGCACACAACAGGGTAAAAAATTTTTGGCAACCAACAAACAAAAAGGGTTAGGGTTTTTTGCGGGTTTTACGGGTGTAGCCAAGCAGCAGGGAGGTAGCTGCGAAGAGTAAAGCCACCACAAGCAGGGAAGAGAATTCTGGAATCGTAACTGCAGCGGGTAGCATAAGCGGGTAGTTGTCAGCGTTGTTGCCATACAGAAAATGCGAAGTATCACCTATGCCATCACCGTTTGCGTCGGTGCCTGTGTAATTGCTCCAGTAGTTGCCTTCTTTGCCGTTGTCGTAGTTGTTTGCGGATAAGGGCGGGGGACCTATGAAGTTAAGTGGCTGCACAGAAAAATACGCAAGGGTTTGAATTTTGGGCGAAGTTGATGCGGCGGTTGATACAGCGGTGTAGGGGTTGTTCATGCCTGCGTCGGTTACGTCGTTGGTGTTGTTTTGGAAGTTGTTGAGTAGGATGTTGTTGTTTGAGGCGCTGCTAAAGTAGAGGGCGTTTTGGTTTTGTGTAAAGTTGTTGCTTGAGAGGGTGTTGCTTGAGCTTTCTGAGAGGTAGATGCCGTAGCTGTTGGTTGCAAAGTTGTTGGCAAATATGATGTTGTTGAAGGAGAAGGAACTTAGTTTTATGCCGTGGCTGTTGTTGGTGAAGCTGTTTTGGGTGAGGTTGTTGTCGGAGGAGGAGTAAAGGGTAAGGGTTGAGCCGTTGAGGAAGTTGTTGTGGATAATTGTGGAGTTTGTGGTGGAAGATAGCATGAGGCAGTTGGCGTTGTGGTTAAAGGTGAAGCCTTCAACGGTTATGCATGTGCAGTTAACCAGCACTACAAAGCCTGCGTCTAAAGGAACCGCCCTGTCGATTTGGTTGACCCAGTAGATGATGCTTTTTCCGTCTACCGTGTTGGAGGTGTCGACGTCGTTTATCCAGCTTGAAGAAGAGTAGGCGCTAACGGCTAGGGGTTGGGCATTGTTTTGTAGGGTATTGTTTCTTAGGATGTTGTTTTCGGAGCTAAGGGTTATGCCGGTGTCGTTGTTGTCTGCAATTAGGTTTGCGGTGAGGTTGTTGTTTGCGCCGTTGAGGTTTATGCCGCGGGAGCAGTTTAGCACTTGGTTGGCTTGTATGCGGTTGTTGTCAGCATGAAGTTGCAGGTCAATGCCGCTTAGCGGGTAATTTTTGATGCGGTTGTTTGCGATTGTGCAGTTTGCAGAGTTGTCGATTTGGATGCCTCGGGCCAAGGGGTATTGGGAGGGGATGTAGGTGATGAGGTTATCGGAGAGTATGCAGTTGGAACTAGAGCCGCAGTTTAGGGTATCTATCATGCTGCTTAGGATGGAGTTGTTGGTTACTACGCTGCCGTGCGAAGCATACATGTTCAAACCGTACTCGACAAACGCTTCCACATAGCATCCAGTTACAGTTGTAGAGTTTGCTTCACGCAGCCTAATGCCAGCGCGTTCTGCCCAGATGTTCACGTTTAGGACGTTGCAGTTTGGCGCGCGAGTTAGCATCATGCCGCTGCCCGAGGTTTTTATGTCAAGGTTTTGAATGGTTACATTGGATATGTCTTCCAAAATAACAGAGACGGAGTCATCATCAAATTCGTCTCCGCCCAAAGCGTGTCCTAAGCCATCAAGGACTATGTTGCTTTTTTGGACAGTTATGGTAGCAGAAGTGTTCGCGGTTAAAGTGTAAAGGTCGCCACTGCGCTCGATAAAGTCGGTTCCGTCTACTGTACCATCAGGCATTATGAATACCAAAGTGGGCGGCGTTTGAGCGGTTACAGCAAAGGGAAACAGCACCGCAGATAAGAATAGGGCAGCTACAAGAAGTAGGGCGGGCTTGTTCATGGGAATTTGCCTCCTTGGGTTTTGAATTGTAGTTTTTTCTTGGCTACCAGAGCTGCAATGGTAAAAGCGGCGGCGAAAAGCAGAATTGCTCCAAAGGGTAACTCTGGAATCGTTACGGTGACAGGCTGCATAAGTGGGTAGTAGTCGCTGTTGTTTGCGTAGACTACAAATCGGCTATCACCTATGCCATTGCCGTCTGCATCTTCTCCAGTGTAGCTGCTCCAGTAGTTGCCTTCTTCGCCGTTGTCCCAAAGGTTAGCTGAAGGGGAAGAGCCAACATCGTATGCACCTGCCAAATCATACAAAAGCTGGCTGTTGCCTACAAAATTGTTGCGGTAAAATAGGTTGCCAGATGAGGGCGTGTATGTCATGGGTCCACCCAGAAACGTGATTTTGCCGCCGCTTATGTAGACGGCGTAGCCGTTGTTGGTTACGTTGTTGGCGGTAAAGTTGTTGTTTGGGGCGCCGTAGAGGTAGATGGCGTTGGTGTTGTTTGCTATGAGGTTGTTTGTTATGGTGGAGTTTTGGGTAAATGCTAGGGTTATGCCGCGGGTTTGGTTTGCGAGGTTTAGGTTTTTAACGGTTATTTGGGAGCAGTTGACTAGGGCAACAAATCCTGCGTTGGATGGAACGGTTTGGTTGTGCTGGTTGACCCAGTAACAGACGGGTTTGGCGTCTATGGTGTTTGAGGAGTCAACGTTGTTGGCGAAGTAGTCACTGGAGATTGATAGGCTTTCATTGTTGCCTAAGAACTGGTTGTCTGTGAGAATGTTGTTAGTTGACTGAAAAGTTACTGCTTGCCCGTTTGCAGAAAAAACATTGCCGGTTATGTTGTTTGAACCACTGGCGCACAGGATTGCTTGCTGGTTACGGATGAAAGTGTTGTTTTGGATTTTTAGTGCGCCGCGTACGGATATGGTGTTTCCGTTGTCTGCAAACAGATTGGCGAGTATGAGGTTGTTGTTGGAGGCGTCATCGCCAGAGTTGGACATAGCAGAGTTGCAATCAGAGATGCTGTTGTTTGAGAAAACGTTGTTGTTTGAGCCTGCGAGGTTTATGCCGCGGGTAGTGCAGTTAGAAACCGTGCAGCCTGTGACAAGATTATCATGGGAGCCATCAAGCTGGATGCCTATAGCTTGGTCTTTTATGGTGCAGTTTGTAACGGTGTTTTCAGAGGAGTTGAGCAGTCTGACGCCGTCGGCTCTTTCAATAAAGATGCTGTTAGATACTGTGCAGTTTTGTGAGAGAATCAAAATCACGCCTTGCGAATCCACATCTTGAACTTGGATGCGTGTGCAGTTAACCAAGACAACATAGGAGGCGTTGGAAGGAACTGTTTTGTCGGCGTGGTTTAGCCAGTAATATACGGGTTTTCCGTTGATGGTGTTTGTGGAATCAACTGTGTTGTTGTAGTCGTGGCCTGAATATAGGCGAACTCCTATGCCTTGTTCGCAGTTGATTGCTTGGTTGCCGCTTAGAAAGTTGCCGTTGGAACGGTCGATGTCTATGCCTACGATGCTGTCGTAGAAGCGGTTTTGGATTACTGTGTTGTCTTGGGAGGAGGAAAGCGATATGGCGTAGAAGCTTTTGGTTATGCTGTTGTTTTCAATGTGGTTGTTTGTTGAATACAAAAGGTTCATGCCCAAGGGTCCAATTAACCGCACGGGCTCAGAAGGCTCAGGCAACCCAGGAATACTCAACGGCTTAGGAGTTCCCACCAAAACGTTATCTATAATTTTGCAGTTTGAAGCGCTTCTAAGGTCTAAAAGGTAGCCGCCGTCAAGAAAAACAACCAAGTTTTTAACCGTCACGTTTTGCCGTTGCTCTAAAACCACGCCGCGGTTTTCTTCACTGTCCACAGCATATCCTGCCCCGTCAACTATGATGTTGTCGCGTTCCACATAGAGGGGGAGGGTGAGGCTTTCGGATAAGGTGTAGATGTTGCCGCTGCGTTGGATGCTGGTTGTGCCATCTATGGTGCCGTCGGCGAGGATGGTTATTCTTGGGGAAGAAGCCGCGTAAACCAAACTGCCCGAAAAACACGCAGCCAACGCACTGCATAAAAGAGATAACAAAAGCAATTCTGCTACAAGGCGGCTTTGCATACTAGTTTCCTCAGGCAACTGCTAGGGCTTATCCGCAGATAAAACGGTTTTTGTAAGGGTTTATTGACCAATCAGGCAGGGAGGGTGGTCAAGATTTCTTGACAGCGCCTTTGGTTGGTTAGGTTGTAGGAGAAGGAGAGGGTTATTTGATGTTGTTTCTTCGGTCCAGGGGGGTTTGGGTGGTGTATGTGAAGAATTTGCAGCGTCTCCAGCGTTGGTAGAGGGTTTTCATGGCCACGGGTTTGAAGCGGCACAGGAAGAAAACAACGTTGCCGTCTTTCCAGTAGCTCTCGAGGTTTTTGCAGTCGCAGCATTGGACGAAACCTTTTTCGTAACCAGTAAGCTCATCCATAGGTAAACCACCTTGAAAGTTTAGATAAAACAATGATAATATAAGAACTTGAGGAAACAACTGCAGGGGAGTTCATGTTTGACCGCGAGAGGTTTTCTCCTGTGTGTAACATGTTTCATTTGACGTAAATTTTTTAATAAATGGTTTTTTGTAAGCTTTTTTTGACCAGAGAAAGAATGTGCTGCAGGTTCTTTTTGTCAAGGTTTCTTGACTTGTGTTCCGTGGTTGCATCATAGTTATCTAAGAGTTTTACCCATAGTGTTTCTGAGTGAAGGGCATGTCTGGTTCAGAGGAAGAGATTTACTCAACCATTTTTAGTTCTTTGAAGCATCCCGCGCGTCGCAAGATTTTGCGGATGCTTTCGGAAAAGCCGATGACGTTTTCTCAGATGCTTGAGGAGCTTGGGATTTCCAGTTCGCATTTGACGTATCATCTTGAAAGCTTGGGGGAACTGTTGTCGAAGTTGGAGGACGGCAAATACAAGCTTTCGGCTTTTGGAGAAGCCTCAGTGTGTACCATGGAACGAGTAGAAGAAGCCCCCGCCCTAAAATCAAGAAGCCTCTTCACGTTGCCCCTGAAATGGAAAACTCTTTTTGGGGCGCTCATGGTCATAGTTGTGCTTTTGGCGGGTTTCTCGGCTATCCAGTACAACACTTTAAACCAGCTAACAAGCGAGCAAGAAGCATTAAAGTCGGATTTGGAGAGGGTCACAGCCCAAAACCAGCAGCTGCTTTCATGGGGCACAGGAACGGATAAAGCCATAGCATTCATACGCGACGTCATAGAAATTGACATGACCCATTATCAGGCTACGTTGCTTAGTGACACGGTGGAGTACCGCGAAGATTTAGGCGGCGTTATAGAGGAAGTGCTCAAGTACTCCCTAACCAGCTCCAACAGCAAAATCGACGTAGTCCTCAGGTTCAGAGACAACCACTTCTCCAGATACCAACTATACATAGCAGAAGGCACCCCCATCTACACGCAGCCCCAATCAACAAACGCGATAGCCACCACAAAAGCCATCCTCGAGAAATACCAGACCTACTCAGGCGACGCCTACCTTGCGCAGATGCAGCAGCTTATGGAAGCCATAAACGAATCCAGCAACAACCAAACAACCAATGCAAACATGAAATTCACCATAGTAACATCGGGAACCACAGAGGAAATCTTGCTGCAGTATACAGAGGACGGCGTAGATTTTTCAGCTAAAAGCCTGCGCGTAGTCTTCCAAGACAACACTTTGGTCGAAGTTACCGACGGCTGGTTCCTGCTAAATATAGGCAGCACCCAAGTTAACATCCAACGCGAACAAGCCATAGAACTCGCCAAAACCTACGCAGAAACCTTCACATGGACAGTCAACGGCACCCAAATCGGCAACTTTACCATACTAGAAACCCCCGCCAAAGTACAGTTCATCCCACACCCCAGAGACGAATACCTCTCCTTGGTTCCTTACTGGTACATAACCCTGCAACTAGACAAAACCTATCCAGGGCAGATAAACCGCATAGCCGTGGGAATCTGGGCAGATACGGGAGAAATGGCAAACATTCAAGCGTTAACAGGCTAAAAACCGTTTAAGATAAAAGACAAAATAGACCCGCATGAGAGGGTGAAGCGAACTCTGACTGCTAAGTCCGCTCCACCACACACATAGGAGGGTGGTGAACAGCAACCTTTTTCCTATGCGTACTCTCTTAGTGCGGAGTCAATCCAGTTTGTGTGTGTTTTTTCGGCGTATTCTTCAAATCTTCCCATTAGCTCGCTGGTCATTGGTTATCACCTTTTTCGATACACACACGTATGTACTGAACAATATAAACCCAGTTGAGATTTGTTCATAAAATTTATGAAAACATACACGTTTGCACACACAAAACGGTTTTAGTCAGACACAACCAGATAGGCACCCACACAAACAAGAGCCACCAACGGCACAGAAGAGGAAAACCATATACTTTGTGGCTCTACACTTAACTGGGTGGTTGTTTGGGTAAGTCTGTGGAGGATTTTGAGCTTAAAGATCGCGCGGCAAAAATCATAGAGCTTTTAGAGAAAGAGCATCCTGACGCTAAAATTGCACTGAATTTTTCTAACCCTCTAGAGTTGTTGGTAGCTACGGTTCTTTCCGCGCAATGCACAGACGAACAAGTGAACGCTGTCACCCAAAAGTTGTTCAAGAAATACACCAAAGCCCAAGACTACGCCAACGCAGACATAACCCAGCTAGAGCAAGACATACGCTCCACGGGCTTTTACCATAACAAAGCAAAAAACCTTCAAGGGCTAAGCAGGATTTTGGTGGAAAAACACAGCGGTAAAGTCCCCAACACCATGGAAGAACTAGTCGAGCTGCCAGGCGTGGCTAGAAAAACCGCCAACATTGTCTTGTTTAACGCTTACGGAATCATAGCGGGCGTTGCGGTGGATACGCATGTTCACAGGTTATCTCAACGGCTTGGGTTTACGCAAAACAAAGTGCAAGACAAAATAGAAAAAGACCTCATGGCGTTGGTGCCAAAAGAGCAGTGGATGCATTTAACGGATGTGTTGATTTTTCATGGCAGACGTGTGTGCAATGCAAAAAAACCAAAATGCGACCTGTGCGTCATAAGCCAGTTGTGCCCGTCCGCGTTTAGCTTTGGCAAGTAGCGTTAGTGTTTTATTTGGCAACACGCATTTGTTTGGTGAGGTTTCCAAATGTCACACAGTCCACACGCCAGAGTTACTCCAAAGGTAGGAGAGAAAGCACCCAGCTTCAACCTACCCGATACTGACCTAAAATACCGCAAACTAGAAGATTTCCAAGGAAAAAAAGTGGTTTTAGCCTTCTTTGTAGGAGCATTCACGAAGGTTTGTACCATGGAGATGTGTAGTTTTCGGGATTCCATGGCGCATTTAATGGATTTAGAAGCGCAAATTTTAGGCATAAGCGTCAACGACCCCTTCACAAACAAGGCATTTGCAGAAAACAACAAATTAGCCTTCCCGATTCTTAGCGACCACAGCCGCGACGTCATCAAAAACTACAACCTAGAAAGCCCCGACTACAACGGACTCAAAGGATACAGCACAGCAAAACGCAGCATATTCGTTTTGGACAAAAACGGCATAATCCGCTACGTCTGGATAAGCGAAGACCCCAACGTAGAACCCGACTACCAAAAAATCGAGCAAGCCCTAAAAGAAATCAAATAAACCACAGGCAGATGCATTCCAGCAAATTCGCGACAAAAGAAAAGGTTACATGCTGTGAAAGCAGCGTCTTCTTTTTTTGGTTTTGCCGTGGGGGTTAGGTTTGTTGGATTTCGGTTAGTTCGAATTTTATGTGTTTGGGGTAGAGCCAGTATGCTTTGAGAAAGTTTTCTGTGGGTTGGTCTGCGTTTTGGGTTTTGAAGAGTTCAGCGTATTCGGGGGCAACGTCTTCAACGGTTTGTGCAGTGTAGATTTTTAGTCGCACTATGGAGGCTTGTCCGACTTTAACGCTCTCTACGGGAACTTCCTCTGGGACATCCAAGCCAAAGGGCAAGCTGGTGGCTAAGTCCATGGCAGCGATTTTTCGAATTTGCATGTTCTTAGCTTTTACTTGAATGGGTCGCAGGTCAGAGCCTCGAAAGACCCAAGTTTTCTGGTCAGGTTGTGGCGTGGGGTTTGTCAAAGCGTTTCATCCAAGCTAAGGTAGTTAGGGGCACAGTTAATCTTTTTCGGGTCAACTCTGTTGTTTGAGCGGTTTATAGTAAGGCTTTAAAGCAAACATGGGCATAGAGAGCACTCGGTAGAGCAGATGGATAACTGGAAAATTATCGGCAAAATAGCCACGGCTTTTGGGATAACCTGCTTGGTCTTCGCAGTTGTCTCAGCATTCATAGAATACAACATCATCAGACTAACCACAAGCTTTGCGCCCGCAAGCTACGTCCAGCTAAACGTCGTGGCACAGATGCTTCCGTTTCTGCTTTTCGCAGCTTTATCATTCATAGTCGCAGGAATCACCCTACGCATCGAAAAAGAACCCATCCAAGAAACACAGCCGCAGGAACAGCCACAAACCCAAGAGACCCCAAGCATGTAAACAGGTCGCACCAAACAAAAAGTTGCACCTAAAGAGATTTCCAAAAATTAAATATGCGCCATTGCATCTTGTGGAAATGGAGTTAAAACACGATGATGCCACACGTGTACGCTTTTAGGGAGATGCGGCGGCGAAAGTTTCGCACAGTAACTAATGTTTTGGGGTTTGTTTTGGTTGTTGCCACATTGATTGCGTTGGTTAGCGCAGCGCAGGGCTGGGAATCCACCACCGCAACGCCTCTTAAAGACATTGGCACGGATTTGATTTTGATTTACTCGGCACCAGTGGTCCCATCAGGCACAGGCTGCTACATAGCTAACCACCTCTTTTCGTTCCCGTTCAACCAAAGCATCATTGACGAAATCGCACAAGTTGACGGCGTAGAAAACTCTGTCCCCGTTCTAATGCACAGAATGGGAGCCATAGTATTCACAGGCATAGACCCCACCCACACCCAAACCAACGCAGTTTTGCCACGCGACATAGTAGAAGGACGCTTCCTAACCCAAAACGACGGCGCAGCAGCTCTAGTTGACAACGAATACGCCCAGCTAAACAACCTAACCGTAGGCTCGAATGTAGCTTACATGAAAGGCAAATACGAAATCGTCGGCTTAGTCAACGTGGACGCCGCAAACATTTTGAAGTCACACATTTACGTGAATTTGCCAGTGGGTCAAAAATCGCTTCCCGAAGACAGCACAGGACTAGTTAACGTGGCTTTGATTAGTGTGGATGACCCCCGAGATGTAGACCAAGTATCTGACGAGTTGGCGGGTCGATGGTTGGGGGCAACGCCAATTGCAGCTTCGGATTTAGCAGCCAAAACCTCTGAGGTCATAACCATCGGGGAAGAAACTGCATGGTACATTTCTATAGCTGTGGCGGTGGTTGCGGTTTTGTTTACGGTTCGCTCGCAGGTGTCGGCGGTTTCAGAACGCACACGCGAAATTGGCATCTTAAAAGCGATTGGCTGGAGCAGCGGCGATGTTGTCAGCCAGATATTTATTGAATCCGCGCTTCAAGGCGTCATAGGTGGCGTTGTAGGTTGCATCGCAGGATACGGCGTTGCGTGGTATTTCCTGTCCACTACTGCGGGAAGCACAGCAGTTGTTGACCCCACAGTCTTGCTGGTCGGATTCACAGTAGCACTCCTAAGCGGCATAGTTGCGGGGCTGTATCCATCATGGAAAGCCGCCCGACTAACACCCGCCCAAGCCCTAAGAACAATATAACAAAGAAGAGAACAAAAATGCCAGAAAACATCATCCAAGCCCACGGTCTCACCAAAACCTACCAAATAAAAAACGGCGCCAAAATAAACGCTGTAGACAACGTTGATTTGGAAGTTCCTGAGGGACAGTTTTTGGCTGTTGTTGGGGCGTCGGGAAGCGGCAAAACCACGCTGCTAAACTTGTTGGGAGGCTTAGACAAACCCACAAAGGGCAAAGTGGTTGTGGCGGGCACGGAGGTTTCAGCGTTGGGGGAGTCTGAGTTGACAAGATTTAGGCGGCGGATGGTGGGGTTTGTTTTTCAAGCCTTCAACCTGATTGGGACACTGACGGCGTCTGAGAACGTGCAAGCCGCCCTTGCTCCCACGGGTACGCCAGCAAAGCAGCAGGCACAACGCGCTCAAGAGCTCTTAGAACTGGTGGGGTTGCAGCGGCAAAGCACCCAGCTACCCGTGCAGCTTAGCGCAGGCGAACAGCAAAGAGTAGCCATCGCCCGAGCCTTAGCCAACAACCCCAAAATCCTACTCCTTGACGAACCCACAGGCAATCTCGATACCCAAACAGGAAAACAAATCATGCAACTCTGCCAACAAACCAGCAAACAACACGGACAAACCATCATAGCCGCCACCCACGCAGAATACATCACCAAGCACGCAGACCAAACCCTGCACATGAAAGACGGCAAACTCACCAACACGTAAACAGCAAAAACCAGAGCAGGCAACAGTAAAACCAGAAGCATGTACAAGGTTATGGTTGAGTAGGTTATAACAACATTTAAGTTGATTTTTTGGAATAAAGAAGCGTGTTGGGGTTTGTATGAGAAGTAGCGTTACTGCTGTGGCTTATCCGACGATTCCGATTGTTTTTGTGTCGTCAGTTCATCCTGATAGGATTCCGCTTCATAACAGTATGGGGCTTGCAGTTACAGATGTTAAAGAGAAAACAAGGGTTAAAACAATAGTTAGGGTTATCCCTGAGAGGAGAAAGCTTGAGTTCGTACTAAACGGCGAGGTTTCTAAAGAAAAACAAGAAGACATGCGCAGGCTTGTTAAGGTGTTTGAGAAGAAATCTGGAAACGCCAATGTTGGATTGAGTATAACCTCAGATAATCACAAGGTCTACTCGGGCAGCAGTGATGCGGGCGCAGCGGCACTGGTTGTTGCTTTAAACGAACTATTTGAAACAAGCATGACCCAAGACGAACTCTCTGATGTTTCCCAGATACTATCAGAATCAGCCATCCGAGCCATGTATGGGGGAATTAGCGAAATCAACGTTGACGGCTACCCAAAAATGTATGGGAAACTCGTCGCAGACAAAAAAGACTTAGAGGAGCTAAAGATTTTTGCAGTTGGCTTTGATTACCCTTCAAGAGTTTCAGCAGAAGAGATATTTCACGCGACAAGAAGCAGCCCGTTCTACAAGTACCGCCTTGAGATGATACCTCAGTGGATTGCCAAAATCAAACTGGGTCTACTGCATAAAGACTGGGACACGGTATTTGCTGTTGCAGAGGAAAACTGTGCAAACGCGCATTATCTGTACGAGTCAGTTGGGCTTCGTTCAAGAAGAAAAGAGATGATGAACGTTGTTATTGACGTGGAGGATTTGCGAAAACAGGGCTTATCCTGCTATTGGACGGCAGGTGGAGGAAAAGTCATAAACATCTTCACATGGGGCGAGGACGCCGACAAAGTCAAAGCCGAACTAACCAAAAAAGGACACGCCATAACAGAGTACAAAGTAGCATCGGGAGCAAAAGTAACAAACCAGATGTGATTTGATGATATATGGTAGCAAAAACCGCTCAGAACTACTTCTCGCAACAGGTCTGGACTTAGAAAAAATCGCAACAGTTCTATCTTCACGCGATATTGAGGATAAACTCTTAGAGTTTGGCGAAAAATACCTCGAAAGGTACCAAACCTACAGAGAATACACCGAACTCGTGCAAGCAGGAGAAGTAAAAGATGCGCTTATTCCGATAATCGCAGCAGTTCCAGGTGTGGGAAAAACAACGGTTGCCCGCGAAATCGCCACCGCCTTTGGAATAGGAAACGTCATGGGCGGCGATGCTATGAGAGCCGCGTTCAGGGCGTTAATTAGTGAGAAGGAGCACCCCGAATTTTTCTGCAGCGTATACGAAGCATACAAAGTTGTCGGAGACAAAACCCAAACAAAAGAAAACATCTCTAAGGGATTTTACACGCAGGCTTTTTTGATGAATAAGCTTATGCAAAAGATTGTGGCGGATAGGGGAATTCGTGACGGGGAGAGCATGGTTATTGAGTACCTTCATTTTTTGCCCACACAATATGAAGAAGAAGTTCTACGTTACCCCGGGGTAATTCCTATTGTGCTTAGGTTGGACTCAAAAGAAGAACACACAAAACGGCTCGAAGACAGAGAAACCTCCTCACACCTAAAAGGAAAAGGCCAACGCCTAATCGAAGCACTATACAAATACCGAATAATGCAAGAAATCCAATGCACCAACGCCAAACAAGCAGACATCCCAATCATACCCACAGACAACCCCAACACGGCACTCGACAACATATTCACAACCATACACATCCACATCAAAAAAACAATACAACAAAAAAACACACCACACAACATCAACCAAACCATACAAAAAATAATGAACAACAACCTCAACCAAAAAACAACACAGTAAAACAGAAGCCGCAAAATCCAACGTTAAGAGAATAAACTTTGAAGCACAGGTTGAGAAGGATGGTGTGGTGCCGAGGGCAGGGTTTGAACATGCGACAACTCGGTCTTCAGCCGAGCGCTCTCCCAGGCTGAGCTACCTCGGCACGCAGCTTTGGGAGTTACCAAATCAAAAGTAAAGTGATGTGCTTTAAAGTTTTCTGAATGCACAAACCAGATACTTGGGCTCGTAGTGAAGAATAGAGGGGAAAGGTTTTATGTTGGTGAGGTGCGTAGTTTGTTTCTTGGGTGCTCCTGTTTTGGGGCCGTTAGTCTAGTTGGCTAGGACGTCGCCCTCACGCGGCGAAGATCACCGGTTCAAATCCGGTACGGCCCACTTTTGGTTTAGTTGCAGGGTTTGGTTTTGTTGATTATGATTTTGTTGGTCGCGCCGTGGCTTTTGCGGGTTATGAGTCCTTTGGTTTGAGGTAGTCTAGGGTGCAAGTGATTTGGCTTTGGGGAACCTGTTTGGGTGTGTAGGGGACTGGGAGGATTTCGCCGTGGCTTGGGCGATTCGCTAAGATTTTTCGTTTATCACCATCTAAGAGGCGTAGGGCTAATTCGATGTCGATTTCAGAGTTGTCGGCGAAACAACCCTATGTTTACGTGAAATGCATTTCAACTAGGCAAAAATATGCAGTTAACCGTATTTACAATCACTGCCAGCTGTGGAGTTAGGGTTTTAGGGCGGCGGCGAGTTTGGCGGTGTGGGCGAACATGACGCAGTGTCCATCGTTGGGGAAGATTTCGAGTTTGGCGTCGGGGAGGAGTTTGGCGAGTTGGTGGGCGTTTTTTGTGGGGCAGGTTTTGTCTTGGCTGCCTTGCCAGAGCGTGACGGCGCCTTTGGGAATTTGCTCTAAAGGTTCACTCCAGGGCTTTAAAAACAGCATGTGCTCTTGGTAAACCGCTTTCACCCCACAGCCATCTTGCCTAAACCCTTCCTCCACTGCACCATACATAAGCCTTAACCAGTTGGGGTCAGAAAAAAAACGGGCATCAGCTGCAGGCCAATCAGCAACCATACCCTTCCCGCCACGCGACTCCAAATAACCCTCAATATCACGGTTAGCATTAAAAACGGATTTGCGAAACATGCTCAACCCAAACTTTGCAATCAAAGAGTTTTTCATGGCGAACTTGACAAGTGGATTACCGTTGTGCGCTGTGGAGGGGTCAAAAGGCAAAGAAGGGCAACCGACCGCAACTACGTGGTTTATTTGTTTGGGGTTTAAGGCGGCGTATGCTAAGGCGAAGGTTCCGCCTCCGGACCAGCTTAGCACATTGAATTTGTCGATGCCCAAGTATTCTGTGAGGGCGTTGATGTCGGGGGCGAAGTCTCGTAGGCGGCTGCGGTTTTTGAATGTGGACAAACCGTATCCGGGGCGGTCTACGCCGATTAATTGTATGCCGTGCGGGGTTAGCTGTTTTAGAAGCAGGGTTTCTAGGCGGCTGCTTGCGGTTCCGTGAAAGTAAACCACTGGGGTGCCTGTGCCTTGGGTTAGGTAGCCGAGTTGTCTGCCGTCGGGCAGGGTGAGGGTTTGGCTGCTCATCAACTCAGGACCAAAAAGTTACCAGAGGGTTAGGTAGATGTTGCTGCCTTCTTTGTGGGCGCGTATAAGTTCGCAGTGCCTTAGTATGGCGAATTCAGAATCTAAAACTTCAGGTTTTAGGTTCAGAGCTTCTAGAATTTCTTTTTTGGTTACTCTGCGGTTCTCCATTATGAAATGATAAATTTTAGTCTGCTGCTCCGTTAAACCCTCAGCGCCTTTTTGCCCCATCTGCCTACGAACAGACAAAGCCGAAGCCACAGCCAACGGGTCACAAGCCTGAGGCGGATGAGACTCCTCCATATAACAATCCTCACACAAAACCCCACCACGAAACTCAACAGCATCCTCCTCCGAAACATCACAACCACAAGAACCACACTTCAACATAAACAACACATCACAACAACAAAATACAAACACCACATATTTTTCTTTTCTCCCAAAACACAAAAACACCACACCGCGATAAATGGGGTCTGCGCCAAGCAATCATCATCTCCCCGTCAGACTGGGACGGCAACATCATCCCCCACACACAAACAATCAAACCAATCAAATAAACATTCACAGGATATACTGTGAGGTGTTACGGGTTTTTGATGATAGAAGGTTATTGCTGTTTGTTGGTTTGTTAGGTAAATTTTATAATTGTGAGGAGTACAGGTTTTATTATGGATAGAATTTTTGCGTGTTTTGAGTTTTATTGCAACTGCGATAAGTATTATTGCAGAGGTTAGGGGCAAAAGTATAGCTGTTGGAAACTGGGGGGTTGTTGTGGCAGGAGCGAGTTTTGTTGTCCATATGTTTTGGGTGTTTTGTTGGTTCCAGGTTCCTGTGCAGATGTAGCCGCTGTTGTCGTTGGTTTGGGTGATGCTGTAGGGGACGCCGGAGCCTGTGTTTAGTTCGGTGTTTATGTTGCCTGAGTTGTCGAGGTGGGCTATCCAGCCGCCGTTGAAGCTGCCGCAGATTATGTAGCCGTCGTATGCTGGGGTGATGTCGTGGATTGTGCTGGTTTGGTGGTATGTTTGGTTCCAAAGGATTGTGCCTTGGGGGTCTGTTTTGATTAGCCAGCTGTATTGTTGGTTGGGGGATTGGGCTATGTAGCTGCCGCCCAGCAGAAAACCAGTTCCGTCAGAAGCCAAGGTTGCGCATTGCAGATGTGAAGAGACGCGGTTGGGGTTGGTGTATTCTTGGGTCCAGTTTACGCTGCCGTCAAGGTTAACGTTTAGAAGGGCGCTGTGGGAGCCGCCTCCGCTACTGGGAAAATATGAAAGAAACGTGAAGCTCTCGCTGTTAGCTTGGAGAAGAGTGGGTGTTCCGCCGTTGCCTAAGGTCTTGTTTAGCAGCAATTCCCCTGAGGAGGTGACTTGCGCAAAAAACAGTAGCGGAACATATTTGGGGTAGGTGTATCCTGCGGCTAAATCGTAGTCGCCAAACAGGACGTAGCTTTCGTCGTCGAGTTGGGTTAGGCTGTGTATGGCTGCGTTGCCGATGGGTTCGGGGTCGGCGTAGGTTTGGGTCCATTGGATTTCTCCGTTGGAATCGGTTTTTAGGAGGCAAAATCGGCTGATGATGTGAAGGTTTTGGTCGGTGTAGTCGACTACTACGCCGCCGCCTATTAGGTAGCCTTTGTCGTTTGTTTGGATTATGCATTGCAGTTTAGGTGCGGCGCCTTGGATTTGGTAGGTTTTGTGCCAGAGCAGGTTTCCTTGTGAATCCAGTTTGTACAGAACTGAGGCGTAGTTGCCAAAGTAGGGTTGGTCATCTCTGGTTAAAACTGACGCGTTTTGCCCTAAAATCAAGTAGCCGCCATCGGAGGTTTGAAGGATTTTTTGTCCGTCGATACCTGAGAGGAACTGTTCCCACTCCACTTCTAAAGAGGCAACCTGAGCATCTACAAGGGCTAGGCTAGAAGACAAAACCAGCGCCGCTAACAGGAAAGCCAAAACTGCCTTCTGCACAGTCAAACGCTCCACCACTTATTCTAACGCAACCTGCAAAATAAAACACTTGTTTTAGGAGCCAGTTTGGTGAGGCGTAGAAGCTGCCAAAAACACTTAATAGTTAGAAATACATAACCTTATGTTAGATATAACCCATAATTTGGGTTAACTTAAACAGAGGTCAACACAATGGAAAAAATCAGAAAAGCACTATTCTTTCTGGGCATAGCAGTCTGTTTAGCTGGAGCAGGGCTAATGGCTGAGGGTGCAGTTTTTGGGGAAACAACAACAGGCATCGCCACCGTACTAGTAATCATTGGAATCGGCTTAATTTCAACCCAAAGAAAAACAATGACCAAAGGAGGCAACTAGACATGGCGGGGTTTGAATGGCCAACAATTTTCATCGCCAACGCGGTGCTAATTATCCTGCTGGGGGTATTTGCGGTTTGGAAAACACAAAAGGACAGGAAAGCAGGTTACCCGACAAAAGATGAACGAACGGTAAAGATTCAGGGAAAAGCGGCGATGGGGACTTACTGGATTACTCTTGCGTTTATGGTTTCAACGTTGATATGGATCATATTTGGTAAAGAGTTTTTGAATTTGCCTGAGTTGGAAACGGGATGGACGGTAATTGCCATAATGATAGTAGACGGAATCTCGTTTGGCTTGCTTAGCTGGTACTACGCCAAAAAAGGAGAACCCTGAAAACAATGAAGTTCAAAACCCGAATCAAAGAATTCAGAGCCAAATACGACCTGACCCAAGACGACCTCGCCAAAGCCGTAGGCGTACGAAGAGAAACCATCCTCTACCTTGAAAAAGGCAAATACAACCCCTCACTCATACTCGCCCACCAAATAGCCCAAACCCTCAAAACCACCATAGACGAACTCTTCATCTTCCAAAACCAAACCAACAACTAGCCCCACACCCTTTTCCTTTTTACAGCAAAAAAGACAGCAGCAACCAAGTACCCAAGATTACTTCAAAAACCAAAATTAGCAAGGCACCAAAATTCCAAGGAGCTTTGACGTGGGGCTTTGCAAGGGCAGCTGCGTTGCCTATGGCGTAGGTGATGCTTGCGGCGATTCCAAACCAGCCAATAAGCGGCGGCACCAAAGTGGCGTATACAACAAAGAGGGCAGAGTAGGCGAGGGTGCCAGCGGAGAAGAGAAGTTGGGCGAGTAGGAAAACGTGGTTTTTGGTTTTGAGTATGCCGTGGGCTTGGCTGCTGAGGATATGTTGTTGGGTTTTGTCTGCGGTTTGGTGTTGGCGTGCGAGTTTGTGGAGTTGGTAGTAGCTTTTTTTGTTGTAGATTTGGATTGCGGCTTCGGTGCTACGGAAAATAACCCAGAGGGCGGCAAGCAGTAAGCTGTAGACGTTAAAAGCTAAGAACAGCGAGAGCGCCAAAGCAAGTATACCCATGTGTTCGGCGAGGATTAGAGCAGTTGCGGTTTTAAAGCACCTTTGGTCAGAAGCGATTTTTTGCAGTTGCGCCTGCGCATCTAAACTGCTAAAGGTCTCATAGCCAAACCTGCCGCTCGCAACGTTAGTAACTATAATGAACCAGAACAGAAAACCCGACAAAACCACTTCAACAACCAAAGCAACCACCACCGCTCCATCTACCAACCAACTATTAACAGTTTAGGATATAAACAACAGTCGGTGAAAGGCTATTTTTTGTTTGGTACCCAGCGGTGTTTGGGGTTGGTGCCTTTGGGTTTGGCTGCTTGGTAGTTGCATTTGTAGCATTTGCCGTCGTGCACGGAGGTTATGTCGCCGCAGTTGGGGCAGCGGTACCGTTGGGCTTGGGTTTTTAGGAATGCGTCCATGCCTTTGTCGCGGATGTCTTTTTGGTTTTGTATCATGCTCATGCCGTAGCGGGCTTGGTAGTGTGCGTCGATTTTGGAGAGGTTTTCGCAGGGCATGTCGGGGCATTGGTAGCAGAAGCGCAGCTGGTTTTTGCGGATTTTCACGCAGCCCTTTTTGATGAACGCGCAGTTTTTGTTTCGCTCCAAACAGCCGCTGCAATGCGACACCAAGCCCTTCTGGTAGGGCACTTTGCGTGAATACGCAAGATATGCTTTGCAGACGCCGCAGTTCATGCCGCATGGCGCAACCAAATCCGCAGAAAACACATCAGTCATACCCAACAGTACACGCAAACGCTAATTAGCCTTCCCGCAGGCGCTCGCCACAAACGGTAGCATCACACAAGGGCAAATCCACAGGTCATTGAATGATAAACGCCAAAACATAACATTAAGGCATCAGGTAAAACCTTTTAATTGAAAACCTTATATACGCAACGCAAAGAGAAGGGAAGATGTGACAGTTAATGAGTTCTTCTGAAAATGCAAAGAAAGAAAAAACGACCTCGGGAATAATTTGGTTAAAAGAGGGCGTAGCAGCGTCACTGGCAATAATTATTATTGTGGCTATACTGGTTTTTCTTGCGCCTGCTCTTTTGGCTTCTCCTGCGGATGCGACTAGTGCACAGGCGATTTTTGCTGTTTTAGGCGGTTGGGGTGGAGTTGTAATAGGGTACTATTTTGGGAGGATACCTGCTGAGAAAGCTGCGGAGAAAGCTGAAGCAGTAGCAGAGACCGCAACGCAAAGAGCCGAAGCCGCAGCGGAAACAGCAAGAGCGCAAAGAGACAAAACTGAAAAAGAAAAACTCAAAGAAATAGCAAATGTAAACCAAAAACTCTGCGCATACAAAGACCAATTCAAAGAAGTACTAAAAATCATAGAAGATGCAGAAGGAGATATTAAACAGAAACAAGAAAATAAGTGAAGGAAGGTGTAATGAACATGACCGACAACTTGGAAGAAGCACTCAAAAAGATTGAGTTAGCCAAATCAAAAGCTAAACACGCCATCAAAATGATCGAAGAAGACCAAGAAGAAACAAGAAAAAAACTGGAATAACACCACACCAACCTATTAACCTATTAACAGCCTAATAGATGGCAAATAGCAATTCTATGCAGAAACCTATAGGGGGAGGGTCTACCAAATCCCCTGCAAATCTTTGTTAGATGTTTTAGAGGCAGAGTTGCGGCGTTTGGGTTGTGCGTGGTTTTGAGGATGCCAAGGCAAATTGGTTTTTGGTTTGGAAGAGCCCAAGTTGTTGATTTGCGTTAAACGCGTGTGATGTTTGATGCTTATTTTTGGTTTTGTGGTACTTCATGAACTGTCCAGTTCTCATCAACCCACAAGCCCAAAAGGTGCCCATTAAAGCCCTGCTGGCGAAGTGTTGATAGGGATTTTTGGAGTTGTTTTAGCTGCGTGTTTTTGCTAACGGGGTTTGCGGCACAATCGTAGTTAGCAACAACAGCCAAGCAGCGTGAACCGTGTTTTTCCTGCGAAATCTTTAGACGCTCCCAGATAGAATCCAGTTTAGCTGCGTCTTTGGCTTCAGAAATGATTTTCACAGGAGCAGGCTCAGTGATAACGTCAACAAAATCAACACTGAATCTGCTTTTCAAGTAAACAAGGACAGGCAACTGCACCCGCCCATCAATACAATTAATAACCGTCCCAAACCCCACGCCAACCACTCCAAACACGCATCCTACATAACCCAAAACAAGTTATTGCTTTCTACTAGCTAACCCAAACCCGCAAATACCACACGCTTTCGCGACAGCAAATAATAAGGGAAAAATCTCGGACTATTTTCTATTTAGTATGGAGTTTAAGTGTTAAAGAGGCAACAATTTTTCCTAGTTCTTCACAGTGGGCAAGCCCGTTTTCATCAGGTGCCCCAGTTAAAGCTACGCCATAATGCATATCATCAGCTCTGCCCGGAACTATCATGCCATGAATAAACATAGCGATAACCAAAGATTGCAAAGTGGTTTCTCCGCCTGAAGCTACCCCCGCGGAATTAGTAAACGCTCCACCAACTTTCCCCGCAAGCTGCTGCCAAACCGCTCCATGATCAATGAAAGCCTTCATGTTTGTAGACATTAACCCGTAATGCGTTGGCGACCCCAGTATCACCCCGTCAGCATCAAGCAAATCAGATTTAGTGGATTCAGAGACTTTCTTTAGGACAACTTCAACGTCTCCAGCTTTCTTTGCACCTTTGGCAACAGCATCTGCCATCACCTGAGTATTACCCGTTTGCGAATCATAAACTACAACAATTTTAGTCACGCAACTCAACCCCAAGAGCATATGAGAGGACAAGCTGATAAGAACATTGTCAACACGCAAAAGGCAAAATTGGAGCTGGGGATGGGAATTGAACCCATATAGAGCAGCTCTGCAGGCTACCGCCTGAACCGTTCGGCCACCCCAGCTTGTATTGCGGGTTAGGTACCTTAGTGGGGTCTGGCATAAAAATATTCTTAGTAGAGCTATGGGTTTGGGTGGGGGTTGAGGGTTTGTTTGAAGGTGTCGTAGGAGATTTGGGTTGGGGTTGTTTGGTGGGTGTTGGGGTTTATGGTGTAGAGTCCGTATGACCAGCCGTCTATGTGGGGGTCTTCTTGGTTGCTCCAGTACCAGAGCTGGTAGATTTGTCCGATGTTGGGGCTTTGCATGGTTTTGTTGGCAAGGTATGCTAGGGTTTGGGGGTCCCATGCGGGGAATTCGTTGACGTGTATGGGTTTGTCTAGCAGGTTTGAGTAGTATTCGCACATGTTTATGACGGCTTGCATGCGTTGGTATGCGCCGGGGGTTTGTTGGTACTGCGGGGGGACGTTGTCTACCCACAGGTTTATGCCGATGTAGTCGGAGTAGTTTGCCCAGTAGGGGACGCAGTCGTTTTCGGTGGAGGGGTCAAGGGGGAAGTTCCAGTGGTCTGCCCAGTACTTGTAGGGCATTAGAAATTCGGTGCTAAACGGGATGCTGCTGAGGTTTTTCCAGGTTTGGTATTCAGTTTTAAGCACTTGCTGGGCTAGGGCTTTGGTGGTGAAGTGGTTGTAGGGTTCGTTAAAACCCACCATTAAGACAACGTTGCTGTAGTTGCCCAAGGTTTGGCTTAGGTTGCCATACCAGTTTTGGTACCACTGCGGGCTCAAAGTTGCGGTGCTGTTGTACTTCCAAAACGGACGCTCATAGTAACCGTATTTTTGTTCAAACGCGTAATCACACTGTATGACAACTTTGTATTGGGTAAATTCAGGCAGCCAACGTTCCAAGCGTCCTTTTGCGTCCCATATAGCACCTGTGTTGTTGTCACCAACCCAAACGCAAAGCTGCACACCCGTGACTACTTCTAACTCATCAAGCATCTGATGGATCAACTCGGGCTCCAAATCATCGTTGAGGTGCACTACCACGTAGAGGTCATCATAAACAGCCGTGTAACTGGCGTCTTCAACAGCGTGGTTGCCTACGTTGGAGGGCGCTGAAAAAATCAGCATACAAAACAAAAGAACGCCTAACTTGAGAAAAACAGATTTTCTCATTGCACCCCGTTCCTCTCTTCTATCCCTCTGCACGAAATTTATACCTTTAGCTCGCACCTAAAATGTAATTTCAAAAAACAAACTCAGCAAAAACAGCCACGCCCAAACGGCAAAGGGGTTTAGCTAAAAGTCTTTTAGGGGGCTGCGAAAAGTAATCTGGGGATTATGATGAGTGATTACGCCTTCGTGGTGGATATGGACAGGGCATTGACCGATTTTATTTGGGAACAACTAAAAAACGACGCGGCAGCCAAGAGCGTCATAACCAGTAAAACGCAAATCGCAGTCACCTCACCCAAAGATGCCCCCGCAAGCAAGAAACTACTGCTTTTCCTCTACAGCATAACCCCACAAGCCACCCCAAAAAACACACCCGCCAAGGCGAATCCCGAAGGAGCTTCAATAGCGCAGGTGCCTTTTGTTTTGCGTTATCTTGTGGTGCCTTGCACTGGAAGCGAGGAAAAAGACCATCTGCTGCTGGGGAAGCTGATTCAGGCGGCTTTGGCGAACCCTGTTGTTTCTGGTGATGAGGCGGGAAAAGCGGGTTTTGTGTTGCGGCTGGATTTGTTGGGGTTGGATGAGTTGAGCAGGCTTTGGGGGGCGTTGGATGCGCCGTTTAGGCTTTCGGCAAGCGTTATGGTTTCCACGGAGCTGAACTGCCAAGTTCCCCCTGAGGCTCAAAGTGGCATGGTTGTTCCTGTAGCTGCGGTGGCTGTGGCGGGTCAAGTTGCAGGGGATAGTCAGGTGTGGGGGCTTTATGAGGGGGTGTTTAGGACGTTTACGGAGCAGACGTCTGATTGGAAGAAGCGGAATTTGATTCATCGTCAGTGGTTGATGCAGGATTTTAAGAAGAACACGCAGATGGGAGTGGAGGAGATGCTTTCGGCGTTGGATGGTTTGGGTAATAAGCTTGAGCTGAACTTGGCGGCGGCAAGCTATGTTGAACCTTTGGAGGCGTTGGCAAGTTATTATGAGCATCAGCGTACAGAGATTCAAGGGTTGGGCAAGATTTCGCAAAAACAACGAGAAAACGTAGAGAAGATTTCGCAGTGGATAGAGCAGGTCAAAGCCCTAATAGAGGCAATTCGCTAAGTTTGCGCACCTGTTAAGCCCAGGGTTTTGGCGATTTCTTGGTACGCAGTTAGGGCAACTTGTTCGTCGGGGACGTTTTTGATGAGCATGCGCCCATTGTTGAATAAGCTAACGTCTAAGCCTTTGTAGTTAAATAGTAGAGCCAGCCGTGACCGCAGCTTGACAGGAAAACCTAGCCGTTCCAAGGCATCGCAAATTAAATCGAGGTTTAGCGTCAGAGCGGTTTGGGGGTTTATGTTGGCGGTGTTTTTTCCGCAAAGCCAAGCGATGCGTTGTTGTGTTTTTGTGGATGGCGGGGTTTTGGTGCAGGCGGGGCAGTTGTCGCGTTTGAAGACATCTATGGTGGTGAAGGACATGTCGGTGAAGTCGCAAATCATGAGTTTGCCTTTTAGGGGGGTTCCTGTGCCTGAGAGAACTTTGATGGCTTCGAGGGCTTGCATGGCTCCTATTATGCCAGGGGTTGCGCCTAAGACGCCGCGGCTGCTGCATTTTAGCATGTCGTTATCAGAGATGTTTGGAAGAACGCATTCTAGGCAGGGAGCTTGGGGCGGCGCAAACACAGACAGGTTGCCTTCTAATCCGATGG
Source organism: Candidatus Bathyarchaeota archaeon (assembly GCA_026014465.1). Classification (NCBI taxonomy): domain Archaea; kingdom Thermoproteati; phylum Candidatus Bathyarchaeota; species Candidatus Bathyarchaeota archaeon. Next base: position 1,576,392 of record JAOZID010000010.1, on the reverse strand, counting down.
CAGCTCCAAAAACATAGGGAATTTCGAGTTTCACGCAGGCGCGGTTCACAAGGTAGCGGGTTGCCATGTTGTCTAAGCCGTCCACCACCAAATCCACACCCGACAACAATCGTTCAACATTTTCTGCGTGGATATTCTCGCAAACCGCTTGGGCGTTTACCAAGGGGTTAAGTTTTTGCAGCCTCTGTGCAGCCATTTCGGCTTTGGGATAGTTCACATCGTCAGGGCTGTAGAGGATTTGCCTGTGCAGGTTTTTGGTTTCAACCACATCTTGGTCTATAAGCCGCAAATAGCCTACGCCTGCTAGGGCGAGGTACATGGAGGATACGGTGCCTAAACCGCCTACGCCTACGACGGCGACTTTGGATTTGCAGAGCCGGTCTTGCCCTACTTGCCCGAGTTCTTTTAGGGTGACTTGGCGGCTGTAAAAATCCTTGGCAAACGCTGCTTCATCAGGTAAATTCACATCGGCGCCCTCAAACAATGTAGGGATATAACTGGCTTATATGTGCTTTTTATGGGCGGCGCAGCAAAACAGGTTAGATGAAAGGGGGTGGCGCGTTTAGAATGCGCTGTCGAGTTTTTCTTTGAGTTCTTTGATTTTTTTGGTGAGTTCTTCGACTTCTTTGGTGTTGCCTAATGCTTTTTGGCAGTCGCGGGCGTAGTCTAATGCGCTCATGCCGTAGCGGTCGTAGCCTTTGTCAAAGGAGATTTCTGAGGATTTGGTGAAGAACTCAAGAGCTTCTTTGGGTTTTTTGCTGGCAAAACAGGATTCGCCTGCTTTGTAGTACATCTCGGCGGCGCCGAAGTAGTTTTGTCCTTTATAGTAGAGCTCGGCGGCTTTTACGAACAGGTCTTTGGCTTCTTCGTATTTGCCATCATCCATTAGGGCATTAGCGTCCTTGTGCATTTTAATGGGGTCTTCTTTCACGTTTTTCTCGCTCATCAACATCACAACAGTATACAAAAATACCGCAGGGCACGCTTTTAGATTTATCCCCTCTTTGGGCAGGTAGAGAAGAAAGACAAAATAGGGTTAAAAGCAACCGTCTTAAGATATAGCGTGTAGCTTGGTGCCAAAAGATGTCTGAGCAGAAAAAGTTGTCCGCGACGCTTCAGCTTGCCGCCGCCGCAGTCTTCGCCTCGTTAGTCTTCGTCGCAACGTACTCCTTTACTGTAAACATACCCTCTACAAGCGGCTACTTCAACCTTGGAGAAAGCATAATCTACGTCGCAGCCCTGCTCTTTGGACCCCTAACAGGTGCGCTTTCAGGAGGCATAGGCGCCATGACCGCGGACATGCTGCTGGGGTACGGACACTTCGCACCTGGAACCTTGGGCATAAAACTAATTGAAGGCGCCATAGTGGGGTTTTTGTACAAAAAACTGCGAAGCCACATCCAAAACCGCAGCGTATGCGCAGTTATAGCCACCGTTGCGGGTGGACTGGAGATGGTTGCAGGTTACTTTGTGTATGAAGTAGTGGTGTTGGGGTACCCTGTTGCAGTTGCCGCCGTCGAAGTGCCCTTTAGCTTGGTGCAGATGACCGTTGGGTTAATCATAGCAATCCCCATAGTACACACAGTTACCAAAGTATTTCCCCAACTCAAAAACTAAAAAGGAGACTTGTCAAAAATGAAGTTGCCGTCTGGAAAAATTCCCGTAGACATCCTCAAAGACGTTGTTTTCAAGAATCTAGGTGCAAGCAGAGAGGAAGTTGTGTTGGGTCCCGCGGCTGGTGTGGACGGTGCAGTTTTGGATTTAGGCGAAAAGTCGGTGGTTGTTTCTATGGACCCAATTACAGGGGCAGTGGAGCGTATTGGCTGGTTGGCTGTGAACGTGAACGCGAATGATGTGGCGACGTTTGGGGTGGAGCCTGCGTTTTTGTTTTCGTGTTTGATGCTGCCCCAGGGCGCGGATAAGACTATGGTGGAGGCGATTAGTTCGCAGATGGGCAGCGCCGCAAAAGAGTTGGGAATGGCAATTGTGGGAGGACACTGCGAATCCACGCCTAAACTGCAAAACCCCATAGTGGTTTGCTGCGCAGTTGGCACAACAGCCAAGGGCAAGTATGTTACGGCGGCAAACGCGAAAGCCAAAGATGCCCTGATTTTGGCAAAAAGCGCAGGCATCGAAGGAACAGCCATCCTGGCGTGGGACCGAGAAGCCGAACTCAAACAGGCTTTGACTTTCGCGGGGCTTCAAAGCGCCAAAGGCTTTTACAGTCGCATAAGCATCGTCAAAGAAGCCCTAACCGCATACAAGACAGGAGCGGTTCACGCCATGCATGATCCAACCGAAGGCGGCGTTGCAGGAGGAATCCACGAAATGGCAGATGCCGCAGGCTTAGGCGTCAAAGTCGCTGCAGACAAAATCTTTGTAGAGGAGGAAACCTCAAAAATCTGCGGGTTTTTTGGTGTTGACCCGCTGCAGTTGATTAGTTCAGGTGCGTTGCTTGTCTCTGCTCAACCTCAAGAGGCACCACAGGTCATAGCGAGCTTAAACGGTATTGGCGTGAAAGCCGCGGTCATAGGAGAATTCGTGGAGAACCCAGCGGAGAGGAAGCTTATTTGCGCAGGTGGCAAAGAGACGGTTTTGCCTCGTCCTTCTTCAGATCATCTTTGGGCGGCGCTATCCCGCCAGTGAAGCTTTTCATGCCCTTCAAAGCGAGCTGTAGTATCCAGTAGGATATGAAGAACGGGTAGTATATGACGTAGGAAAAGTTTCTTGACCCCAGCAGGCCGCATCGTAGTTCTAGGATGGCTTCTGTGGCGGCGTTTTTCAGGTTCCAGTTTGCGGGGGGTTTGAAGTGTAGGCAGTAGATGTCGTCGCCTATGACGGCTTGGTAGCCTTTGTTTTTGAGGTGTTTTATGATGTAGGCGTCTTCGTAGGTGTGTAGGTGCTCTGGGATTTTGATGTCACGAACAAGGTCAGTGCGCAAGAGGGTGTCATGGGTTCCGCCCCTTAGTTCAAAGCATTGTTTGGCGACTACGGTTTGCAGGTGCAGCACGCGGCGGTCATGCATGTTGGGTATCACGTCAATGTTTACGCCCCAAACTGCGCCTACGTCGTCGCGGATGCTTTTTTGGGCACGCAAATACCAGTTTTTGCACAGTACCACGTCGCTGTCAACAAACAAGAACCAGGGGGTTTGTACTTGGGCAATGCCTTCTTCGCGAGCTTTAGCACGTGAACCCGCAACGGTTAGGATTTTGATGTTGCCGTATTTCGCGTTGAATTTTTTTAGGATTTGGAGGGTGCTGTCGGTTGAGAAGCCGTCGATGATTATGAGGCGTTTTACGGGGACGTTCTGGTAGATGCTTGATAAGCATTTGCGTAGAAGGTGCTCGCTGTTTTTAGTGAGCATGACAACGTCGATTTCCTGCATCTTTGCGCCTCAAGCTCGTGGTGGAAGCTCATGTGGTTAACGTATATAGATGTATTGAGACCTCTTTGCATAATAACTTATTTGGCTCAAGCCATAGACGACGAATCGGATGGAGCTATGTTTTGGTGTTGCTTGGGCGTGAGAGCATTTGGGATATGGAGTAGGCGGTATAGAAGCCGTAGGCGAAAACCAGTTTGACTAAAAGCTTGACGCTGCCACAGCGCACGGCATCAGCAATCAAGCCTAAGCTGCCTCTAAACGTCCACACAGTCTTGGGGCGGTAATGGACACAGTAAGGGTCATAACATGCCACAACTCGGTAGCCCTTGCTGGTTATCCAATCCTTAATGTACGCGTCCTCAAACACATGCAACCCGGCAGGAATTCTAATATCCCTAACAGCGCGAGTTCGAATCAACGTATCATGCGTTCCGCCACGCAACTCAAAAATCTTCATGGTAACCCACAAGAACATCTTAAGCGCAGAGGGTTTCTTGATGGTGGACCAAACTTCGATGCCCCACACTGCCCCCACATCAGAACCCATGCACCGCGAGGCTTTTTTGTACCAGTCCTTGCACAAAACCACGTCGCTGTCAACAAACAAGAACCATTCAGAGGAGACGTTTTCTATGCCTTTTTGGCGGGAGGTGGCGCGGGTGCCTTTGTCGAAGACTATTTTGATGTTGTGGTGTTTGCGCTGGAACTTTTTCAGTATGCTTAGGGTGTTGTCAGTTGAGAAGCCGTCCACAACTATGAGCTGGTTTACGGGGACGTTTCTGTAAATTGATTCAACACAGGGTTCTAGCATACGGTCGCTGTTAAGAGTCAACAGCACAACATCTACAGATTCCATAAACTCGTCTCGCAAACACTGCGCTATGCTTCTCACAATTCAAACCTAAAAACCTGACGATAAAAAACAACCACGCAAGACAAACACGAAAAAGAGAGGTTAAACAAAATATGGGAAGCACGGTTTAAGAGTGGTTTTACCAGCCGCCCCAGCAGCCGTGTCCGTAGGGGTAGTAGCCGTCTTGGCTTGGGTAGCTTGGGGTTACAACGGTGCCATTTCCTGTTTGATACACATAGCCATAGCCGTGCGGGTGACCACTGTTAAATCCAAAGCAGTTCCCAATCCAGCCCCAAAAACCGTCATCTGAAGCGACGGGGCGAGGCGCGTTTGGGTCTTGTACTGGAGCAGCGACGTAGGCAGATGCAAAGCCAACTAGTGTTATAGTTAGCGCTGCAATGGTTGCCAAGACTGCAAAGGTTTTCCATTTTTGCACACATATCACCTTCACTATACTTATATTCGCTGAGGCAAGAGCAGTTAGCTAAAACCGTCAAAGAGACAGTTTCAAACCAGCGACTCCTAAACCCCAACCATAATATAACACTGTTATAAAAGCGGTATAAACATTTCCCCGCACAACACCCAAAAAGCCCATCAACCAGCCGCAAACACCAACCTATTAGGATGCTAATTTTAATTGTATGCAGAAACCATAGGGGGAGGGGGTCTATAGAAGTTGGTAAAGTTTGGTTGGTGGCGGATTTAGCTGTGGGGAGTGGATGGAAAGTTTGGGTGGGGGATGTTATGGTTTTTATAGGTCTGCTGGGATACTGTGTGTCAAAAGGACTTCAAAGGGAGCATTTGTTTGAATTTGGGTAAAGCCGCGAATGTGGCTATACGTTCGCTTTCTCCAAACAAGCCTCATCATGCACAGTGGTTGCTCACTAGGAAATGTAATTACCGTTGCAGGGGCTGTAATGTTTGGAACGAACAGAACAAGGAAGAGTTATCAGCTGCGGAGATTAAACGTGGCTTGGACATCCTTAGGGATTTGGGTATTGTAGAGATTGTTTTTTCTGGCGGTGACCCCTTGTTGCGTGAGGACGCGCAGGAGATTATCGAGTATGCGTCACGTTATTTTGTAACGACGGTTTACGATAACGGCAGCATGGCGGCAAAGAAGGTTGATGCGTTGCGCAACGTGGATTTTGCGGCTATATCCATTGACAGTTTGGACCCGCAAAAGATGGATTACATCAAGGGCGTGAAGGGCTCTTTGGATAAAGCGTTACATTCAGTGGACACACTGCAAGAAGAGGGCATAAACGTTAGCGTAACCCCCACTATCTCGCAGCAAAACATACACGAAATCGTGGACATAACCAACCACTTCACCAGCAGGGGTGTTCCGGTGTGGTACTGCCTTTACTCGTATGACACGTCCGTAGATGAGAAGCAGCTTTTCAGGATTGGCAAACCCAAAGACGAGTTTATCATAAAAGATAAGCAGGCTATGGTTGATTTGTGCGACCAGTTAATGGAGATGAAAAAGCACAACAAACTCATACTCATGACCAACAAGCTGCTAAAAGCCCTACGCAACCTCTACGCAGAAGAAAAACGCACATGGAACTGCCAAGCCCTCAAAGACTTCTTCATCATAGACCACATGGGACGAATCGGAGGCTGCCACAGCCACAACTTTGCAGGATCAATCTTTGACTTACCCCAAAAATGGAACAGCAAAGAATTCAAAGACCTACGCAAAGTCTACCACGACTGCACCCAATGCACATACCTGTGCTACATCTTCTATTCCCTGCACAGCGGACCATACGGAAACATAGAACTCGCCAAAGAACAATGGAAAAACGCAAAACTCCTCATCTAACAGCAAACGGCTAATCCAGACGGGGCAAACAGCTAAGCGCATCATCAATCAAAGGAACCAACAAAACATCCAACTCATAAGGCTCCTCAATATCCACCATTTTAGGCATAGCCAAAACAGCAGCAGACACAATAACACGTGGACCTGCATCTTTGGGTCTTTTCCACTCCAAAAAAGTGGGCACAAACATTAAGGTAAGCAGAAAAGGAGTCAGCAAAACGCCCAAAGTTACCAGCAGCGATACTTCAGAGGCCATTGTTTTTTCCTCGCAAGTTTAGGTTGTCCATGTAGCTGTTGCCTGTGTGGGTTGTTTTTCCCCAGTCAGATTGCCGTCGAAGAAGTTTGGAGACTACAACGTCAGCTAGGGCTTTTGCGCATATGGGTATGTTGTAGAGAAAGGCAAAGAGCAAAAGGGGCATGAGCCATTGGGTTCTTGTTCGCCCATCTAAGTGTGCGCCTATTCCCACTTCGAAGAAGGGAGCAAAGTTTCCCACGCAACTGTAGAAGGCTAAGGGTACAAAAAACCACAGTATCTCTATGGGGTATACAGAGTGATTCATTACTAGAAAGGCGCTTGAGATAAGAGAGAGCAGGGCGAGAACGGGCATGAAGTACACGTTAAGAAGCAGCATTCCGTCGAGTTTTTCTTTCCAGTTCAGCTTTGTGCTTTTCAAAACGTTAAAGGAATGTTTGAAGCAAACCTGCATGTGACCTTTAGCCCAACGGTAACGTTGCCTCCAGTAAGCTCCCCAACTAGCCACCGCTTCCTCATAGCATTCAGCATCTCTTACGTAGCGAATCTTGTAGCCTGCCAAGTAAATCTGGAAAGTCAAATCAGTATCCTCCGTTAACATGTTCTCGTCAAACCCGTCAATACAGTTTAGTACACTGCGCCTAAAACCGCCAACAGTGCCCCCAAACTGCGGAATAAGACCCAACCCATCCCGCGCAGGCTGATCCACCCCATAACCGCCCATGCGTTCCATCGCAACCAAACGGGTAATAAGATTTTGAGGCTCATTCACCACAACAGGGCGTCCCTGCACGGCACCAACTTGAGGGTCAGCAAAATCCTTCACGAGTTTTTCGACAATGTTTGGAGGCGGAAAATAGTCAGCGTCAAAACAAAGCACAATTTCGCCCGTAGCATGCTTTAACCCCTCGTTCATAGCGCCAGATTTTCCTTTGCCCCCGCTGTTTTTGTTTCTGTGCAGCGCAGTTATGAAACGAAAACGTTTTGAGTATTCATCGGCTATTACGCCAGTTTCATCAGAAGAGGCATCATCTATTACTATAACGTCTAACTTGCGCTGGGGATAAGTTAAGCTAGAGAGCCTATGCAGCAAGGGACCAATTACTTGGTCTTCGTTATGTGCAGGAACAAGAATTGAAACCGTCGGCTCATACATAATGTTGGTAGGCGCGGGTTTGCTGGGATGCTTGTGGCATCGCAGAATCGAGAAAGTGAATACGTAGTGGCGGATGAGGTAAACTATGATAAGCAAGGTGCAGGAGACGAAAATAGCCTGCGATAACTCAACTAGTACCTTCGCATACCTCCAAACTATCCGTGGGCAGATTAGGAAGAACACCTAGGCTTATCGACCAAAACGGCACAATCCACATCAAATTCAAAACAGGAAAAGCCAGAGTATAAAAAACGTTAAAGCCCATTCCAAACTGCTCAATTCCCGCTGCGGAAAAATAGAAGAAAACAAAATTCCAAAACACACCTAAAATGTTTCCTACAGTCAACAAGATAAGTTTGAGACGCCGCGAGCCACGCAACTGAAAAATGAGAGAAACAAAGAGGAAGTTAAAAATCAAAAGCGTAACCGTAGACGCGGCATTAATGTGGCGAAAAGAAACCAGCAGGCACAACGTAATAACCTCAGCAAGGAAAAGCACAAACAAACGGTCACCTTTATACTTCAGCTTTGCCCACCCCTTTCTTCCTAAGTTAAATTCTAAATCCGAATCTACAACAGAATGCGCTCTTAAAATTTGCGATAGGCTTTTAAGTCAACTGTAAGTGCAAACAAGCAAAACAGCCACAGTTAACCAAAACTGCTGCACAAAGGAAATAGTTAAAAAAAATTAGAGAAGGCTCATTTTGTTTTGAGAACAATATTATCTATGACGTTGCACAGAACCTGAAAGACTGCTTCGGCGGAAAGGGCATCTGTATCCAAAATCAAATCGAAAGGATCAAAATCTTCTCCTAGGGAGAAGCCGTAGAGGGATTTGTAGATGGCTTTGGTTTTTGCTTCTTTTTCTTTTAGGGCTTGCATGGCGGCGTTGGCGGTCATTTGGTCGCGTTGGGCGATTCGTTGGGCTTGTTTTTCTGCTGAGGCGGACAGCCAGATTTTGAAAGCGTCTTTGGCTAGCCAAGGCATAGTCCAGCTGTCGAGCAAAACGTTGCCTTCACGGGCGTAATCCAAAAGTTTGCAGTCGACTTCTTTGTCAAAAGCAGGGTTGTCCTTGCGTTTTTCCAAGAACCGCAGACCTTCGGGGCTTTCCCACCAGCCATTAACAGAGGAATCGTAGCCTTGAGCAGAAGCCAAATCACGCAGCGCATCGCCCCCCGAATAGTATCGTAAACCGTACTTTTTTGCGAGCCGTTTTGATAGGGTGCTTTTTCCTGTGCCAGCCATGCCAGAGATACAAATAACAAGTCGCTTAGCTACAGGATTTGCAGTCTGCTCAGCACCATTCACAGCGAAGACCTCTTAACTATTGGATTGGAGTTGTACCAAGTACACGCGAAGCTATAGTTCCAAAGAAGAACGCACAAATCATGTACCATGCAAAGAATGGTTGCGCTCCAAGCCCAGGAATATACACGACGTTACCAGGGAAGAAGCCAATTAGTATGGGCCAGATGACAAAGTATATGGCGGTTATGGGGAGCAGGAACATTTGGGGCTTGAACATTTTGGCTTGCATGGAGTTCATTTGGGACTCTTTTTTCTTTAGTTTTTCGAGGGTTTTGGTGTCGTTTGCGCGCATGGCGGTCATTCGTTGGGAATTGTATTCGGCGAGTTCTTTTTGCATTGAACGATATTCGTTCCAGCCGATTAAACGTGAGATAAGCACACGGTTGAGGGTCATGTTCATGAATGAAAGGGCAACGGATATACCCAGAATGACCAAAGTTGCGATGGGGATTATAGAAATGTCCATTGTTTTTCAGTCCTTAGCACGCGATTTAGCTAATAATATCACGCTGGAATATAACCATTTTTGCTTTTTCGTTTTAGAATAAATAAGGAAAGAGGGAGGGGTTTAGGATTCGCCCAGGATTCTTCTGAAGGCAGGGTACATTTCAGCGGCGCGTTCGCGCATCAGCAACTCGTAGTATTGGTAGATGATGCCTACAGCGAGCAGGATACCTACTCCTGAACCAAACGTGCCAAAGAAGTCCGCAACACCCGCGATGAGCGCAACGATGATGCCGCCTAGCACGGCGACGACTGGGATGTAGCGTTTAAGCACGACTTCGATGGGTTTAGCAGAGCGCCGGTAACCGGGGATTTGCATTCCGCTGTCCATTAGTTGTTTGGCAACTTTGTTGGGTCCTAAACCGCCGACTTCAAGCCATATTAGCGAGAACACGGCACAGAAAGCTACGAGTACGCCAAGGTAAGCCAGTGCACGCAGGGGGTCGCCGGCGACTGTTTGAACGTTGTGTGGAGCAGTGAGGTAGTATGCTAGTCCGCCTACGGGTTGGGCGGTGGTGGCGTTGTTTGGGAAACCGTAGCTGCCTACGATGTCTAGCCAGAAGTTTTGTCCAGGGGCGGGTTGTCCTTGGGTGCTCCATAGGAGCTGGCTAAAGAAGTATACGTTGGCAAACAGTGCAGAGGCGAAGATGACGGGGAGGTTGCTGACGTAGAGTAGTTTGATGGGGTATTTGCTGCGGAAGCCTTTGTAGCCTGCGTAGGATATGGGCAACTCTATGCGGAAGCCGTTGAGGTATATGATTACTAGGAAGGTGCCTACGGTGGCGATTAAGCCGATGAGTGAGGGGTAGACGCCTACTCCTACTATCCAGTCTACGATTGTGATGTTTCCTGCTAGTAGCTGTTGTAGGGTGCCGACGAACAAGCCGTTGGAGGGCGAGAAGCATGACCACAGGATTTGCTGTGCGACTCCAGCCATGATGAAGAGGCTGATTCCGCTTCCTAGACCCCAGCCTTTCTGGACTAGTTCGTCAAGTAACAGAACGACTATGCCTGCGGCTACAAGCTGAACAAATATGACCACTGCGGCTACGCCTAAGTCGTTTATGGAGCCGTACATGCCGCTGATGAGGTAGGCGCCTGCTTGTATGCCTGTGAGTCCAATGGAGAAGACTTTGCTGGCGACTGTGAAGAGTCCGCGGTCTTCAGGTTTGGACATGTCGCAGTTTATGATTTGGGAACCTGCCAAGAGTTGGAGAATCAGCCCAGCGGTGACTATGGGACCAATGCCCAGCTCCATGAGGGTTCCGCGGTTTGAAGCAAAAATTACTCGAAGCGCACTAAAGTCAAGTGAGCTTTGGCTGGATATGCCGTAGAGGGGAACTTCAGACATGACAAGGAAGATTATGAGGACAAGGGCTGTCCAAAAGATTTTTTCGTTGAACTTAACCTTTCGTTCGGGAACCTTGATTTCGGGCAGTATGCGTCCGATGGGTTTGAAGAGGTTAAGGAATCTACCTGCCATGTGTTAACGACCTTACTTTGCAACTTCTTCGAATTCGGCGTCTTCTTCGAATTCGTCTTCGTCTGTGGTTATGACTTTTCCGCCAGCAGCTTCTACTTTTTCTTTGGCTTTAGCAGAGGATTGGGGGACGGTGATGGTTAGGGGCTGCTTGATGTTGCCTGTGCCTAAAAGCTTGGTGTAACCCATGCTGGTAAGGTCAATTTCGGTCTCTGAAGATGCCGCGGCAATGTCACAAAGCTTGGTTAGGTTGATAACGTTCTCTTTTAGTTTGAGGCTTTGCGGAGAAGTAAAGCCGTGTTTGCCAAAGTAATTTGGAAACTTCTTTAGCATGTAGCTCCATCGGTGTTTGTGGAAGCCTACTTTACGGTACGGGCGCGAACCTGCATCCCTGTGCTGCCCTATCCTACCGTATCCTTGTGTTCGGGAACCGCGTTTTTTGCGGGTGTTTCTGAGTTTATGTGGCATCGTTTAAACCTGCTTCTTGTTGTTTTAGAGTTTGTTGCTTTTGCGCTTTTTTCAGCTTGATTTCAATCACGCCGTTCTTGAGATTCTTATGCGCGACGTTTGGAATCACTACCTTCGGAAGATTTAAACTTTTATAGTATTTACGGTCAGTCGCCTTCGCAGACAGTATGAGTTTTTGGTTTTTGATGTTGACTTTCACGGTTTCCTGATTGAAACCCGCAACTTCGGCGACTATAGTTACCCAATTGTTATCCTGGAACATGTCAATAAGAGGTTTAGGCGCACGCCATTTGTCTCTGCCAAACTTTTTGGGCAACCGATACTTTGGGGGATACGTCTTCTTTTGCGCTTTAACGGTCTCTATCCGAGGGGGTTTACCGCTGGAGTCCTTGGGGCTAAAGCGAAAGTTCTTAAGATCCAACCATTTAAGATGTTTCTTACTTCTTCTCCATCTCGCACTCATTTACTTACATCCCCCACTATTTTAGAGAGCAATCCCAACCGTAACTATAAAACGTATCGCATAGAAAAAGTTGGAAAATATGTAACCTAAATATCCACAAACCCAAAACAAATACAAACCAACACCACATTTTTCAAGCCAAACAACAAAAAAACCCAAAAAACTAGACCCCCTCCCCCCTTTTCTGCATACAATTAAAAAATAGCATCCAAATAGACGCTAAATAGGTTATTAAGGATGCCAAATTCTGTGTTCAAGCAGCTTTGCAGGTAAAAGGTGAAAAGCCAAGGAGGAAGGGTTTATTGTTTTTGTAGTTTGGCTATGAAGAAGCCGTTGCTTTGGTGCAGGTGGGGGTAGAGGCGTTGGCATTTGTCTAAACCTTGAAGTCCAGACACGCCTATCTGCGGGTCGATGTCGGTTAGGTGGAAGTTTTGGTGCTCGTTTAGGAAGCGTTGTATGATTTGTTCGTTTTCTTCAAGGGTTATGCTGCAGGTGCTGTAGGTTAGGATGCCGCCAGATTTGACGTGGTTTGCGCAGTTGCAAATCATTGCCCATTGAATCTGCGTCATTTTCTCTAGGGATTTTGGGGTTAGTCGCCATTTGGCTGCGGGCAGCTTTGCGAAGACTCCTGTGCTGGTGCAGGGCGGGTCTAAAATCACCACATCAGCTTCTACGCCCAACGGCAGCGGGAAGCAGGCGTCTGCGATTAGGGGATGAGCGTTTTCTATCCACATCCGCGCGGTTTCTTGACGCCAAGCGGCTAGTCTTCTTCGCGAGTAATCCACAGAGCAGATTACGCCTTTGTTTTGCATTAGCTGGGCAAGATACGTGGTTTTGGCACCAGGAGCAGCGCAGACGTCTAAGACGGCCATGTCGGGTTTGGGGTTTGCGGCTTGGGCGGCGAAGCAGCTGGCTTTGTCTTGGATATAGAAGAGTCCAAGGCGAAAACTATCGGTCTTGGTTAGGGGTTTTTTGGATTCGATTAGGCGGTAAGTGTGCTGTAGTTGCGGGGTTTTTTCTGCGGTTATGCCGTCGGCGCAGAGTTTTTGCAGCAACTCATCAGATGTGCCGCGCAGCGTGTTTAGGCGCAGGTAAACAGGAAGAGCTTGCAGGTTAGCTTGCAGAAAAGCAGTGGCTTCTTCTTTGCCTAGCAAGTCAAAGCAGTATTTGACAAACCATGCGGGGTGGTAAGTTTGCAGGGCGACTTTTTCGTGGTCTTTTGCTGCGTCTATGAGGGGCTGAACGGGTTGGGTGAGCAAGAAACCTAGGGCGTATTCAACTTGGCGCATGGCTTGCCACCCCAGAATCGAACGGGCTAATTTGGCTATGTGTTCAGCTTCTTTGAGGTCAAACCCTTCCCAGTTGCGGGTTATGCGGGTCTGGTAAACGTACAAACGCAAAAACGCCTGTATTCCCATGTCGAACTCGTCAAGGGTTTTGTCTTTTAGTTGGCTGTTGATGAATTTGTCGATGAGGTTTTTTCGTCTAACCGTCTCCACAACTAAGCCATATCCCAGTCGAGTTGCGTCGGGGTCGTTTATGCATAGTTGTTTTACGGTTTTGGCAAATGCCATGTGTTCGCTGAGTTTTTGCAGTTCAATCCAGCTTAGGGTTTCAATGGCAAGCGTCCAAGCATCTCTTAGCAAAGTCTATACACAGCCATAACACAGCATGGCGGCATTTATAAGAATAAAGAAAACAAACCGCGCATAAAGCAACAAAAAGCAGATTCTAAAAAAATAAAGAGAAAGGGGAGGTTGAAGGGCTATCGTATGAGGTGGGCTGCTTGGAAGGGGAGGTAGACGTCTCCGTTCATAGGAGCATAGACTACTACGCCTTCTAACTCAAATGTGCGGACATGACCGTTGTTGGATGTTATGGTTAGGCTGTCTTTGCTTACGGGGAGTTCTGCATAGCAGTTGTTTGTAGTGATTTCCAAAACGGGGTTTTGTGGGTCAGTGAAGTTTAGGTTCCATTGGTCTTCGCTAAAGATACTGGCTACGTTAACGTACAATTGATTGGTTGTTTGGTCCAGTCTAAAGCCTAATGCGTCGGCGCAGATTTCAGCTAGCGCGGTGTTGTCGTAGTGTCCAATGGGGGTGGTTAGTATTGATGGACTGTAAGCCCAGAGGGGAACGTCGTCGCCAGTGTGTCCGTGGGTGGTCCAGCCAAAGGGAGTGTATGCTTGGCTTATGTATTCAGAAATTGAGTAGGAATCAGTCAAGTCCATAGCGGCTATGTCATCGTCGGTTACGGATATGTTCCAGCGGTCTTCAAAGACTGCGCGGACAGCATCATTATCACCTGTGACGCCTGCGAGTTCACGTACCAGACCTGTAGAGGTGATTTCCATGCCCAGCAGGGGATTTACGATGTCTTCAACGGTTAGGTCGGTGTAGCCGTGTCCGATGGCGTTGCTGTCTTGGTAGTAGCTGCCTATGGTTAAGCCTCCAGTGTTGTGGTCAGGGAAAGCCAAAACAAGAGTCTGCTTATCCTGCGCGGCAAATTCAAGGGCAACACCTACAGCTTCATCAAAAGCTAAGAAGTCAGTAACCATGTGTATGGGGTCATTAGCGTGTCCTGCCCAGTCTACTTGGCTGCCTTCAACCATGAGGAAAAAGCCATCTTTGTCTTGGGATAGCAGGTCAATTGCTTTCTTTGTCATCTCGGCAATTGAAGGCTGATAAGCAGCAAAATCTGCACGGTCTATATCGGCTTCCATGTGGCTTTCAGCAAACATGCCAAAGAGTTTACCCGAATCAACGCTTAGCAGGTCGTCTTTGTTGTCAACAAATTGATAGCCGCGGTCAAGTATTGTTTGGTAGAGGTTGTCGCTGTCAGTACGTTTGCCATTCCATGTTTCGCCAAAGCTGGTTGTGTAGCTGTCAGTGGAGTTAATCAGATGACGGAAACCGCCGCCCAAAACCACATCCACATCATGGTAGACTAGTTGCTCCATGATTTCGTTTTCGTTGTTGCGGTCGTTGATGTGAGCTGCGTACACTGCTGGGGTAGCATGGGTTATTCGGCTAGTGGCAATTAAGCCAGTGGCTTTGCCTTCAAGCTGGGCGCCTTCAAGAACGGTGGCTAAGGGTTCGTAGGGGTCAGCGGTTGGTATGAATCCAGTGAGAAGGTCTTCAGTTCGAGGTCCTACGCTAATGAAGCCATCGGTTGTTTTGTGTCCAGTAGCAAAAGCGGTTCCAGCAGAAGCAGAATCCGTAATTACAGAATCGGACATGTAGGTTGCAACGGTTCCAGTGACTATGGTGTCAAGGTATAATCCGCCGCCATTGTACCAGCGAGTCAAAGTCTCTATGCTTTGAGAACAGCCATCAGGTATCATAACAATTACGTTTTTTGTCCTGTTGTTGGCACCAAACCCCGCATTTGCAGAAAAAGCGGGAACGGCAATCATAGACACGGCAATAACAGCCACAAATATTGTAGCAACCAAGATTCGATATTTATTTTCCATTTTTTCACCCATATGTGCTTGCGACCAAAACCAAATTGGGCTGGCTTGGTCAAGTTCTAGAAAAACGCGGTTTAGGGCACATATTGGTTCTCGATGTAATCTATAGGCGTCTCCCAAGGCTATAGCTTCAAACCTAAAATATATAGAACAAACGATCTGCAAGAAACCAAACAAACCAAGCAACAAACAGCAAGCAGCACCAAAACAAACAAACCAAATCCAAAACAGCAAAGGAGGCAAATACTTTGGCGAACCATGTCAACGAGTATGCGGGGGCAAAGGACAGATATCCCACGTCAACAGGTGGCTCGCCAAAGTTGCTCCGACTCGAGGACGAACCCTAGCTGGCACAAATCTATAGAGAGGCAATCAGGCAAATAAAAATTCCACCAATATTCTATATATACAATATATTTGCGTGTTTGTTGTGCCAGCCAGTTTTAGAAGAAAACGTTAGGGGAGAGGTGGTTGGGGTTTTCCGTTAAAGATTTTAGTTCCACGCTAATAGAAGAATACAAGGTCAAAAGAGGATGCCTAAGCAAAAAAGCTTGTTTGATTTTGGTTCGCCGCAGAAAAAACCTGAGCCGACAAAGGTTGAAGTGGAGAAACCTGAGCAGAAGCCGTCGGTTGAGCCTGCGCCAGAACCCGTCAAAAAGCAGCAGCCTCAAAAACCGATGGAACCAGCCAAGAAAAAAACCCGTAGTGAACACGTTTATCCGCCTGTGGCACCTGAAAATCTGCCGCCGTCGTATTTTGTTTCTGCTTCGTATGATGGTCGCCAAAAAAAGGCGGTTGTGAAACTCTACGAGCCTGAGGAGGGCAAAATCTATTTCTGGTATGACAACACGGGGCACAAGCCGTACTGCTTAACGAACGTGACGCCGCAAGAGCTAGAAAAGATGCCGCGGGTAGTGGAGCATGAAGGCTTTGACCATCCAGAAGAAATAGAGTTGCTGGATGCGTTGGCGGATAAACAAGTCAAGGTAACCAAGGTCGTAACAAACGACCCCCTCGCAATTGGAGGCAAACCGAACGGAAGCATACGCGACATAATCCCCGAAGACTACCCCCAAACCGTCACCGAACTCTCCGCCCAGCAAAAAGAAGCCGAAGTTTGGGAAGCCAAAATCAAGTATTACCAGAGCTACATTTACGATACGCGGTTTTTGCCGGGCATGATTTTTGAAGTGAAAAACGGCAACTTGACCCCGTATGTTGACAGGGAAGCCGAAGAGGCAATTGGCAAGCTCAAAGAAAAATTCTCGAAGATAGTTACTGCTGAGGAGCTTGGGTACTTGGTGGAGTGGGCAAAGCTCACTGAGTATCCTGCGCCCAAGTTTCGCCGAGTTGCCATAGACATTGAAGTTTATGCGCCGTTGTCGTCGCGGGTGCCTGATTCACGCGAAGCCGTGTATCCTGTGGTGTGCTGTTCGGTGTATTCGTCGGATGGACAAAAGAAAGTGTTGATGCTCAAACGCAAAGGTATGCAACAAGGAAACGCGCCTTTGGAACCCGACATGGACTTGGACTATTTTGAAACCGAAGAGCAACTGCTCAGAGCCATCTTTGAGGTGCTTTGGGAGTACCCGTTTGTTTTAACGTTTAACGGCGACGACTTCGATTTGCGCTATCTCTCGCACCGCGCAGCAAACCTTGGCATACCCAAAAAAGAAGTCCCCATCGACATAGGCAGACGAGTTTGCCTTCTAAAAACGGGCATACACATCGACCTCTACAAGTTCTTCTTCAACCGCGCCATCCAAATTTACGCTTACGGCTACCGCTACCGAGACATCACCCTAAACGATGTGGGCAAGGGCGTTTTGGGGTTGGAGAAGCTTACGTCGGATAAAGCCATAGGCGAGCAAAGCTACACTGAATTGGCAGCGTACTGCTTCAGGGACTCGGAAATCACTTACAAACTAACCAGCTACCAAGACGAACTCGCCATGAAACTAATCTTGGTCCTAACGCGCATAAGCAGCATGCCCATGGAAGACGTCAGCCGCCAAGGCGTCTCACGCTGGATACGCAATTTCATGCACCGCGAACACCGCCACAAAAACATGCTAATACCCAACAGCCAAGACATACTCGCCAACAAAGGACAAATCTCCACCAAAGCCATCATTAAAGGCAAAAAATACCAAGGCGCCATAGTCGTCGAACCCGTCCCAGGCGTACACTTCAACGTAGCTGTCATGGACTTCCCCAGCCTGTACCCCTCAATTATCAAGGTGTGGAATTTGGGGTACCAGAGCATTTTGTGTCCGCATCCTGAATGCCGCAGCAACATAATCCCAAATACGCCACATTGGGTGTGCACCAAAAAACGTGGCATGGAAAGCTTGCTGATTGGTTCGCTGCGTGATTTGAGGGTTCACTGGTACAAATCCAGAGCCAAAGACCAAAGCTTATCGGCGGAGCAACGCAGTTGGTACAACGTCGGACAAGGAGCCCTCAAAGTCATCTTGAACGCCAGCTACGGCGTTTTCGGAGCCGAAAGCTTCGACTTGTACTGCCCACCTGTCGCAGAAGCCACCGCCGCAATTGGCAGACACTCCATCACTAAAATCCGCAGCCACGCCGAAGACCTAGGCATCCAAGTGCTTTACGGCGACACCGACAGCTTGTTTCTCAAAAACCCATCCAAAGAGCAAATCAAAGGTTTAGCAGACTGGACCGAGCAGCAACTAAAAATGACTATTGACGTAGAGAAGGTGTATCGTTACGCAGTTTTTAGCAGCCGCAAAAAGAATTACTTAGGCGTACTCGATGACGGCACCGTGGACGTGAAGGGCTTAACGGGCAAGAAAAAGCACATACCGCTTTTCATCAAGGACGCGTTTAACCAGATGAAGCAGCGTCTAGCGCAGGTACGTAGCCCCGCGGATTTCGAGAAAGCCAAAAAAGACATCGCAGGCATCGTACGCGGACGCTACATGTGCCTTAAACGTCGTGAATGGACAGACATCAACGACTTAGCTTTTAGCGTCGTGTTAGGCGAGGACCTGCACAAATACACCAAAACCACCCCGCAACACGTCAAAGCAGCAAAAATCCTAAACGAAAGCGGCGTAGAAATGCGCGCAGGCGACCTCATACGCTTCGTAAAAACCAGCAGCGGCGACCACGTAAAACCCGTAGAGCTCGCCACGAAAAACGACGTAGACGTAGACAAGTACATCGCGTACCTGCACAGCACTTTTGATCAGGTTCTCGACGCACTGGGACTGAGCTTTGACGAAATCATCGGCTTAACTAAGCTGGAGAGGTTCCTTGCTTAAGCGGGGCAGCTTAGGGGTCTATAGTTTTTAGTCCGCGGGATTTTAGAGGCTTGAGTATGTTTGGGCGGCTAAGCACCGCAAGTAACAGGTAGCCTATGACGGCTATGGCGAGTATGCTGCTTATGGTTAGGCTTAGGATCATGGCTGCCCATGCGGGAAGAAAACCAAGCATTTCAGGCGGCGAGAGGAACGGGAAGAAGAACCACAAGTAACTGCCAACTATGACGCCTACAGGCAGGGCTCCAGCAACGCAGGCAACTAAACGGTGTTTGCGCAAAAACAACACAACACTAGCTGCAACCAGATTTGCAATAGGACCCAAAATCACATCAGGCGTACCCAAGAAGTAATACGCGTTAGCTGCCAAGCAACCCAAGGTTACGCCGCCCACGACAGGCCAACCAAACAGAACCGCCAAAGCAATCAAACAATCAGCAACACGCAGCTGAATAGGCCCATAAACCAAAATGGGGCTGCCAACCGCAAACGACTCCACCACATTAATAACCACGTACAAAGCTGCGAAAACCGCAGTTAAAGTCACATCTCTACTATCAAACTTCACTCTTTTTTGCCTCCTACACCGGGATTTCTAAACTTAGCGGAACGGGTGGAGGTCCACCTACCCGCCAACCC
This sequence comes from Candidatus Bathyarchaeota archaeon, assembly GCA_026014465.1. Taxonomy (NCBI): domain Archaea; kingdom Thermoproteati; phylum Candidatus Bathyarchaeota; species Candidatus Bathyarchaeota archaeon. Next base: position 1,557,287 of record JAOZID010000010.1, on the reverse strand, counting down.
AAAAAAGGGAAACAGCGCTATTAAAACTATTGCAGCAAAACTTGGAATGAAATAATTGCTTCTGTTTTCTTAGCGGTTAAGGGGCAAAAGAAAATGTGGTTAGCTGTTTTGTTTGTTTAGTTTTGCTTTTATTAGTACCCATGGGCTGTAACTTACGATTTTGCGCAGTCCAATTATTCTTTCAAGTTTGCCCAGCAAAGGAATAAGGCTGTTCTCAGAGCTTCGGTTGAAGAGCATCCAGTTAAAACCTGTTTTTCCTAAAACTTTGTAGCCTGCCTTTTCAAGTCCAGCAGCAACTTCGCCGTAAGAGTGCATGTAGTTTTTGCCTTGCATGTTCCTGATTTTAGATTTTATGCTTGACTGGTTTCCAAAAGAAAAGAAGAGCCCTGCCCCATCTTTTGAAATGGTGCGAAATTCGTTTAAGACTTTGTCTGTTTCAGGAATGTAATCTAAAACTTCCATTGAAAAAACGGCGTCAAAAACTCCTGGTTTTAACGGCAAAGCTTTTGCGTCAGCCTGAATCAAATGAGATTTTTTAGTGTACAACCTTAACCGTTTCAGGCCATGCAAATCAATATCCAAAGAAACAGTCTCCAAGTTTTTTTCAACGGCAATTAACGTAAACTTCCCTGCGCCAGTTCCGACATCACAGACCAGTTTGTAATCTGAGTTGCTGATGGCTTCTTTGAAAAAATCGGTTTCTATCTTGGTTAGGTAACTGCCCATCTTTGTTCTTGCCGCTTCTTCCCAGAAAGTTTCAGTGGAGAGGTCCTTCATGTTTTTACTTCCTTTTCAGGTCAATCAGAGGTTTAGAATAATAAAGCTTCTCATCTAACACGCATACGTCAAGTTGCCAGTTTAGTGCTTTTGTTTGTTGCTGTAAAAAGCGTGGCGTTCGTGTTTTTCGGGTTTGGTGTTGTTAGGTGATGATGAGGGTTATTGCTGTGAAGACTGCGATGATTGCGCTGATTATGATGACGACTTGTTTTTCGGTGAGGGGGCGTTTGTAGGTGATGAGGGTGACTAGGCTGCGTCTGTGGTTGGCTTCTAATTTTTTGCCGTCGAATTTGACTACGGCTTTTTTGCGAGTTATGAAAACAGTTAGCAGGATGAGTGAGGAGTTGAAGACGTAGGGCAGGATGGATATGAGCAGACTGGATTTAAGGTCGGTTAGCACGGCAAACGCGGCTATGGTCAAACCAATGGCAAAAGAGCCTGTGTTGCCCACAAAGAGTTTGCCTTGGAAGTTAAGGACACCCAAAATGAGCCAGACAATTAGGGGTCCAATCATGAGTATCTGGAAATCAGGCGTGGACAAAGCCATGAGCCCGATGAGAATTATTGCGGGGCAGATGGTTTCTAGTCCGTTGAGTCCGCCGAGCATGTTTATGGTGTTGGTTATTACCATGACCAGCAGGGGTATTATTAGGAAGTAGTATAGTTCGCCAAACTGTACCATGCCCATGAAGGGGAGGGTTATGGAGGTTCGCATGGCAGGGTTTTCCATGACAAAATACATCAGCGGCAACGCGGCGATGAGCGGCATGAAGGTTTTGTAGCGCCATTTCAAATCCACCCAGTCATCTAGCATGCCCATGAAGCCGCCAAACAAGATGCATACAGCTAAGGTTAGGGGCGCAGAGACGCCATTAGCGGTTGTAGGGTCAAGAAAATAAATAAGAAAAATGTAGACGGTGGCGAATAGGACGTAGACCACGCCTAGACCCCACGGTACAAGTGGGTTTCCGGGTTTGTGTTGGTCGGGAACCTTGGGCCACACGTTTGTGTCACTCTATGGGCTGGTGGTTGCGGGGTTTGCGGCGTAGTAGGCGTCCCAGTCAATGTGGTAGAGGCAAACCAGCGGGATTAGCCAGCCGTATTGCTGGTAGGCTTCTTCGGGGGTTATTTCTAAGCCGGAGATGTATGTGGGGGTGAAGTATTCGGGAATGGAAACTGTTTCAGCTGTAGTTACACCGTACTCTTCTGCCCACTGGCTTTCAGCGTAGCTCATCAGCTTATAGATTGTCGAGTTCAAACCCATATCGTTCCATTCGCTCACACCGCTGGTTTCGTTGTAGCCAAAATCGACCTTGCTTGACCACTGATAATCATCAGTCATAAAGCCCGCGTCTATAAAGCGGTCTTTAGCGTTGCCTGAAATGTCTGCCATCCAGACCCATTTGCCTTCGTCGCCATAACCTGCAAACTGCACGCCTGCTAAGGTGCCGTCGTTTGTAACTTGCAACTGCAAAGTAGTGAACACGAGGACGTATTCGGCGTCGTAAGTTTCAAGCATCTGCAGGGAATGGTTTTCGTTTGCCATCATGCTGTAGCCTACGTTTTCGATTTGTGTGGCGTTTACAGTAGAGTTATCGCAAAGTGTGGTTACGTTGCCAAAGATTCCCAGCCAGTAGCCGTAGTCCCACCAGCTGCTGACAACGGAAGTGGAGTCTAGGTTGGTTCGGGTGTAGCTTAGCATGTTTACCCATTCTGGGAGGGGTTCGTTTGGGATGAGGGGGAGGCTTGCGGAGCTTAATGTGATGGGGGTGTAGACTGCGTTGTAAACTCTGGGGGTGCCGCCGTTGGTTATGGTGAATGCGTAGTTGGACATGAGCAGGAAGAAGATTATGAGGATTGCCAGTGCGCCGTATTCTTTGCTTACGCGTTTGATGCTGCGTTTGGATTTTACGCTGGCGCGTACTGCGGATTCCTTGAGGGTAGCACTGAAGGGTTTTAGCATGCCAACAACTCCCACAGCGAGCAACAGCGCGAAGGCAGGAGCAAGCAAGACAAGCAAACGCACCATGGAGCTAGCGAAGTACAGAGTTGTCAAGCCAAAGAGGATTAGGAACACGTTTCGGTTTGTGGGGTTCTTTACGGTGAAGTACATGCCGGTTAGGAAGAACAGGATGCTTATGCCTAGTTCGTAGTACATTGAGCCCCAGGCAGTGATTCGGTGTTCTGCTACGGATTCGATTAGGGGCTGGCTTGCACGCTCGAAGGGATCAAGTACGGAGAGGAATTTGCCGGCTATGTCAGTTGTGCCCAAGCCGATAAGGGCAACAAAGCCAGCGACCAAAACCACCAAAAAGGCGGCGGTTATCATGGTTTTGGTTTTAGGAGCTATTTGTGAGCGCATAACTTCGGCTAAGCAAAGCAGAGCAAAAACGCCTGCTACGGGCAGGATAGTTGCGGTTGTTAGGTAAGTGGGGGAGAGCAGGGGAACGTTGATGGCTAGGAAAAGTCCCAAACCGAAGGTTATGCTGTATGAGAGCAGGAGTCTTTGGCTGTAGCGTTTAAGCAAAAGCATCATGAATACGAAGAGCGCGACGAGGTCAATTAGGAAGTAAGCTGCGCCCCAGCCAGCTGCGAAGTAGGCTAAGGCTAAAGCTGCGCCCACGGAGTAAAGCATCATAGAACGCAGCGAACGCTTATGCTCAATTGCCCTCAAAAAGAAGAATATGAACAGCAAAAGAGAAACTATGCCAACAGTTTCTGTATCGAAAAAGCCCAAGGAAGACCGCTGGATAACGGAGGGGCTTAGGGCTAAAACAAGGGCAGAGAGCAAACCAACAGTTTTTCCGCCCATGTCTTTTCCGACAAAGTATAAGATGAACACGGCAAGAGCACCAAGAATCGGCGCCAGAAGTGCACAGAACGACATTAAATCAACATTTACGCCTAACCCCGAGACAACACTGTACAGTACAGCAGCTGTCATGGGTAAAGAAGGCAGGGAACGAGACATGTCCAGTCCAAACGGATGCATCTGCTGATAGTTAACCCATGGCTCAGGATAGTATGGGGAGAGCAAACCGTCGTTTACCATGTGGTTGGTTAATGAGTACTGGTAGTAGGGGTCAAACTCGTTAAGCCCCAGCGTACCCGAAGGAATCTCCCAACGAATAGGTAAAGCGCGTACAGTAAAAGCGATAAGTACAATCAAAATCAACGCGGTAAAGGTCAGAATTGCACCGTTGTTTGCCTGCAATTTCCCTAAACCCTTGAAACTTCTCGAAAGCGACTGCTTCATCCCCATATATGCCATCTCTTCTCACAGATTAGTTGCGAAGTTTATTATTTTTACGGTTATTGGGTTATATCACAATGCCAGTCATATATGCCTTTTCCAAGAAATCACAATAGACTCTGCAAACGCAAAGATAGAGAAAACAGCAAAAACAGCCAAAGAAAAAGAAAACAGCGCAGCAAAACATTGTTAGCAGCAAGCCGCAAAAGAAGCAAAAAAGAAGCGTTTTACAAGAATAAAGCGTTATTTCGAGGGTTTCACTTCAACGTTTATGGGCAGCAAAGACAGCTTTTTGCCGCATCTGGGGCATTTGCCGCCGTGTTTGTGGATTATTTCATCTGGAGGTTTTAACTCGGGACCTTCGTATAGCAAGAAGCTACAATCATTGCATATGACACGTTGCGGCATCTTGTTTTCCTCGCGATTTATGGAAAGAAGCGCTACAACGTATTTATCAGTTGCTACATTTCAAAGGCTTGCTTGGCGTTCAGATGCAAACTATTGCAGGCAAGAAGGGTTCTGTACGAAAACAGGTTTGGAGTGCCTGCGGGTTTAGCTGAGAAGTCTTATTTGAGCAGCAAGTATTGAGTTAAGGATGTAGTGGGGCAAGTGCAAAAGTACACGCTTATTGTCACGGAAAAACCAGATGCAGCCAGCCAGATAGCTTCTGCTATAGATATTCAGGGGCACCCAAGGCGGATGCAGCAAAACGGCGTGCCATACTATGAAGCGCAAAGAGACAAAAAAGTCGTGGTTGTTCCCGCGTTAGGGCACCTTTACACGGTGACTAGCCAAAAGAAACGCAGCAGGTACCCTGTTTTTGATTTGAAGTGGGCACCGCGTTATGAGGTGGAACGTAAAGCTCAGAGGGTTAGGGGTTGGCTGCAGGCGATATCGGTCCTTGCGCAAAACGCGGATGAATTTGTTGATGCCTGCGACTATGATATAGAAGGCAGCATAATCGGGTACTGCATACTAAAGTACACCTGCAACGGCAAAGACCAATCGGCAAAACGCATGAAATATTCCACCTTAACAAAAGAAGAACTGCAAAGCGCCTACGAAAACTTGCTTCCGCACCTAGATTTTGCGTTAATAGAAGCAGGGTTAGCACGCCACGAAATAGATTGGCTCTACGGCATAAACCTCTCACGCGCCCTAACCACAGCCGCAAAAAACTACAGCAACCACTACGCCACCCTAAGCACAGGACGCGTACAAGGACCCACCCTAAAATTCTTAGCCACACGCGAAAAAGCAATAAGCTGTTTTGTGCCCACGCCGTACTGGAGCATACACGCGAAGCTGCAAATCGGCGAAGAAACTACAGTTGCAGAGCACGCCACGAAGGTTTTTGAAGTGAAAAAGTATGCCAAAGCAGTAGCAGATAAGTGCAGGGGGAAAAGCGGCGAAGTTGAAGCAGTGGAGTCCAGCAGGGTTTTGCAGATGCCGCCTGTGCCGTTTGATTTAGGGGCTTTGCAATCTGAAGCGTACAAATTTTTTAGGTACACTCCTATGCGTACGTTAAGCATTGCCCAAAGGCTCTACTTGGACGCGTTGATTTCGTATCCGCGAACCAGCAGCCAAAAACTCCCCCCAAGCATAGGCTACAAGAAAATTCTGCAAAAGCTCTCAGCCGTACGCGAGTACACAAACCTTGCAGGAACTCTCTTATCCAAACCAACACTAAAGCCCACGCAGGGAAAAAAGCAAGACCCCGCCCACCCCGCCATCTACCCCACAGGCAAACTTCCCAAAAAGCCCCTAACAGCCATGGAGAAGAACATTTGGAATTTGGTGGTGCACAGGTTTTTTGCGGTTTTTGGCGAGCCCGCGGTGCGCCTAAGCGTTAAGGCGACGTTTGATGTTGCGGGGGAGCGGTTTGTGGCGGAGGGTAAGCAGACGGTGGAGGAGGGCTGGCTGGTTTTTTATCAACCGTTTATGCGTTTGCAAGACACGATGCTGCCGCCTATGAGCAAAGGCGAAAACGTAGGGGTAAAGAGAATCTCGGTTAAAAACGAGTTCACCAAGCCACCAGCCAGATACAACCCAGGCAGTATCCTTCGCAAAATGGAGCAGGGCAACATAGGAACCAAAGCCACACGCGCAGGCATCATCCAAACATTGTATGACCGAAACTACATTGCCAGCGACAAAATCGCGGTGACGGATTTGGGGTTTGAAGTAACAGAGGTTTTGGGGAAGTATTGTCCGTCGGTGGTTTCGTTAGAGTTTACGCGGACGTTGGAGGAGAGGATGGAGAGGATTCAGCGTGGGGAAGAATCTAAAGGGGGGGTTGTTGCGGATGCTGTGGAGGCACTTAAGCCTGTGACGGCGGCGTTGAAGGAAAATGAGAAGGCGATAGGGGAGCAGCTTAGCCAAGCGGTAGTGCAAGCCAAATTGGAGGAGAAAGTAATAGGCAAATGCCCCACCTGCGCGGATGGAAAACTGGTGATTTTGCATTCGAAGAAAACTAAAAAACGGTTTGCGGGATGCACCAACTATTTCCAAGGAACCTGCACGACTTCGTTTGCGTTGCCCCAAAAAGGAACCGTAAAACCCTCGGGTAAAACCTGCAAAAACTGCGGCTGGTCAACTGTACATGTCTGGCTACGCGGAAAACGCCCATGGAACCTATGCATCAATCCTGACTGCAACCCAAAGAAGACAACGAATTCAAAAGGCACTATCCACCATAAGTAAAATTAAAATAAAGGATAAGATTATGAAAAACGTGTAGCCCTTTGACTAATGAAAGCGTGGATATCCCAGAGCTACCAGATATTCCTCCAGAATTAAGGGATAAAATAAACGATAAGAAAGCAGCTTTTTTCTTAGGGTCAGGAGTATCAATGTTAATTGGGTGCGCAGGATGGGATACTTTAGCCAAGAAATTAGTTGAAAAATGCTTCGAAAACGAATATTATCACGTACAAAGAGAAAGAGAGTATCTTACGAATAAATAATCCTAAAAAGACCATAACCATATGTAGAAACATTTTTGTAGAAAACGAGGGGAACTTGAGAGAATTCATTGTAGAGATCGAGAGGGCACTAGAAGCAAAACAAGACCTTCTTACAAGCTGTAACGTATATAATGAATTAGCAGGCATCTCAGCTGTTTATTTAACTACGAATATAGACAAATATTTTGATTCTACTTTCGATGGAAGAATTACCCATAAGGAATTCACACCTGAAAATATAGTTCGGGATAAATTATACAAAATACATGGAACAATTGACGATGAAAAATCAATAGTGCTCACATTGCCTGAATATTTTAGAAGATATAGAAATAAAGCGTTTAGAGAATTTCTCAAGAAAATTTTTAGTGAATATTCTGTTGTTTTTATTGGGTATGGTTTGGATGAATATGAAGTTCTTGACTTTTTACTTGAAAAATATAGTGAAGAAGAACACTTAGAAAGAAAGCATTGGATTCTTTTACCGTACTATAATGATGAAAAATATTTGTTGAAATATGATAGAGCCTATTTCAATTCAATGGGTATTAACGTTATTGGCTATAAAAAGGACCAGGAAGGATACAAACAATTGCATAAAGTGATTAAAAAATGGCAAACAGAGTTCAGGGAGCTTTCACCAATTATTTACGAAGATATTAAAGAGATGGAAGAAACGGTGGATACCTTAGAATGACTGACAAGGTAGAAAGAATTTTTCTCAATGTGTCCAGAGACCCCGCGTTTAAAAGGAGGTTTTTTAAAAAACTTGCTGAGACAGATAATCCATTTCCATGGTTTAAAGAGTTACAAAAACGTAAATATCTAGAACCAAATAACAACAAAGCCCCCGAACTAAAGACCAACAGCTATACATATCCTTATTGGGCAGCCCTAGGTTATTTAGAAAATGTAGCGAAACATATTGAAAAAGACTTCAACCAAGGCATTTTACATCAATTAATTCAGACCATTAATTCAATCATCGATTTTAGAGACGAAAAAACGGGCCAGAGGGTACAAAATCCATACACAGATTGGATGGTTATTAGAACAGTTTTCAGGTTACCTGTTGAACATATTTCAGAAAAGTATATTCAATTTATAGAAACAGCGTTATCAAGCAAATTTGCTAACCACATCCCTATTTCATCCGAGATATACGAATCAATAATTCCACGCCTTATTGAAGCGAAAAACAAGGTTTTATTGCTAAAACTTATTGAAATAATAATAAAACCAAAGGATGAAACAGATTTTTTCTTTCAAGAAAAACCACTAATGGAAAAATATTGGCTATCAGAAGCAATTAACAAATATACAGAAAAAATAGTTAACATATGCGGATTAGAAATTGCACAAGTCATTCTAAAACAAATTGAAGCAATCAACGCCAGAAACAAAAACCACGACTTTTGGGTCAACACAATTGAGAAGAGTTCACAAACAGATGAAGATAGCTACAGAGATCAAATAGTATATGTATTAAGGACGGCTTTGGAACAAGCAGCCCCTGCCAAAGTAGAAGCCATCACAAAAGATTTAATTAAAAGCCATCAACAGATTCTAAAAAGAATAGGAATATACACAATAAATTACCACTACAAACAGCTAGGACATTTATTGTGGTCATGGAAGGGCAACCCCCTTGACGAACATGGGTTAACCCACGAAGTTTATGAGCTATTCAAAACGAATTACAAATTTTTTTCAACTGAAGAATTCGAAAAACTAATAGAATGGATAGAGAAAATCAAGCCACCCGAAGACAATGTTTCCTCTGATGGGGAAAAAAATAGGGTACATGAAAAAAGGTTTTGGTTAACAGCTGTTATCGAATCAAATAAACCAAAAATAAAAAAACTCTATGAAGAGTACACACAGATTGATTCTACACCAATCGAACACCCTGGGTATCTTTATTGGTCTTCAGGCGCAGTGATTGAAACAGTTGATGACTCAAAACCCTTGCCAAAAGAAGTGACCAATGGATCAAACAATCAGATAGCAGACTATTTAAGAACATTGACACCGCAGGACAAAGAGGTTTTTGATGGGTATGGAGGTCCAGCAGGCAGTTTTAGAAAAACGGTAATAGAGAATTATCAGAGCTTAGCCACAGATTTAAGTCCATTTTTAAATGTTCCACCACAATTTCAGTACGGACTTCTATGGGGAATATATGAAATAACCAAGAAGGGAGAAAAGCTTTCATGGCGGGAAATACTTGATTTCATATTTAAACTCATATCGAAACAGTCTTTTTTGGGAGAAAAAGGAGAAACAAACTCGTACAAAAATAAAATCGCATATATTGTTGGCGATTTAATACTAAGTCACATTACCAATGAAGAGCACACACTAGACATCAAGCAGTTGGAAAAATGTGAAAAAATTTTATTACTGCTTGGAAAAAACGTAAAGACTGAAGTAAGTGGAAATGAATCAGACATAATCAACAGAGTTTTGAATTCAGCGTTAGGAGTTACATATTCGGCTATGATAGCTTATTCATATAAATACGCGTCATTAGCCAAAACAAATTCAGATCAAAAATGGCCAAAAGAGATACGGAAATATTTTGATGACCACCTATTAAACAACAGGACAACCGAATTCAATATAACCTTAGGAAAGCATCTCACAACAATTGCTTATTTAGATAAATATTGGTTAAGCCAAAACATCAACAAGATATTTCCACAGGAAAACAGCCAACAGTGGATTGACGGATTTTCAAGCTATCTTTTTTACACAAGCAATTTATCTAAACCTTTGTATCACCTGCTCAGGGAAAACAATCATTATGAATATGCATTAAAAGCCAAGTTCCCCGAAAATTCAGCAGCTAAGTTACCTCAACTAATATGCATCGCTTACTTGAACGATTTGGAATCATTGGACAAAAACAGTCTAGTAGCTAAACTAATTCAGACCGAAAATACAGAGTATCTTGCGGAGACTGTAAGGTTCATATGGAGATTAAGAAAAAAACTAAATAAAGACAAAATAAAAAAAATCAAACCTCTTTGGAAAAAAATAGTAGATTTCCTAGAAAGTGAACAAAAAAACAGAAAATACGATTATATACGTGCTGAATTGGCATGGTGGCTTTCTTTAGTTGATAAGATAGATAAGGAGATTCTAAATTTAGTAATGATTTCACTCCCTCATCTAAAGGAACAACATCTATTTTCAATGCCAGAATATCTTTTGCAACACACAACAAAAACACCCGAAGCCGTAGGGGAAATACTCTATAAATTGACAACAGAAAAACATTTCATATGGCATAAAAAAGAACAGATCATAGAAATTGTCAATAAATTGTATGAATTTGGGCAAGAAGAAAAAGCGAACAGAATTTGCCAATTGTATTTACGGGAAGGGCATGATTTTCTACGAGAAACATATGAGAAATACAGTAAAGAGCAAAAACTTCCCTTCGAGAAAAAAGACCAGTCAATAACTAAAGGATTACGAGAAGCACACTAAAAGCAAAAGAAACACGGCAAAAACGGATTGGAGAATCTGTGAGCATGAAGCGTTGGTGGAGGGGTTTTGCAGGCGGCATTTTGGGGCGTATGAGAATTTGGTTGGTAGCTATAGGGTTTGGGTGCTGGCGTTGGAGAGTTCTTGGAAAGAATATTTAAGTCAGATTGCTAAGCATACTTTAGCAGGAGACTGGGTTAAAGAAGTAGCCAAGTACCTGGTTGAAAATGAGGAAGCGTCAAATGACTAAAAAAGGTAAGAAACAGCAGCAGGATTCGTCTATGTCCTTCTCAGTTAGCAGTTGGTTCGAAAAAATTTCAACCGCAAAACCGCCTAACGTAGTAATCACCGCAGCTGTTTTAGGTTTAGCCCTGTTTCTTTTCGGCGGAGGACTCTACGACATTATCCTGCAGCCTCCACCAGCAGTCTACTCAGGAACCCGCTTTTACTTCCTAAACCCGCTCGGCTTAGGTTACCAGTTCGTGTTCGACACCGTCGTAGCAGTCATACTCTACGGCGCAGGACTAATCGGGATGCTAGCCATGTACCGAAGCGCAAAACAAACCAGCACACCCAGACAAGCATACATGACCTTCACCATAGGCGTATCACTACTCTTCATCGCATACATACTCCTCGAATACGTCATGCAAATAAAAATCGCAGGCGTATAACAACACCAAAACTTTTTCCTATTTTCTGCAGTTCTCACAACAATTTTGCTTTTGAAGCAAACTGTTTCTGTTACGGGTTACCAGGGGTGCTTTTTGAGTTTTAGCTTGTAAGCTACAAAGTTTGTTGCCAAGTGAATCGGGGGCGTAAGCAACAGCACAGTCAGGGCTAACTCTACGTTTATAGTCATGACGGGCAACGCAAAAACCAAAGCGCCCACCACAAAATCAATCTGGTCAACAATGGGGAGCAAACCGCCAGGGGCAATTCCAAGCCGCCGTTTTAGGAAAGCGCCTGTTAAGTCGCCCAGCAACGCGCCCAGCGGAGTGAGTACACTAAAGAGCCAAGGATACCCAAAAAGCAGACATTCCACGATGCCTATGGCTGTGCCTAGGGTTAAGCCCACGAAGAAGCCGCGGAAGGTTTTGTTTGCGCCAAAGACGCGGTTGCCATCGAAAAAGTTTTTTCCAAAATCCATGGGTTTTCCGCCGCCGCCCAGCACTGGAGCTGCGTTTGCGCAGTACGCGGGAAAAATGAATTTTAAGGCTTGAATTATTATGGCGGCTATATCCATGCTTGTTTACCTGCGGTTTGGGGTTTGGCAGTCGTTTATGCCAGCGTTTGTTATTGTCAAATAGCATGTTGGTTCTTGAGGTTTGCGGTTTTTTTCTACGGAGGCTTTGATTACGGTGGGGTTTTCGGTGGGTTTGAGGGCTATGGTGTTGTTTGCCCAGAACTGTAACACGCGGGTGGCTACGGGGGCGATGCTTACGTGGGTTTTTTTGAATACGCTGGTGACTTGGCTGGTTATAATAATGGGTATATGCTGGGTTTTCGCGGTTTCTGCTATCACTGCCAGTTGCCGATTCAATTCGCGGTTAACGCCAAACGAAGCCCGCGTAGAAACATCACACATCTTGGCGCGGTAGAGCGAATTAAACGTGTCAAATATGACCAAACCAAAATTTTGGGATATGCAATCAGGCAGGGTGTCGATAACGGCGGTTTGCTCAGCGAAATCTGCGGGTTTCATGAGAATTATGCTTTGTGCGACGTCGTTGAAGCTGTCCTGAGCAAGGTGCATGAGGCGCTCTGTAGAAAATGTGTTGTCGCAGTCCACAAACAAGGTCTTATAACCCTGCAGGGCACAATTCACGGCGCACTGCAAAGCCAACGTCGACTTCCCTGTTTCAGGCTCCCCATAAATCAAAGTAACCGTTTCAGGAGCAATCGCACCATCCAACTTGGCGTCTAGACAACTGCAACCAGTCAGGACTCTACTAATCAAGTCAACACACAAAGCAACAAACACCATAGAAACTAATAATCTATTTCATCACACAAACAAAAACGCTACAAAACAAAAAAGAAAAAGAAATGGAGCTATGGTTTCTTTTCAGCGGCGGTTTTGTTGTTGCCGTTTAAGGCGGTGAGCACGTTCATGCCTGCGAGTACGGCGTCCATGCTTGCCATGACTATGTCTTCGCGAACTCCTGTGGCGGTGGCGGTTTTGTCTCCTTTGCGCATGCGCACGACTACTTCAACCATGGCATCTGTTCCGCCTGTGATGGATTTTACGTGGTACTGCTCAAGAGTTATAGGTTCGGTGGAGAGAACGGCTTTTTTGACCGCGTTTATGACCGCGTCTACGGGTCCAACACCTGTGGCAGCTTCGGTTAGCTCAGTTTTGTTAAGGCTAAGGCGCACCGACGCGGTTGGGGTGACGTTGTTGCCGCTAACTATGGTGAATTCTTGAAGCTGTATGGGTTTGGGTTTAGCTAATCCTGTGACCGCTTCGGCAATTGCCATCAAATCCGCATCTGAAACAGTCTTGCCCTTATCACCGACGGTTTTGACGCGGAGCCAGATTTCTTTGAGTTGCTCTTCGGTGGGTTTTATGCCCAAGGATTCGACGGAGGCGCGTATGGCGTGGGTTCCGCTGTGTTTGCCGGGGGCAATGCGGCGGGAGACTCCGACCATGCTTGGGTCGATGGATTCATAGGTGGAGGGATTCTCAAGTAAGCCTTGGGTATGGATGCCTGATTCGTGGGTGAATGCGTTGGCTCCAACTATGGCTTTGTTGGGCTGCACGGGTATGCCTGAGAGCCTAGAAACCAGTTGGGAGGTGCTAAAGAGCATCTCGGTTTTGATGGCGGTGTCGACGTTGTAGAGGGATTTGAGCGCAACCACAATCTCTTCTAGCGAGGCGTTTCCTGCGCGTTCACCCAGACCGTTTATGGTGCAGTGAACTTCGCTACAGCCTGCCCTAAGTGCTGAGACAGAGTTGGCTACGGCCATGCCAAAGTCGTCGTGGCAGTGAACGCTTACTGGAACTGTCAAGCATGAGGCAAGGTCATGGTAGAACTCGTAGGATTTCTCGGGTGTTAGGACGCCTACGGTGTCGCAGGCTACTACGCGGTCTGCGCCAGCTTCAATGCCTGTGGTGAAAACCTGCTTGAGGTAGTCTTTGTCGCTTCGTGTGGCGTCTTCTGCGGAGAGTTCCACGACTAATCCGAGGTCTTTGGCGTGTTTTACGCATTTTTGGGTGATTTCGAGGACTTGCTGGCGGGTTTTTTTGAGTTTTGAGCCTATGTGTAAGTCGCTGGTTGGGATTACGAGGTGGATGCTGTCGGCTTGGGCTTTGGCTACTGCGTCAACGTCGCCTATGACACCGCGTGAGCAGCTGCAGATTTCCGCTTTTAAGCCTTCTTTGGCTATGAGCGCAACACTTTCAAGTTCACCTTGAGAAACCGCGGCAAAACCAGCCTCTATAATGTCCACTCCAAGCTCATCTAGGCGTTTAGCAATTCTTAACTTGTTCTCAGGAGTCAACGAGACCCCGGGAGTTTGTTCACCATCACGAAGGGTGGTGTCTAAAATTTTCACTTTTTCTGGGAAACAATTAGGGTTGGATAAAGCGATACCCCATTTTACATCTCTCAATCTTCTCAAGAGGATAGAGCGTTCATATAAAAATTGTGGTTAAAACACTTCCATCCACTAAGTCAAGATGTAGCCCGCTAAGACCCGCGTAAGAAGCTATAAGCAGGGATGAACAATACAACTTCAGGTGAATTGGTTATGGTTAAGGCTTTGATTGTTTATGGTACGCGGTCAGGTTCAACAAGGGCTACGGCAGAGGATATTGCTCAGACGCTGCGTCAGGAGGGGCTTGAAGCAAAAGTAGCGGATGCGAAAAAAGAGAAAACAGACAGCATCGCGCAGTACGATTTGGTCGTTGTAGGCAGCGGCATTCAAATCAACAAATGGACTGGCGAGCCTGAAAAGTTCCTCAAGAAATTTCAAAAAGAGCTCGCCCAAAAAAAGGTGGCACTCTTCGTCTGCTGTGGCTCTGCGGCAACATACGATGCCAACAAAGACCCCCAAGAAATAGAAAAAGCCAGACACCGATACTTGGATGAAAAAGCCGCCAAATACAACCTACAACCCATCGCGCTGGGTTTCTTTGGAGGCATCTACGACTACAACAACATGTCCTGGATAATGAAAAAGTTCATGGAAGCCGAAAGACCAAAAATCGCCGCAGCGTTCAAGGAAAACCCATCAGGCGTCTATGACACACGAAACATCAGAGAGATTTATGACTGGGCAAAACAGCTCGTCAAAAAAACCCAAACCTAACCCCGTCCAAGCATGCGGCTCTTCTTTTTTCTTTTGTTTTTTGTTTTTGTGTGGGGTTTTGGTTCGCAAAAGACTTAACAGTTGCTTGCCGCCATAATCTGCTACGCATATAGTTGTCGTGAGGTTTACATGTTGAGAAGTGACGAAGTTAAGCAAGGTGTAGAGAGAGCAGCTCACAGGGCACTGCTTACCGCATTGGGTTTAACAAAAAAAGATTTCACTAAACCGTTTATTGGCATAGCAAACAGTTACACTTCCATAGTTCCAGGGCATATTCATCTGCAAAGAATCGGACAAGCCGTGAAAGAAGGCATCTTAGCGGCAGGCGGCACCCCCTTTGAATTCAACACTATAGCCGTATGCGACGGCATAGCCATGGGACACGCAGGCATGCGCTACTCCTTGCCTTCACGCGAGCTAATCGCTGACTCTGTAGAAGTTATGGTGCAAGCCCACCGATTAGACGGCGTTGTTTTGGTTTCTAACTGCGACAAAGTCACCCCAGGCATGCTCATGGCAGCCGCCAGGTTGGACATACCCGCAATAGCCGTTACGGGTGGACCCATGGCGTCGGGCAAGCTGGGCACAAAAAAAGTGGGTGTTGACCAAGTTTTTGAAGCAGTTGGCAAAGCGTTTTCCTCCAAAATTTCAGAGCAAGAACTTGCAGAGCTTGAAGCAGTCGCGTGCCCAGGCTGCGGCTCGTGTAATGGCATGTTCACCGCAAACACGATGGCTTGCATGACTGAAGCGTTAGGCATGTCTTTACCTTACTGTGCAACCGCCTTGGCAACCAGCGCCAAAAAAACCAGCATAGCCAAAGAAACAGGCGAAAAAATCGTTGAACTCGTCGCCAAAGACGTGAAAACCTCCAAGATTTTAACTAAAGAGGCATTTGAGAACGCAGTTGTTGCGGACACTGCTCTGGGAGGCTCAACCAACACGGTGCTGCACCTGTCAGCTATAGCAAAGGAGGCAGGGGTTTCGTTGCCGATTATGACGTTTGATGACATCAGCCGCAAGGTGCCCCATATCGCAAGCATGGTTCCCAGCGGACCTCACGATATGGAAGAGCTTGACACTGCAGGCGGCATCCCAGCAATACTAAAACAGCTCAAACAGTTCCTACACCAAGACGCTTTGACCGTGACCACCAAAACCGTGGCGGAGAACATCCAAACCGCCCAAATTCTCGACTCGGAAGTTATCCGCCCCATAAACAACCCCGTGCACAAAGAAGGCGGCATAGCCATACTCAAGGGCAACTTGGCGCCAAAAGGCAGCGTCGTCAAAGCCGTAGCGGTCTCACCCAAAATGCTCAAGCATACAGGTCCCGCCAAAGTCTACGAATCCGAAAAAGACGCAATCCAAGCCATGAAACGCCAAGAAATAACCTCAGGCGACGTGGTCGTCATACGCTACGAAGGCCCCATAGGCGGACCAGGCATGCCCGAGATGCTGCTGCCAACAGCAACCATAAGCGGCATGGGCTTAAGCGAAAGCGTCGCACTCATAACCGACGGCAGATTCTCAGGAGCCACCCGAGGCGGATGCATCGGACACGTTGCCCCCGAAGCAGCAGAAGGCGGACCCATAGCAGTAATCCAAAACGGCGACGTCATAACCGTAGACATACCCAACCGCGTCTTAAGCGTGGACTTATCTGAGCAGGAAATCAGCAGCCGCCTACAAACATGGAAACCCAAACCGCCCAAAATAACCAAAGGCTACCTCTCCCGCTACACCCCCACCCCAACAGAGTAAACTTCAAAACAGCTCTTTTTCTTTTTATTTTGCGTCAAGAAAGCTTAAGTTGACGCAAGGTCTATTGTGGGTTGGCTGTTTTTGTTTGCTGGTCTGGTCTTATCTGGTGTTGGCGGGTTTTGTGGGGTTGCTTGAAAAGTTTAAATAAAAAAGCTTTGATACTTGAGGCATGAGTCCAAGCCGTAAGGTTAAACCTTCAACTATTAGGGCACGTAACAGGAACAAGAGGATAGCTATAGTAAGCGTTATAGCAGTCGTGGCGGTCATTGTGGTTGTGGCATTTATCATGTTAGGTAATTCTGCAAATAATGACGTTGTTCCAAGTTCGGGAAATGATACAAGTCCAAGCCCATCAGCAAGTGTTTCACCCAGCCCATCTGCATCACCCATGGAAGGACCAATTGATGTTTTGGTTGAAACAAGCATGGGCAACTTTACTGTTGAGCTACGGGAAGACAAACCAATAACTTCAACAAACTTCAAAGAACTAGTTGAGCAAGGAAAATACGACGGCACCATATTCCACAGAATCATCGCGGGCTTCATGATTCAAGGCGGAGCAATCAACGGAAACATTGACACCATACCCGACGAAATAGGCACCAACAACAGAAACACAAGAGGCACCATAGCTATGGCAAAAACTAATGACCCCGATTCCGCAACCAGCCAGTTCTTCATAAACGTCGTTGACAACGGAAACAACGTCATAGACAATCAAGGCACACTGTTTGATGAGGTTTACACGGTTTTTGGCGAAGTCATCTCGGGAATGAATGTCGTTGACGCAATAGCCAACGCGCAAGTCACTACAAACCCATACACAGGAGAACTTAGCCAGCCAGTTGAAGAAATCACCTTGATCAGAGCAACCATAGTGTCCTAAACTTTCTCTCTTTTCTTTATTTTTCAGGTTTTAAAAAAGAATTAGGCAAGAGCCAAAGAAGGCTCCGAATCAGGGGCTACTCTGATTTTTTGGGTTCTTTTGGTTTGGAGCCGATTTCTACGCACAAAATGTTGATTTGGTAGTTTTTGCCGCCAGCCATCATTTTTCCTTGGGAGTGGTAGCCTCTGCTTCCTGTTTTGAAATCTTTTTTGCTAAGTAGGAAATTTTGTTTTTCGCCGTTTAACTGCACGGTTGCTACGTCCATTTCTTCACTCATTCAATTGCACCTGCACTATGTTCAACCATAACGTTGCTTTTCACTTTTTCGTTCTGCAGGTCACCTTTAAAGTTTGTGAATTTTAGTGTGATAACGCATAAAAAGAGCCGTTTAGAAAATATAGTAAGTTCAGCTGGAGGTTTTGTGTGCAAAGAGATATTGATTCTGCCCTGTCAAGTGAAGCGTGCAGTCATTTACAAAGAATTGGTAAAGCAGACATATTAGTTGGAATTCCCTCATACAACAACGTACTTACCGCAAGCTATGTCATATCCCAAGTAATTATAGGGCTTGAAACTTATTTTCCCCAGATGAGCTCGGTTATTTTTGTTTCAGACGGAAACTCTGTGGACGGAACCTTAACGTCTGTGAAAACAGTTAATTTCCCCTCCCAAGGGCAACCTTTCAACCTGAACCTTGTACCCGCTGTTTATGTGGGAATTTCAGGTAAAGGAACAGCAATCAAAGCGGTTTTTGAAGCGGCCAAGTTCTTAGGCGTCAAAGCAGTTGCCCTTGTAGATTCAGATTTACGCAGCATAACCCCAGAATGGATGAACCTGCTGCTCTCACCCGTAATGTCAAACGACACAGGACTTGTAGTCCCATTCTACAACCGCCGCAAATACGACGGCACCATAACAAACTTTCTGTGCTACCCAGTCACCGCAAGCCTTTACGGCAAAAACATCAGGCAACCCATAGGCGGAGATTTCGGGTTATCCATGGAACTTGTGGATAAACTGTTAAAGTCCCCGCTGTGGAAGATACGTGAAGTCCGCAGCTTTGGCATAGACATATTCGAAACCCACACCGCCTTGGCAGAAGGATTCAAAATAAAACAGGCATTCTTGGGCATTAAAGACCATGACGCAAAAGACCCCACCAAACATTTGGCGCCGATGTTTAGGCAGGTAGTAGGCACAATGTTTACGTGTCTAGAACAATACGAAGCGGTGTGGAAAAAAGCGAAAGGTTACTCAGAAGTGGAAGGAGTAGGCGAAGAAAAATACGTTAACTCGCAAAAACCCATCCCCATTGACCTGCCAAACATGATAAACACGTACCGTAGCAACTTCAACGAATACCTACCCACCTACAAAACCATCTTGGAGCCTGAAGACTTAGAAGTTTTTGAACACCTCAAAGATCTTGAAACCATGTCGGCGTATTCGTTCCCAAGAGAGCTGTGGGCAAAAACCGTTTACGACTTCATCACAGCTTTCCACAAAGCACCCAAAGAAAAAAGAGAAATCCTAATTGATGCACTGCGAATTCTATGGACAGGACGGCTAGCTGCGTTCATAAAAGAAACCGCAGATTTTGACCCTGAAAAAACAGAAGAAGAAATCACCAAGCAAGCCGAGGCATTCAAAAAGCTAAAGCCCCATTTAATAGAAACCTTCTAAACAGCAAAAACACGTTACGGCTCAAGAAAAAAGTTTGGGTTATTATATAGGCTGTGATTTTTCGTATGCTTTGCTGTTAGCGGGTTCTTTTGTGAAGAGCAGGTAATGATTTATCATTTCTCCCATGCCTGCTTGGGCGCAAGTGTAGGTGTGAAGCCGCCAGCCAGAGGCTTCATGGTCTTTGATTGTTTGAGCAACATCTTTGTGATGAGGAACCTTAACACATACCCAGTCGTTCATAACTTAAACCTCACCTGAAAAGCTACGGGGCAGTTAGAAAAGGTTTCGCAAAGCAAGCTGGCAGCAGTTTTTGAAGTAAAGAGTACGATGCAGTTAACACGTATTTGGTTCTTGAAATATAGCCAAGTTTTTGTGTTTTTTGAATAAAATTTTATGTTCAAAGGTTAACACAAATCTATATTAGTGCTCGCCCGTAATGTTCTTTGGTGTCTTTTATGGAAAAAAGTAACGTTGAAAAAGCTACTAGTAATATGGAAAAAACCGCCCACGACATGGCAGATACGATTTTGGCATTGGTGGATAAACTTGCAGGCAGAGAATCTGACATAAAACTCAGCTTTGAAGACTTAAGCTTGGACCTTGGCGTGGTAAAAGCCAAGTTGAACGGAGCAATTGTTTTAGATATTGTTTATTCTAAAGAAGTAAAACGTTAGCCGCTAAAAGCCAGGCAAGCAGCAGGCAGGCAGACGCTACATGCAACTGGTGACGATACTAGGAGAAATAATAGAATCAGGAAAAGTCACAGTATCAACTAAAAACAAAGAAGACATAGAAATAACAGCAAGCAACAAAAGAATTGACGTAAACGCGAAAAACAAGGCATTCATCAAAGACGTACTTTCAAGCTTAAGAGAAGGCAAAGATACAAACGGTTTAGCCAAAACCATAGCCCAAGGAGCCAAAAGCATTAAATCCATTGGGGAAATGCGCGGAGTTTTAGACGAAATCGCTGAAGACCTAAAAAAAGCAGGAATAACAATTACCTTATCCTATGAAGGCGACTTAGTTGTCACAATGGGATCCAAAGCTAGCTCAAAGTTTTCCCGCATATTCACGGGAACAAAAGCCATCGAAATTAACAACCTGCCCAAACTAATCGAACTTGGACTTTAAACCAAGAACCGATTTTTCTTCGCCATACAGCCATCTTTTATAGGCAACAACCCAAGGCAGACGCAAACTATCTTTTGGGCAGTTCAAAGGGAGTTAGGGATTTTCGCAGTATACGGTTTCAGGCAACAAAGAGAGCAGGTTCACTATGAGTTTTTCTCTTTCTGTGAGTATGTCGGTTTTTCTGTTTTTGATGCTGCGTGTATAGCCTTCGGTGAAGTTGTATAGCTCGTTTAATAGTTTGCTACGGGTTTTCTTCTGGGATAAACGCTGCGCGGTTTCTTGAACGGCTTGGTCTAACGCGGCTTCACAGGTTTTTCTTCCGAATTTTTTGCCTAAAACCATCAGGGTAACCACTGAAGCGAGAAATTCGTCGGCTAATATGTCCTCAAAGAGGGTTTGTTCGCGTAGCCTGAAGTGGAACTGGTATTTCTGGTATATTAGCGAGTGTACAAGCAGGTGTACGAGGGATTCTTTTATGGAGGTTAAGGTGTCGGTTTTTGTCAGGTAAAGGCTGATTTTTAGTGGTTCGTCTTCTTGTACGGCGCCGTTTGAGGTTTCCTGGTTTTTCTTGCACCATAACACAGTTATGCCCTCAGCTTTGGCGGTGTTAGTGAAAACCTCTCCGCAGCCCTCCTCAATTCTCCCCATAAGCCTTGGAGACTCTTTACGCCACAACTTTGCAAAAGAATCCAGTTTCTTCTTAAGCCATTCCTGATCGCTTTTTGCTTCCCCACGACTAACCCTAAACACTACAGAAGGAAAATCCTCTATACCCATCACACCAACACACCATATACACTACAACGTATCTAAATTTATTCATAAAAACAAGCAGCCAACCCCTCCGCATAACCCAAAGCCTCACCAAACAGCTCCAACTACCGCCAAATCAGGCTCTAAAGGCAAGTTACATGTTAGAAAACAGTTGCCACAAGGGAAGAATATATCTGGAACACAAGTCAAGTTATGCCTCGCCTAAAACAGGCAAATCAGGTTGAAAACAAAATGTGTCCCGCAAAGCCCACCCGCAAAGTCCGCAACACCAGCATCAAAATCCTTGTAAAAGAAGCCAAACAAATGATAAATGGTCCTTATTTTTGTCCTGAATGCCGCAAAGAGCGCCTACAAATTTTAACCGACAACAAAAAGCAAGAAGTCTTCGTTGTCTGCGCTTGCGGCTTAGAGCAGCAATTAACATTTGCGCCAGTATTCCAACCCATAGACTACTACAACAAATTCAGAGACCTACGCAAAAAACAAATGCAACAAAGATGAACACCCACAAAAACAGACACACCATTTAACACCAAGCTAACTGCAACTGTACAAACAGCAAGAGATTTTGGGGCAGAATTGGTGCGGCCGACGGGATTCGAACCCGTGATCGCAAGCTTGGAAGGCTTGTGTCCTAACCAGGCTAGACGACGACCGCTCGTGCTATCTCCAATATGGCAAGCGTAATTTAAGTTTATCTGGGTACAAAAGCGTAGGCGACAGCAAGCAAAGTGGTTGAAGCTAAATTGGGTTTAGAACGCGGGTTGGTAGCAGTTGGTTAATAAGGCATAGGTAGAATAATGGTTGTTAGAGTTGTTGGGTTTTGAGTGAAGAGAAGCTTGATTTTAGTCGTTCGTTTGTTGTGTTGGGGAATTTGGCGTTGTTTGCTTGGGTTGTTTTGGCGTCAGTTAGCATTTGGCTCTACAATGTGGTTTACGGCTGGGTTTTCTTTGCCTTCACGGCGGCTATGGTGTATATGATTTTGCGCAGGCTGGGCTGCAGCAGTTGCTACTACTGTAAATCATGCACTAGTGGGTTTGGCAGGTTAGCAGGCGCGTTTTTTGGTCGCGGATACCTAAGAAACGGCAGTGTAGGGAACAGACGGTTGCTTGTTGGCTTTATTTACGTGCTGCTGGCGCCGATTCCAGTTGCGGTTTTGGTTGTTTCCCTGATGCAGTCAGTTAACGTTTTTGAAGCCGCGGTTCTTGTGTGTTTACTTGCGTTAACCGCGTACAGTTTGGGTACGTGGCTTAGAAAGTAGGTTTAAAAAAAGTTGTTAGTGGAGCAGTTGAATTAGTTTGTCGTAGTTGCGTTGGAAGGTTATGCCTTTTTCAGAGGCGCGGTAGAGTATGCGGCGGTCTTCGGTGTTTTCCTGTAGCAAATTATTTTTGAGCATGAAATTCAAGTACTGGTTAACCAGTTTGAAGTTCAAGTTTGCTTTGTACATTATACGGGTCTTTGAAGCGCCTACTCTTGTCATCTTTAGGATTTCGTTTACGATATGCAATCTGTCTCTCCTACTTGACAACAGTGTAACACATGCAGTTTCCATTTCGAAGCCTTCTCCTATCGCTCCCCAGCCTTACTGAAGAATAAATTTCAAGCAAGGGCATCTGCCACGATGGCGGATTGAGCCCAAGCAAGTCTTCATCAGCCTGGTTCACGAAACAATCAAGTGGAACTGCGATACTTAGTGATTATCCACATATACTCCATAAACTATGTAGCCAAAACCAAAAACCCCAACTCAAGCCGTTTTTAGCCAAAACACCCAAAAATCAGACTTTTTACAGCAAAACTCAGATATTGACAGTTTAAAACCGTTTCTAAACCAAATCTACCCTCTGATTGCCGCGTTTAACGCTTTTAGGCAATAGGGAAAAGGGAAATCAAAATTGGGGTTTAGAAGACGTAGGGCAGGTCTTTGCTTTTGTCTTTTATGTCTTTTAATGATTCGTATTGGGCTTCTACGAGGATTTTTAGTGAGTCGATGTGTTTGCGGATGTCTTCGATTTCGTTGACTTTGGTTAGGGCTCCGGATTTTGCTAGTTGTTCGTTCATGTTTTTGAGGGTTACTTCTAGGACTTTGACTTTGAAGGCGAAGATTTGTAGGGTGTAGAGTAGGGTGAGTTGTGAGGATATGCGGTCTAAGCGTTCGTAGGCTATCATTCTGCGGGTGAACGCTTGTAGCCGTTGTGCTTCTGTGGCGTCTTTTGACTGTAAAAGCCGCTCGTAAGATGCTTTTTGCTTTTCAGAGAGCTCCCTGCTTTCATCAAAAGCCTTCTGAAGCCTCTTTGAGGTCCTCTCCATCAATTCAAGAACTTCATCCAAACCTGAATTCCTCACAATGCAATCTACAAATCCAAAACGCAGTATTTCACGTTTTCCATAACCACCACAACTTTTAGAGCACAAACAACAGCGCAAACAAATAAAAACAAGCAAAAAAGAAAAGAAGAAGCCGCGTTTTAGGGCGGCAACAAACTCTAACGGGACGGTTTAAGCTTTCTTGGCTTTTTCTAGTTGTTTGAGGATTTTCTTTTTGCCTATGGTATAAGCAATGGAGTAGTCGAAGAGTCCAGAGGCGGCTTCTGCTGCTTGCTTGATCATGGCGGTTTCGATTTTGATTTTCAGTTTGCCAATTGCTAGTGCACCTATGCCAAATACACCAGAGGGCAGGTCTTTGCCGTCGTCGTTTACGCCTAAGCCTTCTACGCCTAGGGGTTTAATCGCGTTGATGTCGGCTACGATTTTGCAGTTTGGTGCTGCTTTCAGGTCGGCTGCGCTTAGTAGCTGGATGCCTCCTGCGCCTGCGGCAAGAATGATTTCGGCGTCTTTTACGGCAGCGGCGGTTTGCTCAGGCTTGCTAACTTCCACGACTTTGACGCGGGTTTCGCCTGCTTCGGCGTTGATTTTGTCTGCGATTGCTTGGCCTTTAGCCATGGTGCGTGAGGTTATGGTGACGTCTGCTTTTTCTGCGGCGTAGATGCGTGCTGCTGTTTGACCGACAGGACCAGTGCCTGCGAGCACAGTGACTTTTTTGCCTGCCAACTCACCTAGACCTTTAGAGAGGGAAAGACCCAAAGTTTTAGCGACCGCGCCAGCTGCTGTTGAGTAGGCGCCGCGGGGGTCTACGATGATGCTGTTTCCCCAAGGAGCCGATGCCATGCATTTTTGGGTTGCTTCAACGACTTCTTTGACCATGTCAAAGTTGCTCCCGTTGATGAAGATTTTTGTGTGTGCTGCTCCCATAGGTCCGCGTGGAAAGAGGGCGTCAAAGACGATTTTTGCTGCGTCTTCGCCGTTGACGTTTTCGTATTTGAATATCATGGAGTCTGGGAATGCGTCTATGGCGACAAGCATGTCAAAGGGACTGCAATACTTGTCGGTGTCTAAGAAAACAAAAACTGTTTTGAAACTTGGTTGTGCCATTTTATCTTGCACCTGAATAAGCTGTTGACGCAATTTAGACATTTAAGAATTACCACGCCTGTTGGAAGGTGGACATGTAACGGTTTAATAATTGCGTGGATGTACCATAAAAGTGAGAGGACTGTTGTTGTCGTTTACTGAGAATTTAGAGAAGCTTTCTAATGCCTGCGGCGTGGCGGGCAGAGAAGAGGAAACACGAAAACTTTTGATAGAGATGCTAAAGCCGTATGTTGATGAGGTCAGCGTGGATCGGCTTGGGAACGTAATATCCGTAAAAAAGGGCAAGGAAGGCAAGCCCAAAGTTATGCTGGCAGCGCACATGGACGAAGTTGGCTTGATGATAAAAAACATAACCAAAGAGGGCTTTTTGAAGTTCATAAAAATGGGTGGCATAGACGACCGCATACTCTTAGCCCAACAGGTCAACGTGCACACTGAAAACGCCACATTACCAGGTGTTGTAGGCGCTAAACCCCCGCACATACAAAAAGAAGATGAACGCAAAAAAATCGTCACCTACGATAACCTGTTCATAGATATCGGTGCGTCAAGTAAAGAAGAAGCCCAAAAGATGGGGGTTAAAGTCGGAGACCCTGTAGCGTTTGATGCAAAGTACGTGCAGGTCGGCAAGGATATAGGCATGGGTAAAGCGTTTGATGACCGCGTGGGATGCGCCGCTATGGTGGAAGCTATGAAGCAACTGGGCGACACGAACTGCACGGTGTATGCAGTTGGCACCATCCAAGAAGAGGTAGGTCTGCGAGGGGCAGGAGCCGCCGCTTTTGGAGTAGACCCCGACGTAGCCATAGCATTAGACGTAACCGTTGCAGGCGATGTCCCCGGCGTACGAGAATTTGACACCTCCGTAAAACTGGGCAAAGGACCCGCCATAACCGTCACCGACGCAGGACTCATAACCCACCCCAAAGTTCTACGGTGGTTCATGGACGCCGCAGCCGAAAACAACATCGACTACCAACTGGAAACAGGCTTAATGGGCAGCACCGACGCCGCACGCATATCCCTAACAAGACAAGGCATACCCAGCGGAACCATATCCATACCAGCCAGGTACATACACAGCCCCACAGGACTAATCAACCTCAACGACAGCAAAAACGCAGCCAAACTAGCAGCCGCCACCATACAAAAAATCCAAAACATCCCCTAACCCACATCTTTCCACCTTTTGAAGGCTCTCTTTTTTTGAGCAAGTTGTAAATTTGGCGGTGAAGAAACTTTTTTAGCGCAGCTACGTTTTCAGTTGGTGTAGCAGTTGGAGGCTAAAGAAATGGGTGATTTTTCGGGGCAGTTTGAGTTTTTGGAGCATACAGCAGATGCGTTTGTTGCAGCGTATGGAAAGACTATGGAGGAGGCGTTTGGGAATGCGGCGTTGGCAATGTTTGAGGTTATGACGGATACAAAGAGGGTTGTTGCAGAGCAGAGGGTGGAGGTTGTGGTTGAGGCGCAGGATGAGTATGCGTTGATTTATAATTGGCTTGAGAAGCTGCTGGTGGAAGCTGAAGTTGAAGGCTTACTGTTTTCCAAGTTCAAGGTGCACAGCATCCAACAAACAAAGAAGGGTTTTAGGGTGGAGGCGTCAGTTTGGGGCGAAGCATTTGACCCGCAAAGGCACACGCAAAAAGTTGGCGTGAAAGCAGTGACGTATCACCAGATGGAAATTAGTAAAGAAGAGGGGAAAGTGAAGCTGGTTTTTCTGTTGGATATCTGATCTGATTAGACGAGGTTGTAGTTTTTTAGTTCTGCGATGAATTTGTCGACTACGGATTCGGGGGGGGTTTGTGTTGTAGAGGCAGTGTGTACGATGAAGGGGACTTTGCGGTTTTTGTAGTAGCGTATGAGGGGGCTTGTTTCGCATTCGTAGATGTCTAGACGCATCTTTATGACTTGCGCGTTGTCGTCGGGACGCTGATACAGTGAACCGCCGCATTTGTCGCAGACACCTTCGGTTTTGGGTTTTAAGAATTTGAGGTTGTAGACGGCGCCGCATTTTTTGCATATGCGCCTAGAGGTTAGGCGTTCGATAATTAGCCAGTCGGGCACGATGAGTTGTATGATGACGTCGATTTCGGCTATGTCGCTTAGGGAGTCAGCCTGCGCCAGAGTTCGTGGGTAACCGTCTAAGATGAAGCCGTTGCCGTTAGGAATTTTGGCAATGCGGTCTTTGAGAACTTCTAATGCGATGATATCGGGAACCAGCAGCCCCGCCTCCACGTAACTTTTGATTATGCGCCCTAAAATGGAGTCTTCCTGCAGCATTTCCCGGAAAATGTCCCCCATGGATATAATGTTGATGTCCAGCTTCTCTTTGAGCCTCGCGGCGTAGGTGCCTTTTCCAGAGCCTGGGGCACCAAAGATTATCGCTTTCATTAAATCCAGCCTTACCAGTTTGGTACGGGCTATGAAAATAATAGACTCTCACTGTTAAAGGTTACGTGAAAAAGGCAACAGGAAAGTGTTAAAACAAGAACGTTTATGGCACTTCAAACAAAAGTCTTTGCAGCAATCAAAGGCGAAGTAGCCAGATGCACACCAAACAAATTGGAGAAAAACTGTTCCAAATTGACCTGCAAACAGGCAACCACTCAAACCTCATAGCCAGCTACGTCCTAAAAGGCCAAAAAACCATAATCGTCGAGACAGGACCCGCCTCTTCAACCCCAAACCTACTCGCAGGACTACAAGAACTACAAGTCAACCCCGCCGATGTCACATACGTTGCCCTCACACATATCCACATAGACCACGGCGGCGGAGTTGGCACCCTGCTAAAAAGCCTTCCAAACGCCAAAGTCATAGTCCACGCCAAAGGCGCCTCGCACCTTGCAGACCCCACCAAACTTTGGGCAGCCTCCCAAGAAACCCTCGAAGATATAGCGCAGTTATTTGGTGAACCCGAACCCGTAGAGAAAGACCGCATAATCATAGCAGGCGACGGCGACGTGTTCAGCGCAGGGGAAGGGGTTGAGTTGCGGGCTGTGGAGACACCAGGGCATGCAGCACATAACTTGAGCTACTACGAACCGCTGAATCAGGGCATTTTCACGGGGGACTCAGCAGGAGCTTACCTAAGCGAATTTGACACCGTTTTTCCAACCACGCCGCCGCCGTTTCGCCCCGACATAGCCTTGGCGTCCAT
Organism: Candidatus Bathyarchaeota archaeon; assembly: GCA_026014465.1. Taxonomy (NCBI): domain Archaea; kingdom Thermoproteati; phylum Candidatus Bathyarchaeota; species Candidatus Bathyarchaeota archaeon. Next base: position 1,529,655 of record JAOZID010000010.1, on the reverse strand, counting down.
AGAAAAACTCGTCAACTTGAACCCTCAATACCTGTATTATAGCCATTTTGGCAAGGCACAAAACGCAGTCAAACGCCTGCAAGGCTACGCAAAGCAAATCAAGCTTTGGCTCAACATCACCCAAAAAGCACTCAAACAAGGCTGCACCGACGAGCAAATCCGACAAAAAATCCTCAGCCAAGACCCCGTCGCACAAAAAATTGCAGCCAACCTACAAGCAAACCCCATCCACAACAAAACCCTCATAAAAAACAGCACCCAAGGCTTCATAAACTACGCCAAAAAGAAGCAACAATCTTTGAAGGAGCCATAGCCAAAACTGTTTATATCGAGCTTGGTGTCCTTTTTATGCAGGTTTAGATTATGGTTGCTAACAAGGGTTATGGTCAATCTGAGAAGGTTCCTGTTGAGAAGGTTGGCGATTGTGTTTGGCGTATTCCGCAGTTTAAGCAGGGTATGAAGGTTCCAGGTGTTGTTTACGCGGATGATGCTTTGATGGAGAAGATGTTAACTGACCGTACGTTGAATCAGTGTGCTAATGTTACGTATTTGCCGGGGATTTACAAGAACGCCATAACGTTGCCTGATGGGCATGAAGGTTATGGGTTTCCTATTGGAGGCGTTGCTGCAACGGATTATGATGAGGGTGTAATTAGCCCTGGCGGAGTGGGTTATGATATTAACTGTGGCGTGCGCCTGTTGTCCACGAACTTGTCAGAAGAGGATGTACGCCCCAAACTACATGATTTGACTAACGCGATTTTTGATAATGTTCCTTCGGGTTTGGGTAGCAGCCGCAAAGACTTTAGGGTAAGCCCTGTTGATCAAGACCGCGTCGCCACAGAGGGTGTACAGTGGCTTATAGAGAAGGGCATGGGCTGGCCTGAAGATGCAAAGCACTGCGAAGAGTCAGGGCATATGAAAAATGCCAACCCCGACAAAGTCTCCCACACCGCCAAAAAAAGAGGACTCAACCAGCTAGGCACTCTGGGCTCAGGAAATCATTTCTTGGAAATCCAAAAAGTAGACAAAATCTTCAATCCCGATACGGCGAAGGCGCTTGGTTTGACCCATGAGGGGCAGGTTACGGTGACGATTCATTGTGGTTCACGCGGCTACGGACACCAAGTCTGCAGTGACTATCTTAAAGTCATGGAACGCGCCGTGCACAAGTACAAGATGGATTTGCCTGACCGCGAGTTAGCCTGTGCGCCAGGAAGCAGCAACGAAGCCCAAGATTACGTTCAAGCCATGGCGTGCGCAGTGAATTACGCGTTTTGTAACCGTCAAGCTATTATGCACTGGGTTAGGCAAAGCTTCCAGCAGGTCTACAAGCAAGATGCTGAAAAACTTGGGTTGAAACTGGTTTACGATGTGGCACATAACATCGCCAAAACTGAAACCCATGATGTTGATGGCGTCAACAGGAAGGTTTGGGTGCACCGAAAAGGCGCGACCCGAGCTTTCCCGCCTAATCACCCTGAAATCCCTCAAGATTATCAGCCTTACGGGCAGCCAGTTCTTATCCCCGGCAGCATGGGCACAAGCTCTTGGGTGCTGGTTGGCACAAAAAAATCCATGCAGCTAAGCTTTGGCTCCACAGCACACGGCGCAGGACGCATGATGAGCAGGGCAGCAGCAAAACGCAGGTTCTGGGGCGGTGATATAAAAACCGCGATGGAAAAAAGGGGAATTGCGGTTCGGGCAGCGAGCGCGTTGGTTTTAGCTGAAGAAGCAGATGGAGCATACAAGAACGTGGATGCCGTGGCAGAGGTTAGCGACAAAGTCGGCATAGCCACCAAGGTTGCGCGGCTTGTTCCCATAGGGGTAGTCAAAGGTTAAAAAGAGCGGGTCATCCATATAGTACAGCAGAGGCGAAGTAGGATGTCAAGTGATGCTTTGAGGACAAGAAAACTTATCGGCGCAGTTGCTATAGCCTTGCTTGCGGTTTTCACGGTTCTGGGCATTTTAGGGGTTCTTTCAACCATGGAGTGGATAATCGCCGACGTCATAGTTGCGGTCATAGCAAACCTGCTCTTCAAAAGGGTCGGGAACATAACGTACTAGAAGGGCAAAGTGAGCTGCTGCAGACGGCCAAGGGCGTGATGGCGCGCATAAAGTAATCACATGTATTTTTGTTACGACGCGTTGTCACCAGTTTTTCAGCAAAATCTTAAATATTGATAGAAGCTAATAGCGGAAAGGGGGCATTGTATGCAGGAAGCTTCTAAGGTCGGTCAACCTAACAGGAGCCAAGGCGCTGTAGAAGCAGGTTTTTCGGTTAATCATCAGAAGAACCACAAAAAAGTAGCAAGCATGGGCAGCATTGAGGATATAGAAACTTTAATGTCCTTAGGATTAACTGGGCGGCAAGCCAGAGTCTATCTTGCGTTACTGAAAATAGGCGACAACAAAGCTAACGCCGTAGCAAAACTGTCTTTAGTAAACCGTCAAGAGATTTACCGCATATTAGACAGCCTGCAAGAAATAGGGTTAGTCCAAAGAAAAGTTACGGCTCCAACAACTTTTACACCAACCCCTGTTGATGAAGCCCTAAAGATGCTGCTGGAGAAAAAGGCAAACGAGCTTAAAATTACGCGGCAAAAAACAAGAGGGGTCATAAAAAAATTTGGCATGCTTGCGCCGAACTCAACAACTCGTGCTAACGAATGCTGCTTAGGAGTTATCTCAGAAAACGACCGCGGCAAAAAATACGAGAGCGCCCTTGAAAATGTTCAGGAAAGCATAGAATGCGTCACCACATGGAACAGGTTCAGACAACTGGTTTTGTTTGAATCCCAAATAGAAAAAATCCTCAAAAACGCGATAAACATACGGTTCATACTGGAAAAACCGCCGCAAACGCTTTTTCCCAACTGGGCAGCAAATGCAGCATTCAAAAAACCCTCACGCCTTAAACTAAAAACCCTTCCAAACCAACCATCTGCAGCAGTAACGATTTTTGACAACACCACAGTTTGCGTAGCTCTTGACACAACGGCAGATTTGAAAAAAGGTCCGCATCTGTGGTCAAATAACCCCAGCATAGTCTCATTAGCTAAGGCATTCTTTAACAACACATGGGCACAAGCAAAAAACCTTGAGACCGCTAAACAGTTTTAATTACAGCCAGATTTGGAAAAACAGCTTTTACGCTGCGGCTTTTGAGGTTTATGTTTTTTGCAGGTCGGAAACATGGACGCAACATGCTAAGTACCCAAAACGGCGAGATGCTTCCACCAAATACGGAGAAAATTAGATGTCTACCAAATTTTATCCGAAAAACCTAAAGAATCAAACACAAGTATACCGAACAATCGCGTTGTTACTGATGATTTGCATAGCTATGCCACTTGCCGTTTTACCTACTACTAACGCTGCTACCGCTCAAAAACAAACATACGCATACATTGGCGCGTTGCCTAACCCCGCGGGTATAGGTCAAGACGTACTGTTGCACGTTGGAATAACTGATGCTTCAAACTGGGAACAGGGACCATGGACAGGGCTAACTGTAGAAGTTACCAAACCTGATGGTTCCAAAGAAACCCTGGGACCATTCACGACTGACCTTACAGGCGGAACAGGTGCAGTTTACAATCCTGAAATGGTTGGCACCTATAAGTTCCAAACGCACTGTCCTGACCAAGGTCCTCTAATAGCGACCATACGAGGCACGGCAGATGCGGGCACGTTGCTTTTAGGCAGTAGCAGCGACGTACTGGAGCTTACGGTACAAGAAGAAATGCCGCCAGCATATCCAGGCTTTTCGATGCCCTCAGAATACTGGACACGACCCATTGACTCACAAATCAGAGAATGGTCATCTATTGCAGGCAGCTGGGTAGCCTCACCGCCTAACCTGTACGCTCCCTACAACGACGGACCTGAAAGCGCACACATACTATGGACCAGACCCCTAGAAATGGGCGGCTTGGTCGGTGGAGACCTTGATGGTCATTCCATGGAGATGGGCGATGCATACGAAGGAAAATTCATCAACTCAGTAATCATTGATGGCGTACTTTACTACAACAAGATTAACACTCAGGGCAGAGGAAGTGTACCTATTGAAGCTCAAGAGATTATTGCAGTAGACCTGCACACAGGCGAAGAACTATGGATGAAGCCACTTGTAACTCCCGACGGTGATGTTCTAAGCTTATCGTTTGGTCAAACATTCTATTGGGACGCATTTAACGTGCACGGTGTTTACACGTATCTTTGGGCGACCAGCGGCAGCACATGGCACGCGTTTGACGCATTCACTGGAGACTGGTCCTACACTGTTACAGATGTACCTTCAGGCAGCAACGTTTACGGCGCAAAAGGCGAAATCTACCGTTACACAGTTGACTTAAGAAACGGCTGGATGAGCCTTTGGAACTCGACAAGAACCGTGAACCCACAAGAAACAAGCAGCAGCCAAGACGGCAGTTGGGGACGCTACCTAAACACAGCAGCTTATCCCCGAGTGTTCCCCGCTGAACGAGGAATCCAATGGAACGTAACCATACCCACAAACCTTCCAGGAAGTGTCGTTGCGACTTTCCCTGAAAACAAGGTCGTAGGAGCATCAATTACTCCAACTGATGTTACTATGTGGGCTTTGAGTTTAGAAGCTGGAAAAGAAGGCACAGTGCTTTACAACGAGAAATGGAATGCACCCGCAGCTTGGGCAGATGGAAACCAGACCATCCAGTGGATGACTGGAAGTGAAATAGAAAACGTTGGAGTTATGTTCTCAAAGGAAACCTGCCAGAACTATGGCTTTAACTTGGAAACAGGCGAGTACATGTGGGGACCAACTACGCCACAGCACTACTTAGACGCTCTTGACGACACCAAAGCTGGAGCCAGAATCATCGCCTACGGAAACCTCTACTCAGCAAGCGTAAGCGGAATCCTATACTGCTACGACATCGAAACAGGCGTCCTCAAATGGAAATACGAAGCCAACGACACCTACACCGAAATCCTCTGGGCTAACACCTGGTGGCTGCGACCACTATTTGCAACCGACGGCAAAATCTACGTTGGACACTACGAACACTCAGCCATTGACCCCAGACCCCGCGGCGCACCCTTCATATGCGTTGACGCAGAAACCGGAGACGTCGTATGGACAGTAGACGGAATGTTCCGTCAAACCCGATGGGGCGGACGAGCCATTATCGGCGACAGCATCATAGCTACAATGGACACCTACGACCAACGCGTCTACGCCATAGGAAAAGGTCCTAGCGCAACAACTGTAGATGCCCCCATGACAGACTTAGCATTAGGAAACAAGGTAGTCATAAGCGGCACCGTGACGGATATTTCGCCTGGAACCAGCGAATACGCGTTGACTGCGCGGTTCCCCAACGGAGTCCCAGCGGTTTCTGATGAAAGCATGAGCGACTGGATGCTTTACGTTTACAAGCATTTCACAAAACCCACTGACACAACAGGCGTTACAGTACACTTAACAGCCATTGACCCCAACTGCAACACCCAAGACATAGGCTACACCACCAGCGACTCCTTAGGCAACTACGCAATCACATGGGAACCCCCAGTACCAGGACTATACACAGTAACAGCCACCTTTGAAGGCACCAACTCTTACTACGGCAGCGAAGCAGGAACGTACTTCTTTGTCACTGAAGCAAACGCAGCAAACCCCAGCGTCACTGCAACACCAACACCAACAACAACAGACCAACCAACACCACCAGCACAAACAGCATCACCCGCACCCTCCACTGCACCCCCACCAACAAGCGAAACACCAACCACCACCTACATAGCCATAGCAGTAGCCGCAATCATAATCGTCATAGCCGCAGCAGCCTTAGTACTTAGAAAACGCCAATAAACCAACAAAACACCTCCCTTTCCTTTTTTATAAAACAAAAAACGAGTAAAATGGGGCTGAGTGGGCTTTGGCGGGTTTTTCTGCGTCAGTAGTTAAGTCCCGTGTAGTTTCATTCTCTTCCCTCTTGGTACCGTCAAAGCCCCAGCAAACCCAACAACCATAAACATTAAACCAGCCGCCAACGACCACAGCAAAACAGACCACAAACAGCCAAGCAAAACAAAATACTTCAAATTCTGCAGTTAACACGCAGGATTTGCTTAGTTTTGAGGGTGAATTTTAATAGTCTCTTCAAAAATTAGGTTAGTATGTTTTAGAAACATCTTGTGCTGGTGAGAGCATTTAAGGATGAATGCGGGATTTGCAAGCGTGTTCTGTCGATTAGTCGTTTAAGAAAATGTGAGCGGTGCAAAAAACTGTACTGCTATGACTGCATGACTCCCGATGTAGCTACAGGCGACCCTACCGCGATGCTTTGTTTGAATTGTGCCCGCAGGGTGGTTTCTCCGCGGGTTCGCTCTAAATATGAGGGGTTAACTATGCATCTACGTTTTCGCTCGGCTTTTACCAGCATGGTCAAACTGTCTTTTGCGCGTATAGACGGCCTGATTGGCAGCAACTTGCCCATGGCAGCGTACCGCAACACGGAGTGGTGGAGCAACAAAAAAGGCAGCGCCCACGCAAAAGGCTGGCTAGACGCATGCTGGGAAGTCCACGAAGTCAACCTCCAAGAAGGCTACGTCTACTTCAAAAAAACACCTCAGCCACCAGCTAAACCGCGCGAACGGCGCAAACGCAAAGCCAAACTTGAAATCACACAACCATTCACCCCCGTCCCCGTGCGCCCCTTCAAATCCAAAATCCCCTCCAAAACCAAAGCCTCCAAACTCTACGCCCGCATACTCAACTTGGAACGCCAGAAAAAAGCAGGAAACCAAATCAGCGGCTTCAAACCCAAATCACGCTACGAAAAAAAGCTCTTTGGCTCCAACGAAAAACCAACAAAATAAAAAGCAAAAAAAAAGGAGAAAAACTGGGTGTGCCAGCTGCGGCTTATTGGTAGAGGCTTTTGATTCTTTGGCAGGCTTCTTTTATGCGCTCTTTGGGTTGGGTGAAGGTTATTCTGGTGTAGCCTTCTCCGTTTTTGCCAAAGCCAATGCCTGGGGTGACGGCGACGCCGACGTTGAGGAGTTTGCTGGCGAATTTTATGGAGTCTCCTTTGCAGTTTACCCAGACGTAGAAGGAGGCTTTGGGGGCTTGGCAGGGGTAGCCGATTTCGTTTAGGGTCTGCACGAGTAGGTCGCGGCGTTCTTTGTAGATTTGGTTGTTGGCTTTGAGGAATTCGGGGGTTTGCCCTTGTTTGTAGACGGCGAGGGCTTTGGCGGCGGTGTTTTGGATGTACACTGGGGGTCCTGAGTCAACTTGGGATTTTACTTTAGTTAAACCTGCAACGAGCTGTTTGTTTCCTACGGCAAAAGCGATGCGGTCGCCTGTCATGTTGAAGGTTTTGGAGAGGGAGTGGAATTCGATGGCTACGTCCATGGCGCCGTCAACTTCAAAGATGCTGGGAGCTTTGTAGTCGTCGTAGGTGATTTCAGAGTAAGCGTTATCATAGCACAGGATAATGTTGTTGTCTTTGGCGAAATCCACGGCTTCTTTGAGAAAAGCGGTGTTGACGGTGGCGCTGGTTGGGTTGTTGGGGTAGTTGAGAAACATCATTTTGGCCCCTTTGGGGTCAAGGCTGGAGAAGTCGGGTTTGAAGTCGTTTTCGGCTAAGAGGGGCATGGGGACGGCGGTGGCTTCGTTTAGGATGGTGCTGCCGTTGGCGTATACGGGGTAGGCGGGGTCGGGGACAAGGATGCGGTCGCCAGGGTTGATGAATGCGCGGGCGATGTTTGCTATGCCTTCTTTGGAGCCCAGCATCGCAACGACTTGTTCAGAGGGCATGTCAATGTTGAATCGGTTTTTGCACCACTGCGAAACAGCAGCGCGGAAAGTGGGTTCGCCTTGGCTAAAGGAGTAATTATGATTTTTCTTGTTGCCTGCTTCTTGCTTGAGAGTGTCAAGGACAAAATCTGGAGGGGGCAAGTCAGGGTCGCCAATGCTTAACGAAATCAGGTCTACGCCCTGCGCTTTTTTCTCGTTCATTTGGCGTTCAATTTCGGCAAACAAGTAAGGGGGAAGACGCTTCACACGGTCTGCAAACTCAAACTCCATACTTAATCACACCGTAGGCTAGAACAGTCTTCCTTCAAAAACCTTCGCCGCAGCCCCACACAAAAACACAGTACCCGCAACTTCAACTTGCAAATCGCCGCCCAACACGTGCGCGGACACTTTGTTTTGGATTTTGCCAAGCTTGTTAGCTGCTGCTACTGCCGCGCAGGTTCCTGTTCCGCACGCTAAGGTTTCGCCGCAGCCACGTTCCCAAACCCGAACCTTAACCTCGTCCTTGCTTACGACTTGTATGAAACCCACGTTGGTGCGGTTAGGAAACGCCTTATGGTTCTCAATCAATGGACCTATGGTTTCTACGGGGAAGGTGTCGGTGTTGTCTACGAATAGGACGCAGTGGGGGTTGCCCATGGAAAGGCAGGTTACGTTGTAGGTTTTCCCGTCAACTTCAAGGGGCTCGTTTATGCAGGTGCCGTCTCCAAGCATTGGCAACGCGGCGCGTTCCCAGCGCGCAGCACCCATATCTACCCTAACCAAGGCGACCTCGCCGTCCTCCACGGTCAGCCAGACATGCTTTACGCCTGCACCAGTTTCCACGTCAAACTCTGAGGTCTTGGCGATGCCAGTTTCGTAGCAGTACTTGGCAAAGCAGCGTATGCCGTTACCGCACATTTCAGCTTCACTGCCATCCGCGTTGAAAATTCGCATGCGAACATCCGCCGTCTGCGAAGCACAAACAAGCAACAACCCATCCGCGCCTACAGAAAACCTACGCTTACACAGCGTCTTGGCTATCTTTGCGGCTTTGGCTTCGCTGATTTTGCCGTCGCGGTTGTCGATGACTATGTAGTCGTTGCCCAAGCCGTGCATTTTCCAAAAATTCATCAGTGTTGCCACTCCGAAGCAGTGGGTTGCCCGCGCATTAGGTCGGAGAGTTGTTCGCGTTCTCGGATTAGCTTGTATTTGCCGTTGTTTACCATGACTTCGGCTGCTCGGGGGCGCGTGTTGTAGGGGCTGCTCATGCTGTAGCCGTAGGCACCCGCGTTTAGAACCGCCAGCAAATCGCCTTCTTCAAGCTCGGGCAAGCTGCGGTCTTTGGCTAATAGGTCGCCTGATTCGCAGATGGGACCTGCGATGTCGTACTTGCCTGTTGGGGGCGCGTCGAGTTTGTTGGCGACGAGGATGTGGTGGTAGCTGCCATACATTGCGGGGCGCATTAGCGTGTTAAAGCCTGCGTCTACGCCTGCGAAAGTCTTGAATGGCGTGGGCTTTAGGGTGTTAACTGTTGTGAGGAGGATGGAGGCGTCTGCTACTATGTATCTGCCTGGTTCCATGCAAAAAAAGGGTTCGCCAAGGTCGTACTCTGCGATTTTGGTCTTGAATAAACTCAGTACTTGCTGTGAGAACGCTTGCAGGTCTAAGATTTCTTCTTGGGGCTTGTAGGGTACACCTATGCCGCCGCCCACATCAATGAATTCAAAGGTGATGCCTGCTTCGTCGTGGATGCGCTTGGCAATTGACAAGAACTTTTCAAGAGCCTGCAAAAACGGTTTCACGTCGAGCACGCCTGAGCCTATGTGCATGTGTATGCCAAAACGTTGTATGCCCGCGTCTTTGGCTTGCTGGTAGACTTGGGGGGCGTCTTGTTCCCAAATCCCAAACTTGGATTGCTTGCCCGCAGTTATGCAGTGCTCATGGTGACCCGCGCCGACTTCAGGGTTAATCCTAAACGAAACCCTCTCAGGCACCGCAATGGTTAGGAGCCTGCGCAGTTGGGATTGAGAATCCAAGTTCAGGGTAACTTTTGAGTCCACAAGGAACTGGAGCTCATCAGTGCGTACGCTGGTTCCCGTAAACAATATACGCTCAGGGGTAAAGCCGCAGCTAAGGGCAGTAGAAACCTCGCCAGGGCTTACGGCATCCACGTTTGCGCCCTGAGATTCTAGAATTTTGAGCACGTTCAGGTTGGAGTTGGCTTTAATGGCGTAGAACAACTTGATTTTGCCGTAGTTACGCAAAAGCCCCTGGTGCAGGCGTTGGTAATTATTTTGAATACGGCTTTCGCTAACCACATAGAGGGGGGTATCATATTTTTCTGCTAGAGTCTTTGCTGAGACGTTGTCGATGTAGAGGTTTCCGTTTTGGTTTTGTAGGGGTTCACTAATGGGGTTCACTGTTTTTCACCTGTTAGTGTGCATTAGAAAGGTGGGTTGGGTTTTAGGCTAGTCCTTTGGCTAATGCGAGTTCTGCGCTTAGGATGCCTGCGCCTGCGCCGCCGCGGATGGTGTTGTGTCCTAGGCACATGTATTTGAGTGTCATGAGGGGGTCTTTGCGGATTCGCCCAACAGTTACGCTCATGCCTTTGCCTGCGCCGCGGTCAAAGCGGGGCTGCGGACGGCTTTGCTCTTCACGAATGACAATGGGTTGCGGAGGGGCGCTGGGCAACTTTAGCTGCTGAGGTTCACCCTTAAAGCTTCTAAACGCTTCCTCAACTTCTTGCAGTGAAGGATTCTTATCCAACGTAACAAAGACAGACTCCAAGTGACCGTCCTTGACATGCACACGATTACAGCTTGCACTAACCACAAAACCCGCATCGTTTACGGAGTTGCCGCTAAACGAACCCAAGATTTTGTTGGATTCGGTTTCCATCTTTTCTTCTTCGCCACCGATGTAGGGCACAACGTTATCCAGAATGTCCAGTGAGGGCACGCCGGGGTAGCCTGCGCCGCTAAGAGCCTGCATTGTGGTGACCATGACTTGGCTAAGTCCAAACTGCATAAGCGGCTTTAGCGTCAAAGCCATTTGGATGGTGCTGCAGTTGGGGTCAGTTGTGATAAAGCCCTTCCAGTTGCGGTTCTTTTGCTGAACGGGAACCATTGCGAGGTGGTCGGGGTTAACTTCGGGGATTAGCAGGGGCACGTCGGCGTCCATGCGGTGCGCAGAAGCCTTGCTAAACACTGGGTATTTGGCGGCGAATTCTTCTTCTACAGGACCTGCAAGACCACCAGGCAGGGAACTGAAAACCAAATCAACATTGCCGGTTGCTTCAACAGAGTCTACACTGGCGTCCGCTACGGTCATATCGGAGATTTCTTGGGGCAGTTCGGATTCCATGGTCCAGTTGCAGGCGTCTTTGTATTTTTTGCCTGCGGAGCGTTCAGAAGCGGCAAGCACCGAGATTTCAAACCACGGATGCTCCTGCAAGAGCTGAATGTACCTTTGACCAATGGCGCCAGTGGCACCCAATATAGCTACTTTTCGTTTAGAGGACATTTATTTCGCGTTCCTTTTTCAGTTTGATTAGTTTCTGGGATAAATACTTTGATTCTGATTAGAGCCCCAGCACGGTTGCCATGCTGTAAACTCCAGGGGTTTGTTGTTTGCTTACCCACTCCGCCGCGTAGATAGCGCCTTGGGATAGGCAGTTTCGCGAGAACGCGGTGTGCTGGATTTTAAGCATCTCGTAAGGACCCGCAACGATTAAATCGTGAATTCCAGGGACGCCGCCTGCGCGTAGAGCGGCGATTTCTAGTTCTTCGGGTTGGCGTATGCTGGTTCCTTCTCTGCCGTACACGTTTTTGGTGTAGCCGCGAACGTTTGAGACGATTTCTCCGAGTTTGAGGGCGGTTCCGCTGGGGGCGTCTTTTTTGGCGGTGTGGTGGATTTCGTTTATGCTGCAGGTGTACTCGGCGGGGAAGGCTTTGAGGACTTCGGCGAGTTTGAAGAGAATGTTTACGCCTACGGAGTAGTTGGGGGCAAAGACTGAAGGCACTTTGGAGAGCAAGCTTTCAATTTTGCTTTTTTGCTCGGCGGTAAAGCCGGTGGTTCCAAGAACGACACGTTTGCCCATATCCACGACGGTGGGTATGTTTCGCATTTCCGCAGGGGGTAAAGTAAAGGAAACGTAGACGTCGGCTTCTGCGCAAGCCATTTTGAGTTGGTCAGGTCCAACGATGCAGGTTTTGCTGTGGCTTATACCCAACTCGCTAAGGCTTTTGCCTATGCAGGGGTTATCGGGAGCTTCTATGGCACCCACGACTTGATGACCCTTTGCAGTTGCTTCACTGATGAGGGCTCTGCCCATTCTGCCTGCTGCGCCTGCGATGCATAGTTTAATCGTAGTAAAGACCCTCCAAGTACTTTGGGTCGCTTAATCGGGTTTGCAGGTTTACGTCAAAGTATTCGGCGATGGGTTCAAGGATTTCAGGGTTAGCCTCGTAGACGGTGCGCGCGACTTGCAAGACAACTTCTATGCCTGCTTTGGTCATTTTGCCTAGAGGTTGCCTGCAGGATCCTGAGGGCATGCCTAAAATGTTCATGAGCGTCTTGCAGGGTAAAGGATTGCGTGCCTTAACTAGCACTTCGCCGTAGGGGGTTGGTTCTTGGGTTTTAACGGTGACCAAGCCAAAAAGCGGCTGCAAAGCATCAAAGAGTTGCTGTGCCTGCTCGGTTTGTCCTTCCCGCGCAAAACGTATCATGTCTGAGACGGCTCGGGGGGCAATGTTTGAAGTAACGGATATGGCGCCTGCGGCTTTGATGTCAGGGGAGGTTATCATGCGGAAGGTTTTTTCGTCGTCGCCTGAGAGGATATCAAAGTCGGCTCCGCAGAATTTGCGGGTTAGCTGCATGTTTTCAAAGTTTCCTGTTGCTTCTTTTACGGCGCGTACGTTGTTTGGGCATTGCTTGTGGAGCATGGCTAAGTCTTGGGGGAGCAGTTGGGTGCCTGTTCGGCCTGGGATGACGTAGGGGATGACTTGGATGTCGGGGAACTGCTCTGCTACGGGCTCTAGGTATTCTTTGCGGATTTCTAAGCTGCTAGGACCATTGTAGTAGGGGTCAACTAGCAGGACGCATTTGATGCCTAGGTGCTGGGCGTGCAGGGTGCCTTCGATGGCTTCTTGGGTGCTGTTGCTACCCGTTCCCGCCATGGTTAATCCGTCGTCTCCGACGTACTCGTTTATTTTTTCTGTGACTTTGTTATGTTCGTTCCAGTCTAAAGTGGCGCTTTCGCCAGTAGTGCCGCAGGCGAGTATACCGCTGACGCCTTCGTTTATTTGGAATTCAACTAATCTGCGCAGGCCCTCGTAGTCTAATTCTCGGTTTGCAAGTATGGGGGTTACAAGGGCGGTGTAGCATCCACTGAAATGTGTCATTTTGATGGTCTCCTATAGAGCAAATAGAAGTTATCGGGGTGATTATTTAAGGTTTTCCGTTTTCTTTAAATTCTGTTACGTTTTCCGTATTTTTACCACCTGCAAAAAGGGTAAAACCTACTGATACAGGATTTTTCCGCAAAACACCTGTTTCCGCAAGCAATGCAGACCATGCCCAAGAGCAGCAGATGTTTATTAGCGCCGCCAAACTTGTTTTGAGTGAGCAAAATGAAAAGCCACAGCCAAAGCCGCCAAACCCCAACAGAAACCGTAAAAGCAGGCGCGCTACTGTGCCCCACGTGCTGTGTGGAGTATTTAGAGATTAAAGGCGATTTTGAATTCGACGGCGCAGTAATAAAAGACGTTGCTATGCTCAAGTGCCCCGTATGCCAAGAAGAAATTTTTACGCCTGAACAACAAAGAAGAATTCAAGAAAACAAGGACAACACCAGCTAGAACGTATGCTCCGTGTTAGTCAAGAAATTTTGACGTAAAAATAAAGAGCAGCCTGCTTTTTTAGGTCAAGAAACCCTGACAAAAACCCTCTTAGGACAAGCCTATCTTTAGTTTTTGTATGGAGGCAAAGAAAAACCCCAGTGGCGGTTGCAGCCGCAACGCAAAGTTTTCCATCGTGATTATGGCGGGGGTTATTGTGACTGTAGTGTTTTTGTTTATTGTTGTTTACGAGCGGGGAGTGAATGTTAAATGAAAAAGTTCTCGGTTCTCACAGTTTTGCTAGTTGCCTTTGCTGTTTTTGGTTTGATTGGGGTTGCTCCTGCTTTGGCGCAGATTAATTGGGCATCCACGTCCCCAGTAGGCATCAACATCCTGCCAGACGGCAGCGTCGATGGAACAGACAACATCAAACGGGAAGGCAACCTGTACACGTTAACCGCTGACCTAGACCTTGTACGCAGTGAAAACAACTTTTTTGCGGCAATCGCTGTGCAAAAAGACAACATCGTAATTGACGGTGCGGGTCACTATATTCGGGCGTATGGTTACATTGATAGAGGGGTAGACCTCACCGAAAGACAAAACGTTACCGTCAAAAACTTAGTCGTCGACGGTTTTGTTCATGGCATTTACCTGTGGGACTCGATGGGCAATGTGGCTCTGAATAACACGGTGGTTGCTCCAAGTAGCGAAGGGTTCCAGACGGGTTTTTGGGTTAGCAACTCCCAACTCAACCGCATTGAGGGCAACAGCGTAACGGGCTTTAACGAGTACGGCATGCTCTTCCAATCAGAGTCAACCAGCAACCAAATTCTCCACAACACCTTCGCCGACAACAAAATCGACCTCTACATCGGCTACTGCGCAAACAACACCCTCACAGGAAACCAACTCAACAGCGCAAACAACAACTTAGAAATCAGCTACCACTCCTACGCGGACTTTTACCAAAAAATAGACACCTCCAACACAATACGCGAAAGACCCATCTACTACTGGATTAACGTGCATGACAGGGCGGTTCCTTTGGATGCGGGGTTTGTTGGGCTGGGAAACTGCAGCAACATTATCGTGCAGAACTTGGACATTTCAGGTAACAGTGAGGCAGTAATTTTGCATTCTACAACAAACACAACAATCACCCAAAACAGGCTAAGCGGTAACGGGTTTGGCGTTTCTTTGGATGCCTGCACAAATGTGACCGTAACTGAAAACACCATCATAAGCAACGGCGGCGCAGCCATAACTCTTCGCGTGTCAAGCAACGTGTCTGTTACCCAAAATTTTCTTTCAGGTTCTAACTCGAATATTTTGCCGTCTTTGGGCATTAGCCTATTAAGCACCAACAACTGCAAGGTTAGCGGTAACAACATAACCCGCTTTGACCGCGGTATAAGCCTTGCCTCTTCAGCAGACAACCTTGTTTCCAACAATTACATCGCCCAAAACAGCTTTGGCAGCTACATCTACATGGGCGGCAACAACGTCATCTTCCAAAACACCTTCCAAGAAAACAGCATGTGGGCTATGCAGCTTAGCAGCAGCCAAACGCAACCAAACAACAACCTCATCTACTACAACAACTTTTTAGACAACATCGCCACAAAAGGAAACCTGCAGATTTCAAACCCATGGTATTTTGGACCTGAATCTAACTTGTGGGATAACGGCACATATGGAAACTACTGGAGCGACTACTATACACGCTACCCCAACGCCTCTGAAATCGGCAACTCAGGCATAGGCGACACATTCTTTGAAGTAAACCCAAACAACATCGACCACTACCCCCTCACTAGTCCCCTGCCGTTTCCAGCTGTTCCCACTTCGCCTCTCCCGTCATCGCAGCCTACCCAATCGCCAACCCCAAGCATTAAGCCCTCCACAAGCCCAACGCCTTCGCCGTCTATCCCCGAGTTTCCCATCTGGGCAACTCTTGCAGTGCTTGCTTTGACCGCAGCGGGCTTAACAGCATACAAACACAAAAAACCCAACTCAAAAACCCCTTTTTAGCAAACACCCACCACCAACAGGCAACTGCGCCCCGCCACGCCATCAAAGACGCTTCGAAACAAAGAAAGCGCCGCATAGAATCATTTAAACTGCAGTGTCTGTCATGAAAACTCTTAAATCAGACCGAACATAACAGACACAAAGGTCTCACTCATGTCAAGCGACAATATCAAGCTGGAAATTTTAGGCTACGACGAACAACAGAAAGTGTTCAACGTGAAAACTCCCTCGGGGAATACTTTGCAGATCGTAGACACTTTCGCCGAAATGTTTCCTCTCTGGGCAGGAAGAGTTCTCATTACGGCTCAAAACGAGAAATGGGCACAAATCGCCGCAAGTTTAACTACAGGTTTTGCCACAAGCGTTATCGAGGCAACTGCAGAAGCCGCAATCGAGCGAACTGTTCCAGCAGACCAGACTCCTGACAAACGACCTGGAATACTTATCCAAATTTACAACCGTGACCGCTTCGAACTCAAACAGCAACTTATGGACCGTATCGGTCAATGTACTCTTACTTGTCCCACAACCTCAGCTTTCAACGGCTTGCAGGGCAAACGCACCCTTAACGTAGGCAGCAGCCTAAGGTACTTTGGTGATGGCTACCAAAAGAAAGCCATGGTCGGCGGCAGGCGATGCTGGAAAATCCCAGTCATGGAAGGCAACTTTATCGTTGAAGACGGCTTTGGTGCCACACACGCAGTCGCAGGCGGCAACTTTATGATATTTGCAAAAACCCAAGAAGAAGGACTCAAAGCAGCCGAAGCAGCCGCAGACGCCATACGCAAAAACGCCCCCGACGTCATCATGCAGTTCCCCGGAGGCATCTGCCGCGCAGGAAGCAAAGCAGGTTCACTAAAATACAAACTAAAAGCCTCAACCAACCACCCCTACTGCCCCACTCTCAAAGACCTTGTGCCTGACTCTGTGGTTCCCGACGGCGTAACTTGCGTCTACGAAGTTGTCATGAACGGTTTGACACTTGATGCAGTGAAAAACGGCATGAAACAAGGAGTAGCTGCAGCCGCAAACGTCCCAGGCGTAGTAAAAATCACGTCAGGCAACTACGGCGGCAAACTAGGACCTTTCAAGGCATACTTGAAAGAAGCCATAGGCGCACCCTAAACCCTTCCTTCTTTCTTTTCCAGAACTTTTATTTGATTTGAACCCGCGTAGTTTATGCTTAAAGCGTAGTTAGTGAATAAAGTGAGCACCGCCAAAAAGTCCTCTCTTGAGCTATTTCGGCTCCGAAAAACCCTAGATACCCTAGCCAACAAAGAGGGCAGCCACACTGAACTTATCACCATTTACGTGCCGCCAGGCAAACAAATCAGCGACGCCGTGAACATGCTGCGCGAAGAATACGGAACCGCCAGCAACATCAAATCCAACGTTACCCGCAAAAACGTGCTTGACGCCATCATCAAAGTCCAGCAAAAACTCAAACTCTTCAAAGACCCAGGCGAAAAAGGCATCGTAATCTTCGCAGGCGCCCTACCCCAAGAAGGCGGCGGACCAGGCACCGAACGCATGGAAACCTACGTTATCATACCGCCAGAACCCATCAAGATTTTCCTGTACCGCTGTGACTCCCGCTTCCACACAGAGCACCTGCAGGAAATGCTTCGGGCAAAAGAAACCTACGGCATACTCCTTGTTGACGCATCCCAAGCCACCATAGCCACACTGCAAGGCAAACGCTTAGACATCGTGCGGGAAATGAACTCAGGCGTAGCAGGCAAAACCCGCGCAGGAGGACAATCCGCCCGACGATACGAACGATTGCGGGACATGCAGCTTAACGAATACTTTGACCGCGTAGGAGAAAACGCCAACGAAATCTTCCTAAACATCGACACCCTCAAAGGCATCATCCTAGGAGGACCAGGACCAACCAAATACGACTTCCAAAAAGGCGAATACCTCAACTACCAACTCAAAAACAAAATTCTAGAGGTCGTAGATACCGCGTACGTTGAAGAGCAAGGCGTAAAAGAGGTCGTAGAAAAAGCACCCGAGATTATGCGTAAAGTCCGCTACATCGAAGAGAAGCAGATTATGCAAAAGTTCCTCTATGAAGTTGGGCGTGATAGTGGGTTTGTTACGTATGGAGAAGCTGAGGTTCGAAGAGCTTTGGAGTCAGGCGCAGTGCGCACGTTGCTGCTTTCAGAAGGAGTAGAGTTTACGCGCGTCAAAATCAAATGCAGCGCATGCGAATACCAAGAGCAGCAAACCGTCAAAAACCCAAACATAGCAGCCTTTGAAACAGAACTGTCAAACAAACCCTGCCCCAAATGCACCGCCCCAAGCCTAACCATAGAAGAAAAAACAGACATCGTCGAAGATTTAGCCCAAATCGCCGAATACAGCAACACCGACGTAGAAGTCATTAGCGGCGAAACCGAAGAAGGACAAATGCTCAAAAACGCCTTCGGAGGCATAGCAGCACTCCTACGATTCAAAACCCAAAACTAACCCCACTTTTCACCAACCTATTAGGATCCAAATTTTAATTGTATGCAGAAACCATAGGGGGAGGGGGTCTATATTTTGCGTTCAGAGCAATCAATCACTAATCCGCGAATGTACCTCGAGGGTTGCAGGCGTACTTGCGCAGGCGGTTTAGTTGCCAGTTGTGTTCTTTGACCAAGCCATCGTCTGCGATGCCTGAATGGGAGGCTGCGGCTCTTATGGCGTATACGGAGGCGGCTAAGGCGTGGGTTGGAACGTGCGCGGTTGCTACGGCTTGGCCAGCAGCGTGGGCAGCGAATTTTGAATCGGCATTTTTTGCGGCTTTGGCAGCGTTGTGAGCTGACAGGGAAGCTCCGCGTATTACCTGCATCTTAAAGACTCCAGTATCTGCATAGGTTCTGCATGTTTGAATAGCTTCTTTAGGTCTGTTATCGTTGGGGCATTCGTTTTCAAAATAGGAAAGCACATGCTCAGCACAGTCTGCAGCCCAAAGAGCCAAAACTTTCTTGTCGGGTCTGAAAACCTGATGGTCTATTCGCTCTGTAAAAGGCTTGTTTAAAATCTCACAAACAGCTCTACGCACTTCATACGCCAACGCAACAGGCTGTATCTTTTGCTGCTTCCCAGATTCCATAACATTCACTTCTCATAATGCAGGCGAAAAACCTTCAACCCAAACCAACCCAGAAATGAAGTGCTTTGCAAAGTAAATGTTACGTTTTGGGTTGCTCGGAGAGGATTTGTTGGGCTTGGTCGGTGGTGAGGTTTTTGAGGAGGAGTTGTTTTTGTTTGGAGGTTGCACCTTGGGCGAGTTCGACTTGGGTTTGGAAGATTTTGCTGAGGTTTTTGAGGAGTTCTTTGTTGACTTTACCTTTGACGGGTTCTTGAGTGCAGTGGATTACGATTTGTTCGGGTTCAGCGGTTATTTGGAATTTTTGGCTGTTGGGCTTCACGTAAACCGTTAAGAGAGCGCCGTCTTTGGTTTGGGTTAAGCTCACACTGTTCACTCGTCTTTGCTTTTTATGGCCCAGCTGAATTTTTTGCGCAGTGTTTGTGGGTAGAATTTGTCTATGCAGAAGTCTACGGTTTTTGCCCATTTGACGTATGCCATGGGGTCGATGTAGGATTTTAGTGAGGTGCCTAGGTTGTATTCGCGGGTGAGTTCGGTTAGTTCGATGTCGAGTTTGGCTTTTTCGATGCGCGTTACTAACGAGTCGGTTTTTTTGCCTTGGGCTTTCTTTTCTTTGAGTTGTTTTTGGAGGTCTTGGAGTTTCTCTTTTTTCTTGGCTAGGCGGTCTTCGAAGGTGGGGGGGATTTTGCGTTTGTGGTTGGCGACTTCGGCGACTTTGAGGTTAGCCATTTTGGCGTGGAATTTTTTGATGTGCTCAGCATCTTTTTTGGAGACTTTGCTGGATTTGAGGTACTCACGCACGGTTTTTGTGCAACGCCAAGTACGAAACACCTTCGCCGTTAACCCAGGCATCTTCTCACTAAGGAACCGTGAGACTTTTTTGGAGTCTATGCCTTCAAAGAGGTACTCCTTGCTGGTCTTGGCGAAATACTGGATGTTTTTGATGACCTCAGGCGGAGCAGGAACATGCTTGACCCAACGCACCGAGTCCTTGCCTAAAAAGTCGAAGTGGATGATGTTGCCTTCGATTTTTATGTGCTCAGCCCGCAGGGTAATTGCGCCAACAGTGTCAGCTTCGTCGGGGTCTTTTTCGTCCCCTACCCTCATGTTCGGGTTGAAAATTAGCCAGCAAACCGTTGCAACTTTTCGGCGGGTCTCATCCTTGGCGTTAAGGTTCTTTAGGATGTGAGCTTCAACTGCGGCAATTTGCTTGCCTAAAGTGTCGGCTTTCTTGAATTTTTCTTTCTCGCGGTTTTGCTTCAAAAACGCCGTATCCGAAAACCAGACGTACTTGATTTTGCCAGTGAGTTTGTCTTGCCACTTCGCCACGTACATCTTGTCTTTTTCCCAGACTACCTCTTTCCAGTTTCCCGCAGGACGGGGACTGTCAGGCGAGAGGTTCAAGATGATGTCTTCTTCACGTGGGCCTTCTTTCCATCTGCCGCGCTGGGGGTGGTCGCCGCGTCCAGCAAACAAACAAGAGGGCTCAGCAGTCCAGTTAGCAACCTCCAATCGTTGCCCATCTACTTCGGCGAACCCGTATTTTTCACGCAGGGCTTCACGACGCTCTTTACGCTGGGCAGCCAACTGTTTCTTTTCTTCTTTGGGCATGTTAGCTTTACGTTCGCGCTCTTCCGTCACATAGCGGGAAACCTGAGAGAAATCTATGTCCTTATGAATAGGGGCGCTGTCATCGGAAAAGTCAGTGCCCGCGTAATTTTCAATTTTTTCTAGATAAGTTGAGGCAAAGTTTTCCAGAAACTGCAGGGAAGGGTTTTCCTGTTTAATTTGCTCTAAAAACTCTCGCATGAAATTTTTCATAAAAACCTTGTCGGGCGGGGAAGCAACAGATTGGCGTTTGCGTATCCAGGCTAGAGCCATTTGTTCGCTTTTTGGGGTGAGTTTTATGGGGGTTTTTTGGATGGTTATTTTGAATTCTTTGTAGTCGTAGGGGGGCACGTAGATTCCGTTGTGTTTTAGGCTTTTTAGAACGTGTTTCATTTGTTGCCATCTCGTCTAGGAGTTGGTGTGGAAACTTTGCTGTTTTTGGGCTCTTTTCATTCTTGTTGGTGTTCTCGCTTAAAAACTTTCAGTATGTAATTGGGGTTAGCTGGTTATAGTTGGGTTTGGGAGCGTTTGCGGGCGCGTTCAAGTTTGAGTTTGGCGTAGACTTCCTCGACCATTTTGCGCTCCACGTAGCCTTTGTGGGGACGAAAGCCCCCTGAAAAGCCGCCGGGGATGTGCATGAGTTCGTGAACAAGAGTTTTTTCCTTGTCCTCATCAGAGAGTTTATCGTAGATTTCAGAAACCACCTCTATAGTGTACGCGGCAGGCATATTCAAAACGCCCTGCCACAGCTTACCCAACCCGTGAATCCGCGCAATCGTACGCTTAGCCTTGCTGCCTTTGCTACGCACACAAAAAACAAATTGAGGAACCACATGAAAAAACCCACACTCCCCCGCCAACTGATCCACCTGCCTCTTGATTTCAGGAGCAGGATAATACTTGATAGGCATACCACATCCTCTTGAATATGGAGTACCCGCTTCAAAGTTAAAACTTTTCCATCCCAAACCACAAAGGGCAGAAACGTGAAGAAGCCAGCTACACAACGGGTTCTCAATTTCTGTTGATTTTGGGTTAAGCTAGGTTTATATCCCCGTTAAGGTTGGATAATCCAACCACAAAGGAGATTTAGAAATGATAAAGCTAAAGGACACATCTGGAAAAGGCTTTTGTTTTGAAAGCAAAACGTTTTGGAGCCAATACGGAGGCGACAACTCTTGAAAAGAGACGTCAAAGTCTTGGCAGTTGTAGCCGCGTTAATTGTTGTCTGCGTTGCCGCTTACGGCGCAAACAGCTGGTTAGCTTCAGTTGAAACTGAACCAACACCCGCGCCCTCAGCCACACCTACACCCACAGCGACCACAGCAGCAACGCCTACGCCAACTGCCACAGCAACCCCAACGCCTACGGCAACAGCCACGCCAACCGCGACACCAACACCCACAGCAACGCCTACGCCCTCAGCCACACCTGCAGCTTCACCCACGCCGTCAGCTACCCCGTCCAGCCCTCCTGAGCCTGAGACGTTGACGGTTGTGGATGGTACGGGCGCTGAGGTTACGGTTGTTTTGCCTGTGGAGCGTGTGGTTAGTTTGAACCCTGGCTTGACGGAGCTTTTGTGTGCTTTGGGTTGTGAGGGGCAAATTGTTGCGCGTGATGAAAGCTCGCTTTTCCCCGCAGACATCGCGCAGTTGCCTGTTGTGGCGTCTAGCTCGTATAGCCCGAATTTGGAGTTAATAGTAGAGCAACAGCCTGACTTGCTAATCGCAGACACCATGCTCTCATACAACCAAGACGCCCTAACCGCCTTACAAAACGCAGGCATACCCGTAATGATAGAGTTAACCAACAACCTCACCCAAATAAACCAGTGCATAAACAGCTTCGGCCTAATTTTTGACAAACAAGACAAAGCCGACGAAATCACCGCGTACATCTCGTCATACGAAACCCTCGTAAACGAACGCATAGCCACCCTAACAGAAGAAGAGAAACCTTTGGTGTATATTGAGTGGGACAGCACATGGAGAAGCTTTGGTGAAGGCAGCGGCGCAAACCTAAACATCATCAGCGCAGGCGGAGTAAACATTGCAACAAACGTTTCAGGTTCCTCACCAACTTTGAATGCAGAATACGTGGTGGAGCAAAACCCCGACGTAGCGGTCTTGATGATTAACAAAGAACACAAAGGCAACCTCACAGGCTTCAAAGCCACCCGCGACGAATTCATGGGACGCAACGTGCTAAGCGATGTGAATGCCGTTAAAAACGACCGCGTTTACACCTATGACTCCGTAGTCTTCCAAGGCTTACGCTACCCCGTAGGGTTGCTGTACTGGGCAAAATGGTTCCACCCCACCCTCTTTGCAGATATTGACCCCGCAACCGTCAACCATGACCTGCTAGAGCAATTCTTCAACGTAACCACAGACACCACCTACGCGTACCCCGACCTGCTCACGCTCGTTGACGGCTTAGGCTACGAAGTAACCCTAAACGCGCCAGTAGACCGCGTGGTCACCATGAACTCAGGCATGACCATCATCACGGCGGCGCTTGGATGTGAAGACTACCTTGTTGGCCGCGATGAAAACTCTGTTTTTCCTGACGCGGTGCTGGATTTGCCCGTGGTAGGACGAAGCTCATACTCGCCCGTGCTAGAGCTAGTACTTGAATTGGAGCCTGACTTGGTGTTCGCGGACTCGATGCTCAAAGAGGAGAACAGGCAAATCATAGAGGACGCAGGCATCAAAGTGGTTCAGGTCAACACGGCTGACCCCGCGCAGGTCACGGGTTTCATAGAAGATGCGGGCATGATTTTTAACGCCCGAAGCAAAGCCAACGAAGTCACAGAGTTCACACAGCACTACGTCAACTTGATTAATGAACGCATAAGCCAAGTAGCCGACGAAGACAAACCCGTAGTGTACATGGAATGGCGCAACCCCTGGCAGTCAGTATCCAACGGAACCGCAACACATGACAACATCTACATCGCAGGCGGACTCAACCTCGCCAACAACGCCGACGTAACCTACCCCTCGCTAAGCCCCGAATACGTGCTTGAAGCAAACCCCGACATAATCGTCAAAAGAATCAGCCACGCCGACTGCAACCTAACCATCATGCAAGAAACCGTCAACGAACTACAAACCCGCACAGGCCTAGTCGACACCAAAGCCGTCCAACAAGGCAAAGTCTACGTATTCGACGCAGACACCATGAGCGGCATCCAATGGCCCGTCGGCTTACTATACTGGGCAAAATGGTTCCAACCCGACCTCTTCACCGACATAGACCCCGTCGCCGTACACCAAGAACTCTTCCAAAGATTCTTCAACACCGACTTAGAAGGAACCTACGTCTACCCCTAAACCCCACCCATTTCCTTTTTCTTTTTTTATTTGGGCTTGTTTTTGGTTAGGAGTTTTCTAAGTTCCATCCAGAATGTTGCGGCGAATGCGACGCCAAAGACTAAGAGCCATTGTGCGGGGTCTAAGCTGGTTATTTTTAGGGCTTCATGCATGAAGCTCAGGTTGGTTGCTACGAGCAGAGTGGATACCGCGAGCAGTCCCCAGATCAGCATGAGCTTGTTTGAGAAAAAGCCCAGCTTCAGCAAAGGTTCACTGTCAGAACGCAAATTCAAAGCAAGGAATATGTGTCCAATCATCCAAGCGGCAAACGCGGCTGTCTGCGCCACAACCAAGTCCTGCGTGGTGTACCATGTGTAAAGGTAACTAATGGAAACTGCCGTGAACAGACTTAGGGCGCCTATTAGGAGGGTTTTTTGCAGGCTACGGTTTAGGAAGCGATCGCGCGGGTTTAGGGGTGGGGTCTGCATGGCGCGGGGTTCTTGGGGTTCAGCTACAAACGTTGCGGATGCAGCTAAATCCATGAAGAGTTCAAGCACAATTATTTGGATAGGCGCAAACGGCAAAGGCACCCCAAGCATCAACGGCAGCAAAAAGCTTAGGACTAACGCGATTTTGCAGGCAAGATAGTACCGTACGCCCTTTTTCAGGTTCGCAAAGATTTTCCTGCCCTCCTTGATGGCGGTTGTTATGGTTGCAAAGTTATCATCAGCCAAAACCATATCGGCGGTTTCTTTTGCTACGTCGGTTCCGCGTATGCCCATGGCTATGCCTATGTGGGCTTCTTTGAGTGCGGGGGCATCGTTTACGCCGTCTCCTGTGACTGCGACTATTTCGCCGTTTTCCCGCAGCAACCTAACGAGGCGGAGTTTGTCTTGCGGAGTGGTTCGGGCGAAAACTTGTATGGTTTGCAGTGCCTGCTTAAGCTGTGTGTCGGTTAGGGCGCCGATTTGGGTTCCCGTTAGGGCTTTGGCGTTGTTTATGCCAACTTGTCCTGCGATGGCGCGGGCGGTTTCGGGGTGGTCGCCTGTAATCATCAAGACTTTGATGCCTGCGCGTTTGCAGGTTTGGATGGCTTCTTGGACTTCTTTTCTGGGAGGGTCAACAAAGCCAAGGATTCCTACTAACACGTAGTCGTGTTCGAGGTCTTGGGGTTTTTTGGCTTGTTCGGGGGTGATTCTGCGGTAGCCAAATGCTAAGAGCCTCTGTCCCATTTTTGCCATGCCCAAGACGGCTTTGTCAAGGTAACTGCGCATTTCGGGGGTGATTTTGGTTTCTTCGCCGCGTAGAAGCAACTTGGAAGAGTTGGCTAGGATGTTTTCGGGGGCACCGCTGGATAGGAGCACAAAAGAGTTGGCGCCTAACTGGTAGATGTAGGAGGCAAGTTTGCGTTTATTATCAAAGCTTAGTTCACCTTGCAGCCGCCATGTCTTCTGGAGCGTTTTGAGGTCTGCGCCGTTTGCTTGCACAGTTTCCAGAAGAGCCTGCGCCATCGGATTACTCAACGAGCCGCCAGTAACGTTTTGCAGTGAGTCGCTGGCGAGCAAGGCGGTTTTAAGAGCCTCGTTTTGGTTTGTTCCAAACTCGCTTTTGCGGGTGAATTTGCCGTCAAAGTACATGCTGTCTACGTTCATTTTGCTTTGGGTTAGGGTGCCTGTTTTGTCGGAAGCAATTACGGTTGTGCTGCCCAAGGTTTCGGCGGCTCTGAGGCGTTTAACTACGGCGTTCTTGTGTGACAACGTGAAAGCGCCTACGCCCAGCACCATGGTGATTATAATGGGGAGCTCTTCGGGTATGGTGGCAAAGGAGAGCGAGAGTCCATAGAGTATGGCTTCTTCAGCGGGTAAGCCGCGTATGAACGCCAGCAAAGGGACGAGTATGCTAAAGAAAAGGGCAATCCAGACCAACGCTTTGGAGAGTTGCTTCATGCTTAGTTGCAGGGGTGTTTTGGGTTCCTTGGCGGCTTTGGTTATGTCGGCGACTTTGCCTAGCTCTGTTTGGGCGGCGGTTGTAATTACAAGAGCTTTGGCTTGACCTTTGGTTATGATGGTTCCTGAGAAAACCATGTTCTGCTGCTCAGCCACAATGGTCTTTGAGGACATGACAGCTTGGGCGTCTTTAGCTATGGGGAAGGACTCTCCAGTGAGGGAGGATTCGTCAACTTCTAAGCCGTAAGCGTCCAAAAGCCGCGCATCCGCAGGCACCCTCTGACCTGCTCTAAGAAGCAAAACGTCACCCACGACAATGTTGGCGGTTTGGATTTCGGTGGCTTGTCCGTTTCGTAGCACGGTGGCGGTTGGGGAAGCAAGTTTTTTGAGGGCGTCTATGGATTTTTTGGCGCGGTACTCGTTGTAGACCTCTACCAAGACAAGGATAACTATGACTGAGAGGATTGTTAGGGTGTCGGTTATGCTGCCCCAGATGCTGTAGAGTACGCCTACGGCTATGAGCAAAAGTATCATGGGCTCGGTGATTTCTTCACGCAAGATGCTTAGGAAACGGATGTGGTGCTCCTTTGCTATGAGGTTGGGTCCGTTCTGGTTTAGGCGGGCGGCGGCTTCTTGGCTGCTTAGTCCGCGCTCTGGGTCAACACCTGCCTCCGCGAGAACTTTGTGTTTTTGTTTTGCATGATAACCACCGCTCATTTGCTCACCTGCCTATGCTTTTTGTATTGTGCAGAGGTTTTAGGTTTTTGCTCCACAAGCCAGCAGAAGAGTTTTTTATAGAACCAAAAACGGCTTTGGCGAGAAGCAGATGTGTAAAAGAAAAACACGGCAACTTTTCTTTGAAAAACCATCTCGCCAAACAAAACCAACAAGCACCACCCGTAACAAATTGAAAAGCAAAGCATAAAGTTTACCCATAACCAGCGCCTCCAAAGCAGCAGGGCTCCAATGGGGAACCA
Source organism: Candidatus Bathyarchaeota archaeon (assembly GCA_026014465.1). Classification (NCBI taxonomy): domain Archaea; kingdom Thermoproteati; phylum Candidatus Bathyarchaeota; species Candidatus Bathyarchaeota archaeon. Next base: position 1,503,047 of record JAOZID010000010.1, on the reverse strand, counting down.
AAATCTTTTTATTTTTCATCTGGGGGTGTTATTTAGGAAAACCCTGTTAATTGGAGGAAAGAACGTGAGGGATTGTCACCTCAATACAGTATTCGTTCGTCGTTTTGTCCAGGCTTTCCTCTAAACAACCAAACAAAACAGCATTATTTCTTGAATCATTCGCCCCAGAAGAACAAATTGTCATAGGTAACAGAAGGTGCAACAAGTATGTCTAAAATGTCAGGTGCAAAAGCCCTAATAGAATCGTTAGAACGTAAAAATGTAGAACATATTTTCGGCATATTAGGAGGAGCTGTGCTGCCCATCTACGATGGTTTATGTGGCTCAAAGATTAGGCACATACTCTCAAGGCATGAGCAAGGCGCAGTTCACGCCGCCGAAGGATATGCCCGAGCCAGCGGAAAAGTAGGCGTCTGCATGGCAACCTCAGGACCCGGAGCAACCAACTTGGTCACGGGCATAGCCAACGCCCACATGGACTCCTCCCCCGTCATTGCACTCACAGGTCAAGTCCCCTCCAAAGGAGTAAACACCACCTACATGATAGGCAAAGACGCCTTCCAAGAAGCAGACATCATCGGCATAACAACCCCAATAACCAAATACAACTACCAAGTCCGAGCAGCCGCGGAAATTCCCAAAATCGTAAACACCGCTTATTACATAGCAACCACTGGCAGGCCAGGACCGGTGCTGATTGATTTGCCAAAGAATACGCAGGCAGAAACCGCAGAGGTTGAGTTCACCAACAAGATTGACACACAAGGCTACAACCCCAAAGTTGAACCTGACATGGCGCAAATCAGCCAAGCCGTAGACCTGCTACTAAACGCCGAAAGACCCATCATACTTGCGGGAGGAGGAGTTATAAGCTCTGAAGCCTCAAATGAACTCTTGCAGATGGCAGAGCTCCTGATGTCGCCTGTGGCCACGACGTTCATGGGCAAAAGCAGTTTCCCTGAAATCCATCCACTTTCGGTAGGTTCAATAGGTATGCATGGAAACCCAGCTGCAAACAAGCTCCTGTGCGAAGCCGACTTGCTCTTGGCAGTTGGAACCCGCTTCTCCGACAGAGCCACCACGAACTTAGACACGTTTATGCCTGACGCAAAGAAAATCCACGTAGAGATAGACCCCGCAGAGGTTAACAAGAACATAGATGTTGATGTGCCTGTGGTTGGAGATGCAAAAGTAGTCATGCAGATGATACATGCGGCGTTATCTAAGAAGCTAAAGAAAACAGCGGGCACTGCATGGTCTAAGCGCGTGAAAGAAGCTAAAGAGCAGCTTAGCCCCTTGCTAGTTGACATACCCAAAGACGTAACGCCCAAAGCTTTGCTAACCAAGCTACGCAGTTTGTTGCCTGACGACGCCATCATCACAACTGAGGTAGGGCAAAACCAGATGTGGTCTGCGCTGTACTTCAAATCGCTACAGCCGCGCACGTTCATTAGCTCTGGCGGTTTGGGAACTATGGGTTTTGGTTTCCCCGCAGCTTTGGGCGCAAAAGTAGCTTGCCCAAACAGGCAGGTAGTGGACATCGCGGGCGATGGTAGTTTCCTGATGACTCAGCAAGAGCTTGCCTGTTCAGTTGCAGAAGACATACCCGTAACCGTCATAGTCCTAAACAACTCAGTGCTGGGCATGGTCGCGCAGTGGCAACGAATGCTCTACAAGAAACGCTACATGGCAGTTAACCTAGGCAAAACACCCGACTTTGTCAAACTAGCTCAAGCTTACGGCGCACAGGGCATCCGCGTGGGTTCCATTAGCGAGTTCCAGAAAGCGGTTAAGGAAGCACTAAAAAGCAAAGTCAGCACAGTAATTGATGTACCCATTGGCTCTGAAGAGGACGTGGTGCCATTTGTGCCTCCGGGCTGCGGTTTGCCACAACAGATGGGGGACTACTAAATGGAAAGCACACAAAACCGAGTAGTTTCAGCGCTTGTGGAAAACAAGCCAGGCGTTCTTCACAGCATCGCGAACCTGTTTAGAAGACGCAACTTTAACATTGAAAGCATAACAGTTGGCGTAACCGAAGACACCGAGCTTTCGCGAATTACCATAACAGTCAACGCCGACGAGAAAACCCTTGAACAAGTCGTAAAACAACTTGACAAACTCGTGTGCGTAGTCAAAGTCGCCGAGTTAGACTTAAGCAACATCGTCATCCGCGAGTTAGCTCTCGTCAAAGTCCACGTGCCTGACATCAAAGAAATACCCAACATAACCAGCTGCGTAGACGTCTTTAGAGGACGCGTCGTAGACGTTGCCCGCGAAAGCTTGATGGTGGAAATCACAGGAACCCCAGACAAAATCGACGCCTTCCTAAACCTCATGAGCAGCTTTGGCGTCATCGAACTCGCAAGAACAGGCATAACCGCACTGTCACGAGGACCCAAACCCATCAAAAACAACATCTAAGCCACCAAAACAACACCCAACATCTCTTTCCTTTGTTTCCACTATTTCTTAGGCGTTGAGCAGGCGCGGTCATTACGGCAGCGTGTTTGTCGTAAGATTAGCGAATACAACATCTCAACATGCTATTATTCAGAGAAACACTTAATTCCACGGCGTAAGAACAAAGAAAAACACAGAGAGAGAAAGTGAACACTCACTTTAGAAAAAACCAAAGAGGAAAACAAATGAACATAACCGAGAAGATTTTGGCTAAAGCTGCAGGCAAAACCTTGGTGCAGCCAGATGAAATCGTAGACGCAAACGTCGACGTCATCATGGTTCACGACCTGACAGGACCCTTAGCCATTGAATCCTTCAAGAAGATAGGCGTAAGCAAAGTTTGGGATAACAAAAAAGTAGTCATAATCCTAGATCATCAGATCCCTGCTGAATCGGTAAAGATGGCAGAGTTGCACAAGATGCTACGCAAGTTCGCAAAAGAGCAAAACATACGCATGTACGACGTAGGCGAAGGCGGCATATGCCACCAAGTCATGCCCGAGAAAGGACACGTAAAACCAGGCGATTTACTGGTGGGCGCAGATTCACACACTTGCACTTACGGCGCATTTGGTGCATTCGCAACAGGCATAGGCTCCACAGAAGCAGCCGCCGTATTTGCTACAGGAAAAATCTGGCTCAAAGTTCCTCCAACCATCAAATTTAACGTAGAAGGACAATTCCCCAAATACGTCACAGCCAAAGACCTCATCCTAAGCATTATTGGCAAAGTCGGCGTAGACGGATGCATTTACCGAAGTGCAGAATTCACAGGGCAAACCATGCAAGACATGAGCGTAGCAGGCAGGATGACTGTGTGCAACATGGCAGTAGAGATGGGCGCTAAAAACGGCATCGTAGCACCCGACCAAAAAACCGTCGAGTTCCTAAATGGCAGAATCCCAGATGCACAAGAAACCATCAAATCTCTGCAAAGCGACGCGGATGCGGTTTACGAGAAAACCGTGGAAATCAACGTAGCAGATTTGGAGCCTCAAGTTGCCTGTCCAAGTTCAGTAGACAACGTCAAGCCTGTCTCGGAAGTTGGCAACATAGAAGTTAACCAAGCATTCATCGGCTCCTGCACCAACGGACGCATAGAAGACCTACGAGCAGCCGCGCAAATCATGAAGGGCAAAAAAGTCAAATCAGGCGTCAGGGCACTGATAATTCCCGCGTCCCAAGAAGTCTACGCCCAAGCAATCAAAGAAGGCCTAGTTGAAACCTTCACGGAATCAGGCGCACTGGTTTGTGGCGCAACCTGTGGACCTTGCCTAGGCGGTCACATCGGCTTGTTAGCAGCAGGCGAAGCTTGCGTGAGCACGTCGAACAGGAACTTTATTGGCAGAATGGGCAGCAAAGACGCCAGCGTCTACTTAGCCTCGCCCGCAACCGTTGCCGCTTCAGCGTTAACAGGAAAAATATCTGACCCGCGCAAATTGGAGGCATAAAAGGTGCAAGTTAAAGGAAAAGCCATAAAATTCGGAGTTAACATTGACACAGACGTGATTTTGCCAGGCAAATGGCTCTCACTAATTGACCCTGCCGAGTTAGCCCAGCACGCCATGGAAGGTTTGGACGCGGAGTTTCCCGCAAAAGCCAAGGAAGGCGTTATAGTTGTGGGCGGCAAAAACTTTGGGTGTGGCTCAAGCAGAGAGCAAGCGCCCATAGCTTTGAAGCACTCAGGCGTCAAATGTGTGTTAGCAGAGTCGTTTGCGCGCATATTCTTCCGAAACAGCATAAACATCGGCTTGCCCGTGATTGAATGCCAAGGCATCTCAGAGGCGGTAGCAGAGGGCGACGTTTTAGTTGTGGACTTAGAAGAAGGCAAAATCCAAAACGTGACCCAAAATAAGAGTCTTTCAGGAACAAAGCTTCCTCCGTTCATCATGACGATTCTAACTGACGGAGGCTTAATTGAAAATCTACGAAAGAGGTTGAACAAGCAATGAATGAATACAAAATATCCGTAATCGAAGGCGACGGCATCGGACCAGAATTAACCGAAGCCACCCTAAAAATCCTAAACGCCGTAGAACAAAAATTCGGCTTAAAACTTGAAGTCATCTACGCCGAAGCAGGCGACATTTGCAACGAAAAAAGAGGCGTTCCCCTACCTGAGGACAGCGTACAGAAAATCAAAGAATCCCACGCATGCCTCAAAGGCCCCGTAGGCGAAACCGCAGCAGACGTCATCGTCAAACTACGGTTAATGTTTGACCTCTACGCTAACTTGCGTCCCATCAAAACATACCCCGCCGCAGCCGCAGCCCGACCCGACATCGACATGATGTTTGTTAGGGAAAACACTGAGGACGTCTACAAGGGCTTAGAAACCACCATAGGCAACGACACTACCTTGTGCCTTAGGGTTATTACCCGCAAAAACTGCGAACGCATCGCTAAGAAAGCATTTGAAACCGCCAAGCTACGCAACGGCAAAAAGAAAGTCACCGCCATCCACAAAGCCAACGTCATGCGCGTAACCGACGGCCTCTTCGCCAGTGTATGCCGTGAAGTCGCAAAACAGTACCCCGACATAACCTTCAACGAACTATACGTCGACGCTGCCTCCATGCGCCTAATCAAAGAACCCCAAACCTTCGATGTGCTGTGCACCTGTAACATGTTTGGCGATATACTCAGCGATGAAGCAGCCCAGCTAGTCGGCGGCTTAGGCATGGCTCCAGGCGCCAACGTAGGCGACGACTTCGCACTCTTTGAACCCATCCACGGCTCCGCACCCAACCGCGCAGGCAAACAAACCGCAAACCCGCTATCCATGATTCTAGCCGCCAAAATGATGCTACAGTGGCTAGGCAAGAAACATAGTGATGCTAAATGCATAAACGCAGCGAACGCTATAGAAGATGCAGTAGTTGAAACACTACGCAGCGGCAACACCGTTCCCGACTTAGGTGGAAACAAGACCACCGTGGGCATGGCAGAAGCAATCGCCGCAGCGATAGTGCAAAAGACCGGTTGAATAAACAATGAATCCCAAAACCTCCCCCCCTTATATCCGAATTTTTGACACAACCTTAAGAGACGGCGAGCAAACCCCGGGGGTTTCGCTTACCATTGAAGATAAAATCGAAATTGCACGGCAGCTAAGTTTGCTTGGCGTGGATGCTATAGAAGCGGGTTTTCCAGGTTCATCTGATGGTGAAAAAAAGGTCATCAAAGAGATTATGAAAGCCAAGTTGGATTCTGAAGTTTGTGGGCTTTCCAGATGTAACCGAAAAGACATTGACGCGGCGCTTGACTGCGACGTGGATACGGTTCACGTGTTTATTTCAACTTCTCCTGTGCAGATGCAGTACGCAATAAACATGACACCACAGCAGGTGCTAGACGCAACGGCAGATTCTGTGCAGTACGTTAAAGACCACGGCTTAACCTGCGAGTTCTCCCCCATGGATGCCACCCGCTCCGGACTACCGTTCCTCAAACAGGTCTGCAAAGCCGCGCAAGACGCAGGCATGGATAGGCTAAATGTGCCCGACACCGTCGGAACCATGCGACCCAAAACCATGAGCCAACTCATTGAGGACATCAAAACCGTCACGTCTGTTCCCATTAGCGTTCACTGCCACGACGACTTTGGCATGGCAGTCGCGAATTCCTTAGCTGCGGTGGAGGTAGGCGCAACCCAAGTTCACTGCACCATAAACGGATTAGGCGAACGCGCAGGAAATGCCTCGCTAGAAGAAGTCGCCGTTGCCCTGAACTTGCTCTACAAGTACAAAACAGGCATCAACATGAAGCTGCTCTACAGCACCTCTCGCATGGTCGCTGCCCTAACAGGCATGATGGTACAAGCCAACAAAGCCATAGTAGGCGAAAACGCTTTCGCGCATGAATCAGGCATCCACACCCGCGGAGTAACCGAAAAACCCCTAACGTTTGAACCCATCGCACCCGAAGTCGTAGGACGCACCCGAAAACTCGTTGCAGGCAAACTGGCAGGCACGCGGGGCATCAAAGCGGAGCTAGAAGAAGTTGGCATTCGCCCCACCGAAGAGCAACTCAAAGAAATTGTCAAACGCGTCAAAGACCTAGGCGATAAAGGCAAGATGGTTACTGACGCTGACTTACTCGCACTAACGTCCGCAGTCATGGGTGAGGTTATAGCTGAAGAAAAAATCGTTGACCTATGCGATTTGGCGGTCATGACAGGCGTGAAAGTCTTGCCCACCGCGTCGGTTCGGCTGTCGCTTGATGGTAAAGAGTACGTAGCAGCAGAAACAGGTGTTGGTCCCGTAGACGCCGTGTTAAAATCCATAACTAAAGTCACGCAGAGCATGGAAAAAATCCGCTTAAACGAGTACCGTATAGAAGCCATAACAGGAGGCTCTAACGCCGTTGCAGAGGTCGTTATCAAAGTTGAAGACGAACATGGCAGAGTAGTTTCGGCGCGCGCCGCCCGAGAAGACATCGTTATGGCAAGCGTAGAAGCAATGATTAACGGGATAAACAAGTGCCTGATTAAAAATCGTAAGCAGGGAAACAAAAAGTGACAAAGGTAGCCTTCCAAGGTGAACAAGGCGCATACAGTGAAAGCGCAGTTTACCAGTTCTTCGGTGCCCAAGCAGAGGCGAAACCGTGCCGCGAATTTCGCGACGTGTTCGAAAACGTCCAAAAACAGCAAACAGACTTTGGCGTGGTTCCTGTGGAGAACAGTTTGGAAGGCAGCGTAAACCAAAACTATGATTTGTTCTTGGATTACGATTTGAAGGTCTGCGGCGAAGTCATCGTCAAAATCGACCATTGCCTCATAACTAACCCCACCGTAGAAATTGACGCGGTAGCGACGGTTTTTTCTCATCCCCAAGCCTTAGCGCAGTGCCGCAAGTACCTTGAACAGCTTGGACGCGAACTCGTCCCCACCTACGACACCGCAGGCAGCGTAAAAATGCTCAAAGAAAACAAACTACAAAACGCCGCCGCAGTCGCCAGCCAAAGAGCCGCCCAACTCTACAACATGAAAATCCTCAAATGCGACATAGCCGACAACAAAGAAAACTATACCCGCTTCTTCGTACTCTCCCAAAAAGACGCACCCGCCACAGGCAAAGACAAAACCTCCATCATATTTTCAGCCTCCGACACCCCAGGCTCCCTCTACCACGCCCTAGGAGAATTCGCCAAACGCGACATCAACCTAACCAAAATCGAATCCCGCCCCACCAAACAAACCCCCTGGCAATACAACTTCTACCTCGACCTCAACGGACACCACACAGAACCCCAATGCGCACAAGCCCTCCAAGCCCTCAAACAACACAGCGCCTTCATCAAAATCCTAGGCTCCTACCCCAAAGCCACCTAACCCTTCTTTCCCGCGTTTCTATAGCCCCTCCCCCCGTTTTCAGAACCACTCGTTTTGGGCTGTGTTTTTGTTTTTAAGCCTGTTTTGGGGTTTAGTTGCGTCTCTAAAAGGCGCAAAAAGGTGTAGAAAGTCGTAAAAAGTCTTGTTTGCGGCGGTTAGTTTTCGGTGGATTCGAGCATTTTGTACATGGTTTGGTAGGATTTTGCGAATTCGGGGTCGGTTTGGAGCAGTTTAGCTTTGATTTGTTCGATGTGCTCGGTTATGGCTTTTGGGTTTTTTTGTTTGAGTATGTCTAGCCATGCTTGGGCTTTGGCTATGAACTGGTCTTCTAAAGCGCTAAGTTCGGGGAGTTTGGTTTGCAAGCTGGCGTAGACGTCGGGGGTTTCCATGGCAGTTGCTTCGGCTAAGGTGAAGAGCATGCGGTAAGTGGTTCCCGCGACCTGCTTGGTTTCCGAAAACGCTGGTTGCTCCAACAATGTCTCGCAGGCAACTAACCCCAGAAAATGCGGCAACCCCAAAACCATGGACATGAGTTCATCGTGTTTTTTGGGGGACATGACAAAAACGTTGGCGCCCTCTTTCTGTAGCCAGTTCTTGAATTTTTCTGCGTACTGTGCCTCAGCATCGTTGGTGGGTGTTAGGATGTAGGCTTTGTGTTTTAAGCCGTGGCTGCCAGGTCCAAAAACGGGATGCGTACCAAGGGTAAGGGCGGTTTGGATGTTTTCATGCATCACTTTGACGGGGTAATCTTTAATCGAGCAGATGTCCATGACGACTTGGTTTGGTTTTAGGGCGGGGCTGATTTTTTTTATGACTTCCTCAAACGCGCTAATGGAAACGCAGATGAGGATGCGGTCAGCACCTTGGATGGCTTGGGTAAAGTCGGTTTCCAACTCCACGCCAAGGTCTTGGGGAAGCGCGTCGAGTTTGGTTTGTTTGCGGTCAGCCAAAACGACGCTATCTCCAGCTTGTTTACAGTAGTTAGCGAACCAAGCACCCATCTTTCCCGCGCCTAAAACCGCGGTTTTCATCAAGGCGCCTCGCAGATTTTGTCTAACGCCACTTTGAGCTCGTCAATGGGGGCGGTTAGCGAGATGCGAAAGTGCTCAGGATAGTCGCCAAAGGAGGTTCCTGGGGCTATGGCTACGCCTTTGTCAAGTAAGCTGAAGACGAATTTTTCTGAGTTTAAGCCGTCGCGTTTGGGGAACACGTAGAAGGGCGCGTCGGGTTGTGTGAATGAGAAGCCTGCTTTGGATAAGGTTTGGGCGGCTAGGTCGGCTCGTTGTTTGTATTCGTTTCTGATGTCTGCGGCGATTTGCTCACGCAACTCTAAACCTTTCATGGCGGCTTCTTGGATGAATAGGGGCACGTTGTTTATGGTTATCTGGTTGAGTTTGGTGATTTTGCCTACGAGGTCTTTGTCTGCTATGATATAGCCAATTCGCCAGCCGGTCATGGAGAAGGCTTTGGAAAAGCCGCTGGAAAGCACGTGGTTACCCTCATACTCTGTGATGCTTTTGGTTTGGGTGAAAGCTATAGAACTGTAAACCTCATCGGAGAGAACCGTAACGCCCTTATCGTTGGCGATGTCTACGATGCCGTCTAAAACTTTGGTGTCCATGACTTTGCTGGTGGGGTTGTTTGGGTTGTTTAGTATGATCATGCGGGTTTCGCTGTCAATTGTTTCTTTGAGTTTCTCTAAATCCACGTTCCAGCCATCTTGCATCTCAGCGCGCAGCAGCTTGGTTTTTGCACCCAAGGTTTTCGCCATCAAAGCATAAGCTGTCCAGTAAGGAGTGGGAACAACAATGTTTCCGCCGCTTTTCATGGTCAAGTACATGGTAGAGAAGATACCCATTTTCGAACCAGGCATAATCACCACGTTGTCGGCTGAGACACCGTGGATTTGAGCAATTGCTTCGCGTAGTTTTTTTTCGCCAAACGAGGAGGAGTACTTGGTTTTGCCTTGTTTCATGGCGTCGTAGGCGGCTTCTACGATTTGGGGGGGCGTTTGCATGTCGGGGTCGCCCAAGTTTAGTCGGATTATCTTTTTTCCTTCACTTTCAAGTTTTAGGGCTTTCTCATTTATTTCATACAACATTCTTGGCTGATTCTCCGTTAAGAGTAAATTTGCAGGTTCTTTATTCCTGAACAGAACTGCACATATTAACTATTTCGCGGTACATCGCTTCAACCCGCATGGGGTCTAAACCCAAAACCTCGGCTTGCTCGCGGATGCGCAGATAAACGTTACGTTCACGCTCAGCATCCCTCACGGGTATACCCTGCTCTTTCTTCACACAACCTATATCACGGCAGATTTTTACTCTTTCGCACAACAAATCCAAAAGCTGCTTATCCACTGCGTCAATTCTAATGCGCAACTGCTTGAGGTCAGCCATTACGGCTTTGCCCCCACAACTTTAGGCATAACTCCTGCGCGGATTAGGTGGTCAACTAAGGTTACTGCCACAACCGCTTCCACTGCGGGCACGGCTTTAGGCACCACACAAGGGTCATGGCGTCCTCCAACTCGCAACGTTGACGGTTTTAGGTTTGATAAATCCACGGTCTGCTGCTCTTTGGCAATTGAAGGCGTAGGCTTAACCGCGACTCGAACCACAATAGGCATGCCCGAAGACAAGCCGCCAAGGATGCCGCCTGCATTATTGGTAACCGTTGAGACTTTTCCGTCTGCAACGGTGTAGTTGTCGTTGTGCTGTGAGCCAAGCATTTTTGCGGCTGCAAACCCCGCGCCAAACTCAACGCCCTTTATGGCTGGAACTGCAAACAACGCTTTTGCCAAATCAGCATCCAACGCATCACACAAAGGCTCACCCACGCCAGCAGGAACACCCACCGCCACGCACTCAACCACGCCACCCACACTATCGCCAGCTTCACGCGCTTGCAGAATCTGCTCTTCCATCTGCTTTGAAACAGTCAAGTCAGGACACCTAACCGCAGAATCAAACTTTCCAGCTTTGATTTGTTCGGGCGTTGCTGATTGGGTTAACTCGGTTTTGCCGATAGCTTTTGTGTAAGCTAAAACCTGTATGCCGTGTTGGTTGAGCAGTTTTTTAGCTAGAGAGCCTGCCATGATTAGGGCTACGGTGAGTCTGCCTGAGAATCTTCCTCCGCCGCAGTAGTCGTTGAAGCCGCCGTAGCGGATGCTTGCAGGGTAGTCGGAGTGGGCGGGTCGGGGCAGAGTTTTAAGTTGGCTGTAGTCTTGGGAGTTAGTTTGCCGATTCTCAACCGTTATGCAGATGGGGGCGCCTGTGGTGAAGCCGTTAAAAATGCCTGAGTGAATCTGCGCGGTGTCTTTTTCTACGCGGCTAGAGAAGAGGTTGGGGTTTTGCTTTGGGATTCGCAGGTCTAAATCTGCCTGAACATCCGTAGCAGCAAACGCGAGTCCCGCTGGGCAGCCGTCTATAAGGACGCCTACTTGTTTGCCGTGGCTTTCCCCAAAAGAAGAAACCACGAATTCTTTACCTATCGAATTCCCCGCCATCAACATCAGCTCCTAATGACCGTAAATCTGTGAAGAACTGCGGATAAGATTTTCTAACGCATTGGGCGTTTTGGATTACGGTTTCGCCTTTTGCGCCTAAAGCGGCGACTGCGCACGCCATGGCTATGCGGTGGTCGTTGTGGGGGTCTAGGGTTGCGCCGTGAAGCTTGCAGGGACCTTTGATGGTTAGGCTGCTCTCGTCCATTTCGATGACGGCACCCATTTTTTGCAGCTCCACAAACAAAGAGTTGAGGCGGTCGGACTCTTTTAGGCGCAGACGCTGCGCATCATGAATTTTAGAGACGCCGTTGGCGTAGCAAGCTAAAGCCGCGCATACGGGTACGAGGTCGGGAATATCACGAGCGTCTACATCTAAAACTTTCAAGCCCTCTTCTCCTTGCCCAGTTATCTCGATAGAGTCTTGGCAGACTTTGCCGTTAACGCCCATAAGCTGCAGTATACGCATAATAGCCTTATCACCCTGCACGGAGGCAAAATCCAGGTTCTTCACGGTAACAGTTGAGTTGGTTACTGCGGCTGCGCAGAGCAGAAAAGCTGCGGAAGAAAAATCACCTGGCACCCTTGCGTCTTGGGGCTTGTAGGTTTGATTTGCGGGGATTTTTACTTTGCTAAAGTCCTCAGCTATGTCGGCAGTGATTTGATGTTTGGAGAGCACGTTTTCTGTCATGAGCACGTAGCTCTTGGATTCAAGAGGCGTGGAAAGCGTAAGGGCGGTGTCGGCTTTTGCTAGGGGGCAGGCAAACATTAAGCCTGAAACAAATTGACTGCTAACATCGCCAGGCAGGGTTGCTTTGCCGCCTTGTATGCCGCCGCCTTCAACGTGAATAGAGACTCTGCCGCGCACGGTTTTGACTTCGGATTTGACGCCAAGTTGTTTGAGGCAATCCAACAACGGCTCAACGGGACGTTTGGATAAGCCCTTGCCTAGACTAAAGGTGGAAGGCGTAGGTGCTAGTGCGGCTACGGGTATCATGAAACGCAGTGTTGCGCCTGATTCGCCGCAGTTAATGGGTTTGGAGGCTCCTTTGAGTTCTTTGGCGCCTTCTACTGTCCAGCAGTCCGCCTGAGAAGTCTTCACCTTAGCGCCTAAAGCCGTAACGGCGCGTATAGCTGCTTGGGTATCCTCGGAGAGCAAGGGATTAGAGATTTTGGAGGTTCCCTGTGAAAGCGCCGCCGCTATGAGCATACGCTGCGTATAAGCCTTCGAAGCAGACGCACAAACTTCACCACGCAAAGCCTCAGTACGCCTAACAATCATATCAGTCATAAACTAACCAACAACCTGTGCTTTTTTACTGTTTAGCCCCGCCAAAACAACTTCACCATCAAAACCCTCAAAAGCAGACCGCACCGCACCGCACGTATCTTTGGAGACCACCGCAGTTACCGAAGGACCCTTGCCACAAAGCCCAGCAGCGACAGCTCCAGCGTCAAGAGCAGCCAACGCAACAGAAACATCAAAACCCAACGCAGAAGAATAGATTAACCCGTTAAGTGAGAGTGCAGTCCAAAAGTTACCGTTGAGGGCTTCTTTGTAGGCAACTTGGACGAGGGGCGCAACGGTTTTGAGTTTAGCAACATCAGAATTGATGGTGTAAGCTTTCTTGGCGGGCACATAAAACAAAACCTGCAAATCCTCTGGCAACTCCACACGCGAAACCAGCTCGCGAGCTAAATTATCGGTTACGACTGCGCCGCCAAAATACGACGCACAAGCATCATCAAACGCGCCCGTCACCGTAACCTTCGCGTCAAACGCGGCGTCTACGCCTAAACGTACAACCGACAAATCATCCAACTCCTCACCCAAAGCGGCGATGGTGGCTAGGACGGTGGCGTTGGCGGCTGCGCTGCTGCTTTTTAGTCCACGCGCTACAGGAATGTTTGACTCCGTGACGATTTTGGCTCCAAACTGCTCTTGCGCGCCAAAGTGTTTTAGGGCTCTGCGCGTAGCGTGTTCAATTAGCGCGGTGTTTTCGTTGGCGTCAGAGAGAATTTTTCCCGTAACGACATGGGGCTCGTCTGTGAGTTTGACTGTTGCCTGTGTCCACAAATCTACGCCAAAAGCTGCACCTGACCCTGTTGCTATGGCGTTGATTATGGTTGCGGCGCCATGCGCTACAGCTTTAGCTTGTTTTGCCCCCACGTTGTGTCACCTACTGTTAAGTTGAAGATACGCAGCCTGCCTCATAACTTCAACGGGTGCTGTCTTGCCAGTCCAGATTTCAAAGGCTGCCGCGCCCTGATACAAAAGCATCTCCACTCCACTAACCACCTTCGCGCCCGCCGCCTTAGCCGCTTTGGCAAGCTGGGTTTCCACAGGATTATAAACAATGTCCATGACTGCCAAATCTGACCTGAGTATCTCGGGGGGAACGGGGGTTTGGTTTGGGTTGGGGTGCATGCCTATGGAGGTTGCGTTGATTAGGATGTGGGCGTCTTGGAGGGCAGTTTTGATGCTGCTATTTGTTAGTGAGTTGGCTGTGATTTGTTTGCCTGAGGCGTTGGTGATGTTTTGGGCTATGGCTTGGGCTTTTTGGGCAGTTCGGTTAAGCACGACGAGTTGGTCAACGACTTTGGCAAGCTCGTAAGCTATGGCTTTGGTTGCGCCGCCCCCTCCAAGCAGCACCACTTTTTTGCCGTCAAGCTCCACGCCGTTTTCCAAAAGCGCCCGCTTAGCTCCTTCGCCGTCGGTGCTAAAACCCTTAAGCCTGCCCGCTTCGTTTCGTATCGTGTTTACGGAACCAAGAAACTCGGCGGTAGCATCCACCTCGTCAAGGCAGGGTATGACCGCGTTTTTGTGGGGCATAGTTACGTTTAAGCCGCCAAGGTTTAGGGCGCGCATTCCGTTAAGAGCCTCCGAGACTTGGTTTGGGGCGACTTTGAAGGCTAAAAAGACGCTGTCGAGCTGCAGGGCGTGGAAGGCGGCGTTTTGCAGGGCAGGGCTTAGCGAGTGCTCTATGGGGTCGCCTATAACGCCGTACAAACGGGTTTTCCCAGTGAAATTCATAAGCTAAAGACCCAGCAAACAGTAAGCAGACCGCATCTCTTGCAGGGACATTTGCCCAGGAGCCGTTTGGCTACCCCCCTCCAACGCTGCGAACGTGAAGTAGCCGCCAAACACGGGGGAGAGCAAACGCGAAATCTTGCCCAACTCGCCCATCGCGAAGCAGACGACCTTGGCGTTTTTGGAGGCTTCTGAGGTGAACTGGAGCAACTCGAGGTTGTCGTTTGTGTGGGTTGCGGTGGTTACGATTTTGCATACATCCGCGCCCGCCAAGAGTTGTTTTTCGAGGATGCTGTTTAGCTGGTTAACTGGAAATGAGGCGTGGTTGTTGTGGGACGAGACTATGCATTTTGCGCCCAACGTCTTGAGCTGCTTGACGGTTTCTGCGGGTTCTGGGGTGGATAGTTCCACGTCAACGTAGTCAAAGCCAGCTTTAGCCGCCGCAAACAAACGCTTCTGCCACTGCTCAGGGGTGAGGTCAGCGTTTTTGTCGGTTGCTATCTTGGGCAACTTGCCACACGCCACAATATCAGGCAGCCCATCTAAGGTTTGCAGGTTATCTAATCGGATTTCCACGAAATCTGCGCCGTTTTCTTCTGCCGCCTCAACTGCCGCTAGGGCTTGAGCTATGGTTTTGGGAAGAGTCGACACGCAGATTTGAGGTTTCACTTTTCTATCACCGTTTCGTCGGGAACGGATATGCCAAAGTGTCTGCCGCCTTTTGCGGCTAAGTGGACAATGACTTCATCACCCGCTTTGAGTTGGGTGACTGGGGTGGAGCCGTTTGGGGTTACGGCGCGGATGGTTTCGGCGTTTTGCAGTATGGTTTTGATTACTTTGCCGTCTGGGGTTTGGGCTTCGATGAGCATGAGGGGGCGGAATTCGATTTTTATTCGTCCAACGTTGGCGGTTCGGGTGCTGCCTTCGCGGTTTACGATGATGACTTCATCACCCGCTTTGAGTTCGGAGAGGTAACGCGTGTTTTGAAGCGACCCCAACGTGTACATTGAAATCGAGCCAGCATTCACGCGGAAGGGACGCGACGCCACGTAGGGGTTTTCGTGGACTTCAGCTTCTACCAAGAACAGCCCCGCCGATTGTGAACCAATTAGCATGCCTTCGCCTTGCACCATGAGGTCACAGGTGTCCACGCAGACCCGCGCGCCCGTGCCGATGGGTTTGGATAATATGATTTTGGCGGTTGCCATCTCTAGGGTGGGGGTTTGGTTTTGTATGGCAGCGGCGGTTTTGTTTAGCTCTTCAGGGTCAGAGGTAACTAGTAAGACGCCGTCGGTTCCTAGCTCTAAGGTTTCTAGGACGAGTTGGGCGTCTTGGGCGTTGGAAACTTGGGCGATGAGTTGGCTTTTACCGCGGGTTTTGGCGATAAGGTTCTCTAAGGGGATAACTCGCCAGTCCATGCAGTCTATGATGATGTAATCCGCGTTGAGGTCTGCTGCTTTGACGGCGTTGTTTTCGTCTTCTTTGCCTTTTATGGTGATTTTGAGGGCGACTTGTTTGCCGTCACGTTTAAGCCCAACAATTGCTTCGGGGTCAAAACCGTCAAGAACCGCGATAACCTCAAAGGTCTGCGTGTTTGTTGCTTGCGCTCCGTCGACGATGACGTTGCTTACTTGCTGGGCTAGTTTTTGCAGTTTGTCTTTGTCGGTTGCGTCTTGGGGGATTTGACTCCAAAGTTCTTTCATTCTTCTTCACCGAGCAGTTTTTTGGCTTTCGCCACAGGCATGTCCTCATGGACAATTGCTGAGAGCGCTTTGACCATGGCGGTTGGGTCTTCGTGCTGGAACACGTTACGCCCAATGGAAAGGCCAGCGCCGCCTGCTTGAATAGACTCGAAAGTTATGTCCAAGATGTCAGTTGGGGTTGTGGCTTTGGCTCCGCCTGCTATGACAACGGGAACAGGGCAGCATTCGATGACGGTTTTGAAGGTTTCAACATCGCCTGTGTAGTTGGTTTTAATGATGTCTGCGCCCAGTTCTGCGCCTAGCCGCGCGGCGTGAGCTACCACGTCATGAGCGTGTTCGCTTGCGATTCGTTGCCCACGGGGGTACATCATAGCCAACAGGGGCATGCCGTAGAGGTCGCATTCCTCGGCGACTTTGCCTAATGTCACAAGCATTTTATCTTCGTCTTGCGCGCCTACGTTAACGTGTACTGAAACCGCGTCTGCGCCAAGCCGCACAGCTTCCTGCACACTGCAGACTTGTACTTTGTTGTTAGAGTTAGGACTCAAGTTAGATGCGCCTGAAAGCTGCACAATAAGCCCTGCAGCGCCCGCATCCACAGACTTAGCTATACCCTTATGCACCACAATAGCGTCAGTTCCACCCTCCAACAGACACTTAACAATACGCGGCATATCCTCTATACCTTTTATAGGTCCAATAGTGACACCGTGATCCATGGGCACTACGACAGTGCGGCTATCTTGCCTAAAGATTCGTTTTAAACGGCGTTTCTTGCCCTCATTCATAGCAATCCAATCTCCTAACATCCATTACTTTAAGGGTTGACGTGTGTTCATCCATTTGGCTCCTTAAGGAGTTTCTGATAAACCAAGCGCTTTTCCACGTTCAGCCCAACCACGCGCCCAAAACGACCTGTACATGTCGTTGAAGAAAAGCATTTCGGAAAAAACAATGCCCCAACCAGCTCAAACAATGACTCGCACCGACCCCATGTCAACTGCTGCATTTAGAAAGCCGTGAGAAGAGATAAAAAGAGGGGGATGTGATGCTATCGGCTTTTCTTTTTGAGGACAAATGCGATGAGAGCTATGGGGATTGCGAGCAAGGCAACAACTGCTGCAATGTAAACTGCATAAGGAACAGGTGCGCTGGTTTGATTGCTCGTTGGCGAGGGCGCAGTTGAAGCGGAAGGATCAGAGGTGGAGTTGTCTGGAATTGGACCGCCGTAGCTTAGTGCTTGGCAAGTGATGACTTCTCCGTTGTTAGCCCAAATTTCAACGCGCAGCACACTGACAAATCCGGGGTACATATCAGCCAAAGGCAGATAAATTGCCCAGAACGGATACAGATCATTCACAGCATAGCGGCTTTGAGTACGCAGTTCAGATAGGATTTGTTTTTCAACTATTTCAAAGTCAGTGACTTCTTTGCCGTCGTACATGTATGAGTATTCTGCGGCGCAGTTTAACGCGGTTTCTATCGCCTGTTTTTCTTGCACGTTTACTGTGGGGTCTCCGATTTCGTATGTGTAGCGGTTATCGCCAAAGGACTTGAACATGTTATCTTCAAAGTTTAGGATAAGCCCAGGATACGTAACGCCGTTGAAGAAGGGGTTCCAGCTAAAAGATGTTGAAGAATCTGTTACAGCAATGTCTAGCTGCAGATTATCGCTTGTTGTTGTTTTGTTTGTTTTTGCTTCAATGCCGTCTAGCATGTTCTGCATGTCGAGCAGGTTGGCGTCAGCAGTGAATGTTTCGTAGCGGTCTAAAAACGTGGAGGCAGCATCAGGCAGGTCAACAGCTAAGGGTTTAGCATACAAAGGTTCACCAGAACGCAACTTCAAACGGCATGAGACCAATTTGTCGTCAGCAAAAGTAAAATCGGCATCGATGAGGCTGTAGCTTTCCTCTTTCACGTCCCAGTACTGCAAAGTGTATTTACCAGAGGTTTCAACATACCCAACATCACCGATGAAGGCTATGTCAGAGTAGTTTTGTATGAAGCTTGTTTTCAGTGTAGCCTCATATTTTTCCATGTCTAACCCAACGACGTCATTTAGGAAAACCAGAACTTCATCGACTTCAGCGGGTGAATCATCCAAGCCTGCAACCGCAACACAGGGCAAAGCACAAACCAAAAGCGCAGCCAAAGCTACAAAAAGAAAGACCAAAGAAAGGTTTTTTGAAACAAGTTTGTTCACCAAATTCACCTACCCAGGCATTACGTGGTCTCCATCACCCCAAACACGCATCTGGGTGTAATCCCATTCGTCTGTTTGAGGGTTCCAGACTAGTTGGTTGTTGTACAGGTCGCTGCTGCCAAAGGATACGCCAAAGCCGTTTATGAATTCTGATGCGTCGTCAAGAGCGTCGTTTACAGTGATTCCTTGCAAGGCGTAGTTGAAGAATTGATAAAGGAACTGAGACAGATAGCGGTCAGGAGCTTGACCATAGTAAAGGTAACAAGGCGAAATCCAACTGAAACTCATAAAGACATGATCACGGTCATCAGGGTCAGCATAGCCGTAATCTTCGAGTTGACTATTTGGGTCATCGATATCCATCCAAGAGGCTAACATGCCCCAACTGTGGGAACCTGATATTTCACCTGCACGGCTACTGTCTCCTTCAAGACAGGACCACAGAAAGATGAAGTCGTGGGTTCCTCTAGTTTTGTCTGCGTCGTCTTTGCCATCTACTACGCTACTGTAAACGTTGTAGTCTTTGATGAATTCCCATGTGCCACCTGTGTAGCCTTCATTGTCAGCTACGCCCCAGTGATAAATATCGCAGCCATAAGTTCCACAGTCGCCAGGACTTGATGCTTGCCAAAAGTGCCCTTTGTAGAGGATAACAGAGTAGTCATAGTCGGCTTCGCTGTCTTCTATGCTGCTGTAAACGGTGCCTGGCTGAGTGCTTGCACCCCAATTGTCTTCAACATCATACACGCCTGTGGAGTCAAAAAGACCACAAACATATTCTGAAACGTTCCCAGACAGGTTCAGTTCATCAGCACCACCAGAGGCATTAGGGTAATCTGTGGTTCCCCAAGATATCATGTTAGGCTCGCGTATCAACCCGTAATCGTAGTAGGTGCCTGTTTCTTCCATGAAAACGTTACCGGTGAAACGGTAGTCTTTAAGCACGTTGTTGCCTGAATCCAGAACTTGAACGTAGTATACTTGAAGCCCAGCAGTGTAAGCTACCCAAGGGTCAACATTTTTGATCATAACGCTAACGACATCACTAGAGAAACCAGACAAATCTAAAACACCAGATGTGTCACTTCTCCAGCCTACCCAGCCGCCATTGCAGGTTGCAGTATAGCTACAAGCAGTTATGTATGTGTAATCGGTAACGGGATGTTCAGCGTCACTTTGCGTACGGAACTCTCCAGAGTTTATCAGCTTTCGGTCATGTTCATGATCCACAACGTAAAGTTGATTGAGGGTGTGAGATGTACCAGAACGGTCTAAGTACCACTGCCAGTAAACACGCAGTTTCTTTCCATCAAGATAGTCCTTGTCAATATGCAAGTACACGTATGCGTCACCAAGACCAGACTGAGTAGACATTGCCTGCATAACAGTACCAGAAGCTTTACTAAAAGAATAGGAAGGATTGTAAGAACTCCATTGTTTGTATTCCTTCACTGCAAATACATCGTACAAATCAGTGGGAGCCGCTGCAACAGGATTAATGCTAATGAAAAGCGAAAAAAATAGAAGCGAAAGTAAAAGCAAACCTGTAGTTACAAGTTTTTTATGCACTTTTTTTCTCTCCCAATGTTTAAGAGCTTAACTAAAGCTCTAAACAGGCATCTTAAGAAACCCGAATATATTTTTTCCCAAATCGAAAACGCAACCTTACCATTTAAAACACAAAAAGCAAACATCAAAGTGACTAAAACAAGTCAAAAACCAAATCCAAATTCAAACCTAAAAAAACAAAAGAAAACCACACAACTCACAGACAAAGAAGGCAAACACACCACAAGCTAACAACACAACAAAAGCAGCAAACCAAACCACAGTGAACTGCTTTGCGAAACATTATAATTTTCCAGTCTCGCTTTTTGTGAGTAGTTGAAGGTGTATTGTGTGAAGTTTGGTGCTTATGTGTATGAGCCGCAGAAGATTGCGGGTTTTGATTTTCATTTGTTGCGTGTGAAAACTGAGTTGGGTAACAGAATTGAGCCGCAGCCTGATATGTACAGTAATTTGTCGATTTTTGGGGATAACGTTGCGGTTCGAGATAACCCAGACTGGATTAGTCAGTCGGCGTTGGGTCCTGCCAAGCTGGGCAATAGCAACTTTAACATTTACTGGAATATCGTGTGTGCTACGCAGCCTGAGCACCGCGCCGAGCAACTCGAGTACATAGAGATGCTGGATAAGAAGTCTCTTGGGGTTTGGCCTAATAGCCAGTATTTTGCGGATCATGGGCACTGTACTTGTCCGCGGTGTATTGAGCGTTGGAAGAGAAGCGGTTTGGGTTGGATAGAGTGGCGCAGAAAAGAAGTCACAGGCTACGTTGCACAGATGCGTGAACGCGTGAAAAAGGATTTGGTTATGTGCATTCAGCCTGACCCTATAAACTCGCTGGAGCGTTATGGTGTGGACTTTGACGACCTTGCCCAGTACGCCGACGCTTTCAACGTGGTTATGTTTAGCAAAAACTATGCGACGCCGTGGTACTGGGAAATGCTAACCAGGGGCTTTAAGAAACTGCTCAAAAAACCCTTCTACATCAGCCTCTACGTTTTTGGTCCAGGAGACGACCCCAAAGACACCCCCACAGCCGCAGAGTTGCTCACGGTTAGCACGCGGGCACTGCGAGTTGGCGGCGTCGAAGGCGTCTTGTACATGGCAAATGGAGCCAAAGAAATGCAGGCCTTCCAAAAAGAAGCCGTCAACCAAACCCAACTGCGCCAGCGCCTAAGAAACTTCGGCGGAAAACCTGTCCAAGAATACCTCGACAAAATCGCAAGCTGGGAAAAAACCGTCAAGTAAACCCACCTTTTAACCCCGCCCAAATTTCCTGCTTTTTTTGTGGTGCCTTGCGGGTGCGGTAAGGCGGGGTTTGTGCCGAATTGATTATATATCTAAGTTGTTGAAACAAAGTGTTGGCGTCTGATGGTTAACGAGACAAGAACAATTAAGTTTCTGTTTGGGTCGGCGCAGGCTTTGCTTGCTTGTTCTACGATAGCGTTGGCTTTGGCGCTTCAGTTTGGATTTTTTGACCCCCAAGTGTGGAGTATTTCGCAGGATGCACTGGATTTTTACGTGGTAGTTTTGTTGGGGGTTGGCGTGGTTTTGTTAATTGGCGGCTTGTTTGTGTTGTATGATTCGTGGGAGAGTCTGCGATGAGGGGAAGTGAAGCCGTATGAAGAGAATCAGGCGTTCAGGTCTTTTTGATATAGTTATTGCGGGTCTTAGCGGCTCTATAGGCTTTGAAATCTTTGTCCTGCTCAACTATGCTTACTTTAACCTTTCAGGACCATACTTGGTCTTTGCTTTGCTGTTGGGCGGCGGCATAAACTTTCTAATTATGCTTAGTTACTGCGAGTTAAGCGCAGCCATGCCTCTTGTAGGCGGAGAATACACTTACATCAAAACGGCGTACGGCGGCTACATCGGCTTTATAGCGGGCTGTTTTAGGTGGCTTGCCAGCATCTTTGCAGCGTCCCTAGCGGCGGTTACGTTTGTTTTGCAGCTTGCGTTTTTGCTTTCAATTTTCTCGCCGCAGCTTCAAGCAACAGTTGTAAACTGGGCATGGCTCCTATCCATCCTAATAATAGTGGTCATGAGCGCATTTGAGATACGCGGCAGCCAAAAAGTAGGAAGCATAGTGGTCATTGCCTTCATCGCCTTATTCGCGGTCTTCATCATAGGCGGCTTTGTCCAAGGCGTAAACCCATCGGGCATGTTTGATTTCCCCTCTCCGCAAGGGTTACCAGGAGTTTTGGCGGCGGTGGTCTATACTTTTCCTATGTTTATAGGGACAAAATCGTTGATTGCTACGGCTACTACGGCTGAGAATCCAGAGAAGAATGTGCCTAGGGGCTTGATTTTGTCGGCTCTTTTTGTTATTCCGCTGTATGTTTTGTTGGCGGTGGTTGCGATGTCGACGGTGGCGGCTTCGGGGACAACGGAGCAGGTTTCTTTGTTGAACTTTGCGGCGGATTCTATATTTGGCGGGTACGGAGGTATTGTCTTCGCGCTTGCAGGCATGGTAGCTTGCTTATCAGCTTTGGGAACATCGCTTTCGGTGCAGTCCAGCATCTCACGAGGCATGAGCCGCGACGGATACTTCCCCAAACTGTTAACGGCAGTGCATTCTCGCTTTGGAACCCACTACATAGCAGTTATCGTAGGTTCAGTTTTCATAATGGGGTTAAGCACCTTAGGAGATGTGCCGTTTCTTGGATACGCCGCCAGCTTTGGCTCCCTAATAGTCTTCGCCCTTGTCAACTTGTCGCTTATCAAACTAAGAAAAACCAAGCCACACATGGACCGCCCCTTCAAAACCCCGCTTTTCCCCATAATCCCAATTTTAGGCTTCATACTATCAGTGTTCTTGCTTGTTTTCCCCGTGTTCTTTGGAGACGGAAACGCCACAGACGCCTTAACTTCAGGCGCAGGCATCATAGCCATAGTCTTAGGGTCGTACTATTTGAGAATGGCAGGACGGTTCAGGCTACAAATAGCAGTAGGCGGCATCGGAATGGGCGTAGGCATCGTTTTAGGGCTGCTTTCGGTAATGAACATAGCAGGTCTTGTTGGGTCTATAATACCGTTTATCCCTAATTATGCACAGGCGCTTTTTGGCGTTGTCTTAATTGTTACGGGCTACTTTAATCTCAAAGCGGGTTCCCAGAAAAAACAGGAAGAACAAAAAGAATCAAGGGTTAGTAAACTGGTTGAGGCGTTGAGTAAAAAGTTCAAATTCGCTTTCTGAAAGCCAGTCCTCTAACGTTAAGGTGTCTAATCCGCTTTTGATTTCTTTGAGGGATTTCTTTGTTTGCAACAAATTAGCGTCAACGCAGGCTTCGCTTATTTCACGGCTAAACGCCACGTTCTCCTCTAGCAAAGTAATAAAACGGTTCAGTAAAGAGATTATCTTTTGAGAACGCGTTTGAAGAAGCTGCGTGATTCGTTTTTTACCCATGATTTTTAGCCGTAAGCCAATTCCACCGCTGTTTATAATTGAAGGAGCCACATACGTGTAACGGCGATTTGATCCCTGCTGATAGCAAATTAGATAAAACGGCAAATAAACCAGCAACGGCGAGGACTGCTCCTTTTTAACCCCCACTTTATCAAAACCTTCTATAGTTTCATCACGCATCTTTGCCAGATTATCGATCTTGCCGATTATAACAGAAGCCATTTCTTCGATTTTTTCCATCTCGTCTTGGCAGATTTTGGTTTCGGCGTCGCGGGAGGATTCAATTTCCATTAGACCCGAGGAGGCTTCTTTGACTTTGACGTCAGCGTCTTCTTTTAGCTGGAAAAGCTCTTTTTTCTTGTTTTCCTCAATCCCTTGGATTTGCTCTTCCAAAGTCTTTATTTTCCCAACTATGTCAGGGAGGTCTCGTTTGAGTTCAGTGCGTTTTTCTTTCCATTTCTGCTCAGCGGCTTCATCTTTGTTAACTACAGAAGATTTTATTTCGTTTTCAACCTTCACGATTTCAGCAGAAATGAGCTCTTTTAGCTTTTCTAGCTTGATAATCTCTTTTCGGATAGCAACGATTTCATCTTCAAACTTGTTTGATACCTCAACGACCTTGTCGGAGTACTCTTTGTTTATTTGTGCTTTTTTGTATTCGAGGATTTTTTTGGCTTCGTCGAGTTGTAGGCTGAATTCGTCTTCGGAGGATTTGATTTCTTTTTTGAGGCAGGATAGGGAATGCTGACTTTTCTGGTTTACAAGTTTGATTATGGCGCTTAGTTCTTTGGATTCTTTGACGAGTTGGTCATAGAAGCTTTCTAAATCAGCCATGGTTGACTTCATCTGCGTTTCCGAATACGCAGGGGAAACCAGCACGCTTCCAGTTACGGATGACTCAGTAGTTTTCGCTTCCTTCAAATACGCAATGAATTCTGCAAGAAAATCGCGGTCAGATATTAAACCCTCGATATCTTTGGTTTGCTCGCCTTCGGGTTTTTCAAAATAGTTAAGGTTGTTTGAAAGAAAGCTTGCGAAGGTGTGGCGTGTTGAAGAGCTATCCTCTATGCCAGACTTGAAAGGTTCGGGGTCAGGAAAAGTCAGATACGTCAACTTGTGAGAAGACAAATTCAAGCCGTCAAAAACGCAGGTAAGGTCTCTGCAGGGCATTACCCAAAAAGGGTAGTATACTTTGGAAATGAAAACTGTTTTTTCTGGAGGATGCTTCCTTAGAAAGCCTTTAGCTTTCTTTCGTTCAATCTCGGCTAGGCAGAAAACTGTGGCTTCTTCAATCTCAGTTATTTTGCCGTTTTCGCCTTGCTGGAATGAGGAGAACGGAAGCAGCGTTTTTGGTTTTTTACTAGACAAAGTTTTCATCTCCAGTTTGAATAGGCTTAACTGCTTATTAGAGCAGTAGCAGATTTATAAATTACGACTGCTCAGCCAAAGAGAAACAGAGGTTATATAAAAAGTAATTTAACAATCAAGACAATACTAATGGGTGTACAACAGTCGGACGTGGAGGGAAACCGTGGTTGACCAAGAAAGAAAACAAGGAAATAACAGTCAAAGCACCGTCTAAACCGGTTGTATCTCCAAAAAAGAAAGCAGAGAAAACCACGCAAAAAGCCCTAGAAGAAGAACGTTATGGCATACTTCAGGTGCCCAAGAGAATTGGGAAGTATATGGGAGCCTGCGCGGCGGCTGTAGGTGCTGTTTTGATGGCGCTTTTGTTCTACACAAGCATATTCCAGGCTAACTGGCTATTTTTGTCCGCAGAAACGCCACTTTGGAGTTTAGGGATTTGGTTTGTCATCGGAGGAATCAGCATCCTCACGGGTTTTCTCCTGATTGGAAGCGAATGATAAACGAATCTCCTTGTTACCAAACGCCAAAACAACCCCGCCAAGCAAAGTTAAGGCGCCAATAGCAGCCACAAAAACCATCATGAACTCGTTTGTGAAAACAACACTAAGGTCTACAGCTCCCGTTGCCGTCATAATTGCCGATACCAAAACAACAAATCCTGTGAAGGAAACAAAGCCTCCAAGCGCAATCTTTAACCGTTGCCTTGTCGAGAAAGTCGGCATATACCTCATACGTACAAGGATAAAGGTTAGAGATAACTGTTGCGTCAAGCAGGCAAACGGCAAATAGGCAGTTTTTGGGGTTCAAGCAAAAGCTATTAATAATTGTTCGGTGTCTCAAGTGCCATTGGCTGGAGGTATAAACGCTAAACCACCAAAAAAATACCCGAACAATCGAAGAAATAAACTCGAAAATTAGAAAGGGCGATGCCCAAATTTTAACCGCCGAGGAAATGAAGCGGCTCGTGGAGAGCAGCGGCGTAGAAGTTGCTTTTAAAGAAGTCGATGTTGTCACCACGGGCACGTTTGGAGCCATGTGTTCTTCAGGAGCTATCATAAACCTGGGACACTCAGATCCACCAATCAAAATCGATAAGGCATCAATGAACAATGTGCCTCTTTGTCATCCTGGAGCCGCGGTGGACGCTTACATCGGCGCAACCACAATGTCTGAAACCAAACCCTACGAGTACGGCGGCGGACACCTCATCGAAGATTTAGTAGCGGGCAAGGAAGTAGATTTTGAAGCCAGCAGTCCCGGAACCGACTGTTACCCCCGAACGCACCTGCACACACGCCTAAGCAAAGACGACCTCAACCAGTTCTATCTGCTTAACTTCCGCAACTGCTACCAAAAATACAACTGCGCCGTGAACAGCCGCGACGAAATCATCCACACCTACATGGGCAAACTACTCCCAAGACTAAAAAACGCTACATACTCAGGCGCAGGCGAACTAAACCCGCTAATGAACGACCCCGACTACGAAACCATAGGCATCGGAACCCGCATCTTCCTAGGCGGCGGTCAAGGCTACATCATTGGGGAAGGCACCCAACATCAACCCAGCAGCCAAGACGGCACCTTAATGGTTAGAGGCAACGCCAAAAACATGACACCCGAGTTCCTACGCGGCGCAACATTCACCAAATACGGCGCAACCCTATACGTAGGCTTAGGTGTTCCAATTCCCATCCTAAATGAAGGCTTGGCAAGGAAAACTGCGGTTCGCGACGAAGACCTGTTCACCAACGTGGTGGATTATGGGGTTCCACGCAGAGACCGCCCCAAGTTAGCTAAGGTTAGCTACAAAGACCTCAAGTCAGGCGCGATAACGGTGGATGGCAAACGCATACGGGTCAGCTCGCTCTCAAGCCTCAAAAAAGCACGGGAAATCTCTGCTACCTTGAAAACGTGGATTGAGCAGGGACAGTTCTTCTTGTCAGCACCCGTGGAGCGGTTGCCCTTAGAGACCACATGCAAGCCCATGCGGCAAACGCAGGTCACGCCTTTTGTGGTTAACGTCATGCACAACGCAGTTACCTGCACCGCCAACGAGGAAGTGCAAGCCATCGCAGAGCGCATAGTAACCAAATCCGTAAACCACATAGTAGTCACCAACCACGCAGGCAAACTAAACGGCATAGTAACCTCATGGGACATCACACGCGCCATGGCAGAAGGCAAACATGTCCTCTCAGACATCATGACCCGCAAAGTATTCACCGCCAAACCCAACGAACCCTTAGACGTAGCCTCCAAAAGAATGGCGCAGCACAACATATCCGCACTGCCCGTCATTGACAACGAAAACAAAGTGTTAGGAATCGTCACGTCAGAGGACGTATCCAAACTGCTGGGGAGGTAAAAGGAGGAAACAAGGTATGGTACGTATACTGCTTAGGTTCTCAGAAGAAATCGTTGAAGACCCCATCGTCTCCCAGATAATCTTGGATTTGAAAATTCCCGCGAACATCCTAACTGCGCACGTGAACAATAAGGGCGGCGAAGTCTTAGCCGAGGTCCCGCAGGAAGCGTTGGATACCGTGGTTAGGGCGTTTCGCGAAAAAGGCGTTCGGGTAAGTTTGCCAAAGCTTATCGAAGTGGACGCGGATAAATGCATCAGCTGCGGTTCATGCGTTTCACTATGCCCCGTAGAAGCCATCACCCTCGACGAAGACAGCAAAGTCATATTTGACCAAGACAAATGCGTAGGCAGCACCTGCAGTGCCTGCGTTGACGCATGCCCCATGCAAGCCATCAAATCCATAAAGCAAACCAACCACGAACTCAACGGCAACCCCAACTAACCCACCTCTTTTTCACGGGTAGGAGAAGCCATGAACAAGCTGTTCAAAGAGCAATTCAGCTACAAAGATTCACAATGCACCATAATTTGTGACCGCAAAGAAGGCATAGAAACCGCCAAACAATCCCTCAAAAACCACTACACCCAACTCGAAAACTACATCCAAAAACACCCAATTTTTGAGCACACCCTAAAACCCACAACCACCCCCGAGGAACCTTTGGTTGCCAAGCTCATGGCGCAGGCAGCACAAAAAGCCCAAGTTGGACCCATGGCAGCCGTCGCAGGCGTTTTAGCCGATTTAGCAGCAGCAGACATGACCACGGCGGGCTGCAAAGTCGCAGTTGTAGAAGACGGCGGTGAAATCGCAGTTATTTCAGACATACCAATCGATGTGGCAGTTGGGTTTGGTGATGAGCCATTGTCGCGGCGTTTTGGTTTTCGGCTTACAGAATTTCCAGTGGCGGTGGCTACGAGTTCAGGGTGCTTTAGCCGTGCCTTTAGTTTTGGAGATGCTGAAGCCGCAACGGTTTTCTGCAAAAACGCGGGACTGGCAGACGCAGCAGCCACGGCAGTTGCAAACACCATAAAAGGAGACGACATCAACGCAGCCATAGCACGGGGCATAAAAACAGCCAAAACCATCCAAGGCGTAGAAGGCGCACTCATCGTCTACAAAGGAACCGTAGGCACATGGGGCAAAATCCCAGAAATAATTAAAATCAATCCAAATAGCATAAAGCATGAAAATACGAAGAATCGCGGGGCATAACAGGTAGATTTCATGGTTGAACTTGTGTGTACCCATATTCGAGATATTCGTTAATTATTGTGCCGTTTGCAAAAATTATTTTAACGCCTGTTGCAAGTCGATATTCGGGGTAATATTCGCCTAAATTATGTATATCCACAACACTTTTGGACCACCCAGGGTCAACTATTGTCCAGTTTCCATTATACATAACTTCTGCCCATGAATGGTCAAGACCGAGAAAGGAGGCACGTCTTGTCTCATAGCCGCATTTGGATAATATTTCCTCTGTCAGAATTGCTGTCTGTCCACATGCACCCCAACCTTGAAACAATATTAAATCTCCTCGACTAATCCCAAAACTCTCAACCAATAGTTTATCCACATAGTTGGTAAAAACAAATCTATCTATTTCAAAAACACTTTCATTCTTTTCCCAAGAACATTGATAATTATTATCAGTCAAAAAGTTACGCAGATGAGTAATTATATCTGGCAAGTTAGTTTTCTCGTTTTCAGTTACAAATTGATCAATGTTAGCTCCAACCGCGGTAACTTGTGGAAGGAAAACGATTAAAGGTGCTAAATACAACACAGCACAAATCAGTATTGATAGACAAAACACCGAAAAAACATCAGGGATTGACTTATTTAATTTAACTAAAAAATGTTCTGTGCTTATTTTGTTTCTGAAAGATAAATAAAAACCAATTGAAAATAATAAGCTGGATATGCCCAAAATTATCAAAAAAATACAATCAATACGTCCCAAAAAAAGCTCAAAAGGGATTAACCCAAAAGAATAACCACTCTCAAGAAACATAAGAGTCCAAGGTAACCTAGAAATATTCGTAGAAAAATGCAAAAGGATAGACAAGGACATTGTCATGAGGAGTAACAACAGCAGAACTTTTCTATTCATATACGATTAATCTTAAAGCCACAATTTAAGTTTTAAAACAAGCTAAAACAACCAAGTTTGCACCGCTAACGGACATAACTAAGGAATATAGGCAGCAGGTACTGGTTTGTTATGGTTTTGTGGACGCCGTTTTTTGCCGAGGTTTCGTCGTATTTTGTGACGTTGTCGGGTTTGGCGTTTGGGTGGTAGATGGTGAAGGGGACGGGGTCGCGGGTGTGGGTTCCGACGGTGATTGGGGTTGGGTGGTCGGGTAGTATGGCTATGGTGTAGGGTTCGTTAAGTCCTGCAAGCAGCCTGCCTAAGAGGCGTTTGTCGAGGTCTTCTATGGTTTTGACTTTTAACTGGGCGTCTTGAACGTGTCCTGCTTCGTCGGGGGCTTCCACATGCACAAACACAAAATCACTACGCTCCAGCGCCTTAAGCGCGTAGTCGGCTTTGCCCTCGTAGTTAGTATCATGCAAACCCGTCACGCCTGGAACCTCAACAACCTCCATACCCGCATACACGCCAATGCCCTTAACCAAATCCACCGCCGAAATAACCGCCGCAGCCAAACCATACTTTTCCTTGAACAAAGGCATAGAGGGTTTTTTTCCGCCTCCCCATGGCCAGATCATGTTGGCGGGGTTTTTGCCTGCTGCTATGCGGGCGAGGTTTACGGGATGGTTTTCCAAGACCGTTTTGGATTTTAGGGTAACTTCTTGGAGTCGTTTAGCGGCTTGTTGGGTTTGGAGAGCTTTGGCTTGGGGCATGACCGTGGAAACGGCGACTCCTGAGGCGTCATGGGGCGGCGTGGATTTTATGAGGCGACAATCGGGAGCGTTGCGCAGAACCAGAAAATGCCGATAATCCAGTCCCGAATAAAACTCCAGCTCGCCAGGTTTTCCAAAGGCTTGGTCAACGGCGGCGATGAGTTTTTGGGCTTCTGCAGTGGTCACGTGCCCTGCCGAGTAATCATTTAGCAAGCCGTCTTTTTCAGTTATCAAGTTGCATCTAAACGCGGCGTCGTTTTCGTTTAAGTGAATGCCACGGGCGGGAGCTTCTAATGGTCCTCTGCCTGTGCAGTACAAGGTGGGGTCGTAGCCTAAAACGGAGAGAATTGCGGTTTCAGAGCCCGGGTTTAATGTGTCGGGTACGGTTTTTATGAGTCCGCTTTGTCCTTTAGCAGCGAGGGTATCCATGTTTGGCTTGTATGCTACCTGCAACGGTGTTTTGTCGCCAAGTTCAGGAACGGGGTAATCAGCCATGCCATCACCCACCAGCAAGACATACTTCACATGCAACACCCAAATTAGTTTCAAACAGCCAAGCAGTTAAGCCAACAGGCAACTGCCACGGTTAAAGTAAAGAGGATTTACAACAAACATATCTATCTACCGTTTTCCAACCCAGAATTTCCAAGAAAACAAAAAGAGACACCTAAAAGAAAAGACGGAATTTACCAGAATTTCCATGGTAGGGCGGCCATGTATTCGTTTAGGGAGTGGATGGTTGTGCCGTTGTGTTGTTTGAGGACTTTGACTAAGGTGGAGGCGAGTTCTAGGTTGACGATGACGGGTATGTTGAATTCTACGGCTTGGCGGCGTATTATGTAGCCGTCAGTTAGGACATCGGCGTAGGTGGTTTTCTTGTTGGGCAATGGGACGTTGATGACGAGGTCGATTTTGCGGTTTTGCAGGTATTCTAGGATGTTTGGGTCGGCGTTGGTTTCTTTGATTTTGTGTAGGGTGGTTACGTTTACGCCTTGGGATTGCATGACTTGTGCGGTGTGTTTGGTGGCGTAGATTTTAAAGCCCATTTCTTCGAAGGCTTTGCCTAGGGCTACGGCGCGGCGTTTGGGTTTTTCACCGCCCACAGTTATAAGAACCGAACCGCCCACAGGGGGCATACGAAATTCTGCGGATTTTAGGGCTTTTGAGAATGCGTCGGCAAAGTTTTCGCCCAAACACGCGACCTCTCCGGTGCTAAGCATTTCTACGCCTAAAACAGGGTCAGCCCCGCTTAGACGCATGAAGCTAAACTGGGGAACCTTTACGCCCACGTGGCGAATAGGGGGCAAATCACAGGATTTAAGGTACGCAGTGAATTTTTTGCCCAGCATAGCCAAAGTGGCAAGTTCGATAAGGTTTACGCCACGAGTCTTGCTTACAAAGGGCATGGAGCGCGACGCGCGCAGGTTGCATTCGATAACGTTGACTACTTCGTCTTTGACGAGGTACTGGATGTTGTAGGGTCCTTTGATGTTGAGGGCTTTGACGATTTTGCGCGTTGCATCCTCGACTTTTTTGAGTACGTCCTTTGAGAGGGTCTGGGGCGGTATGGTCATGGTCGCATCACCGCTGTGTACCCCCGCGTTTTCAACATGCTCAATTACTGCGCCAATTAGGCAGGTGTCTCCGTCAGAAACCCCGTCAGCCTCAACTTCTTTGGCGCCCTCCACAAACTTGGAAATAACCACAGGCTGATCACGCGAAACCTTAGCGGCTAACTTCAGAAAGTTCTCCAACGTAGCTTCGTCGTGGGCAACGCGCATAGCAGAACCCGAGAGCACATAACTGGGGCGCACGATAACGGGGTACCCGATTTTTTCGGCGAAGAGTTTAGCGCCTTCAATTGAGCCTAGGGTGCTCCATGCTGGCTGGGGAATATCCAAATCGTCAAGGAGCGCGCTGAATTTGGAGCGGTCTTCGGCGCGGTCTATGTCTTCGGCTGTGGTTCCTAAAAGTTTGACGCCTGAATGCGCGAGTTTCATGGCTAACGTGTTGGGGATTTGTCCGCCGACGCTAGCGATTAGCCCTTGTGGGTGCTCTTTTTCGTAGATGTCAAGGATGCGCTCTGGCGTGAGTTCTTCGAAGTATAGTTTGTCGGAGACGTCGTAGTCGGTGGAGACGGTTTCGGGGTTGTAGTTGACCATGATGGCTTCTTGGATGCCGTATTTTTTGAGTGCTAAAACGGTGTTGACTCCGCACCAGTCGAATTCTACGCTTGAGCCGATGCGGAAAACTCCTGCGCCCAAAACTAGAACTTTGCTGTTGCTACTGCTTAATTCAATGTCGTCTTCGTCTCCGCCGTAGGTGAGGTAGAGGTAGTTGGTTTTGGCGGGGTATTCTGCGGCTAGTGTGTCTATTTGTTTGATGACGGGAATGATGCCTGCGGTTTTGCGGAACTGGCGCACTTCAAGTTCAGTGTTGTCGGTGCATATGGCGATTTGTTCGTCGCAAAAGCCTAAGCGTTTGGCTTCGCGCACTGTTTCTTTGGCGGTGCTGTCTTTAAGTTCTAAGCTACGGAGTTTTGTTTCCATATCAAGTATGTTTTGGATTTTGTTTAGGAAGAACGGGTCCACGCCGCTGATGTGGTAAATCTCGTCAATGCTAAGCCCCATTTTTAGGGCTTTGACGATTTTGAAAAGCCGTGCATCCGTGGGTTTAGCCAGTACAGATTTGATGTGAACTATGGATTCATGCTCGGAGTCTTCAGGGTTACAGACCAAACCAATCTTGCCCGTATCGAGCATGCGAACCGCTTTTTGCAGGGCTTCTTCCATACAGCGCCCAATAGCCATGACCTCGCCTACAGAGCGCATTTGGGGTCCAACGTGGCGGTCGGCGTTCTTGAATTTCTGCAAGTCCCAACGGGGAATCTTTACGGTTATGTAGTCTAGGGCGGGTTCGAAGCAGGCGGTGGTGACTTCGGTGACTTTGTTTATGAGCTCTGTTAGCGTGTAGCCGATGGTTAGTTTGGTGGCTATGTACGCGAGGGGGTAACCGGTGACTTTGCTTGCAAGCGCTGAACTGCGTGACAGGCGTGAGTTGACTTCTATGACGCGAAACTCTTCAGATTGGGGGTTGAGTGCCCATTGGATGTTGCATTCGCCCACGATGCCTAGGTGGCGGATGGCGTCTATGGATTTGGCGCGGATTAGGTGGTATTCGCGGTTGGTTAGGGTCTGTGAGGGGGCAACGACTATGGAGTCGCCTGTGTGTATGCCCATGGGGTCAAAGTTTTCCATGTTACAGACAGTTAGGCAGTTGTCGTTGTAGTCGCGCATGACTTCGTATTCTATTTCTTTCCAGTGACCCACATACTCTTCAACAAGGACCTGGTGTATGCGGCTTTGAGCCAACCCTAAAGTTACGATTTCTTCAAGTTCAGAATCATCATGAGCTACGCCGGCACCCTTGCCGCCCAACGTATAAGCAACACGCACGATTACGGGGTAGCCAATTTCGTGGGCAATCTCCAACGCGGCAGATACTGTAATGGCTGCTTTGCTGCGCAGAGGCGGAACTCCTGCTTTGAGCATTTCTTCTCGGAAACGCTGACGATCACCCGTGTTCTCAATTGCCTCCATCGAAGTACCCAAAATCTTCACGTTATACTTCGCCAGTATCCCAGTTTTTTCCAGTTCGATGCCGCAGTTAAGTGCAGTTTGTCCCCCAAAACCCAAAAGTACGCCGTCGGGACGTTCTTTTTGGATGACTTTCTCGACGTATTCGGGCGTTACGGGCAGCAGGTAGACTTTGCCTGAGAGTCGTGGGTCGGTTTGGATGGTGGCTATGTTGGGGTTAATTAGGACGGTTTCTATGCCTTCTTCTTTGAGGGCTTTTAGGCATTGGCTGCCTGAGTAGTCAAATTCTGCGGCTTCTCCGATTTTGATGGCGCCGCTTCCCAGAACGAGGACTTTTTTTATCCAGTCAAGCTTTGGCATTACTGTTTTGCCTCCATGTTGTGTATGAAGTGTTCGAAGAGGAATTCGGTGTCGTAGGGTCCAGGTGAGGCTTCAGGATGCCACTGCACCGCAAATGCGGGTTTGGTTTTGTGTTTGACGCCTTCGACGGATTTGTCGTTAGCGTTTATGAACCAAGGCTCCAAAGCGGTCTTCTCAAAGCATTGGTTATCTATGGCGTACCCGTGGTTTTGGGTGGTTATGTAGCAACGGTTAGTTTTCAAGTCCAAGGCGGGCTGGTTTTGGCTGCGGTGACCAAACTTCATCTTGTACGTATCGCCGCCCTGAGAAAGAGCCAGAATCTGAGCGCCCAAACAAATACCCATAACAGGAATCCTATCAACTAACTCGCGGGCACTCTCGATGGTTTTGATGCATCGTTTGGGGTCACCTGGTCCGTTGCTTAAGAAAACGCCGTCAGGCTTATACTCCATGACCTCCTTGGCAGAGAAATCATACGGTACACGAATCACGTTTACGCCGCGTTTTAGCAAGTTGCGCATGATGTTATATTTTACGCCGCAGTCGATAAGAACTACAGTTTTGTTGCCGTCCACGTTGTAGGTTACGGGTTCAGCTACGGTGGCTTCTTTGACAAGGTCGGTGAGGTTTGGGTCAGCTATGTTTTTGGCTTCTTGGAGCAACGTGTCAAGGTTGGGTTCTTCGCCTTCTTTGCAGACTTGCTGGATGCCAAGCATGACACCGTGGGTTCGCAGTTTCTTAGTTAAGCGGCGCGTATCAACTGCGCTGATGCCAGGGATGTTTTCGTCGGCGAGCCATTTGTCCAAGGTGCGCGTGGATGCCCAATGTGAGGGCGCAGTGCATAACTCGTGAATTGCCAATCCTTTTGCTTGGATGCAGTCAGACTCAAAATAAATTGGGATGCCAAGGTTTTTTTCGTAGGGGGGAACGCCGTAGTTGCCCACCATCGGATAAGTTAACGCGAGGATTTGTCCGCGGTATGAAGAGTCCGTGAGTGATTCAGGATACCCCACCATGGAAGTTGAAAAAACTACTTCTCCGCTTATTTTTGTTGGAGCGCCAAATCCTTTTCCCACAAAGAGGGTGCCGTCTTCTAAAACTAAAACCGCTTTTTTACTTGTACCGTCTTTTTCTTGAACCAAAGCTCTACTCTACCTACAAAGTTGAATTACTATGATGTGCCGTTGCGATTGCTCGCGGGTAAATATGACTGAAGAAGAGTTTCCAGTTCACTTTCAGCCTCCTCAAGTTTCTTGTCCATCTGAGATATATTGGATTTGGTTACAAACCGCTGCTTTTCATGTGCCGCCAACGCCCCCAAAACCACTTCAGGCGCAGGACCACCTACGACGTTGCAGGCTTTAACGAGTGTGAGCGGGTCAGATAAACCCGAAAGATCCTTGGCGTTAACGGTTAGGGCAAGGTCTGCGGCTTCTTGGGCAGCTTTTTGGAGCAACTGGGGGGTGCCATCAGCAAACGTTTGCTTGTTTTCTACAAGGGACTTAACGTAGGCGCCTACGATTTTGTGGGCTAACCTAAACGAGACGTTGCATTTGCGTACCAGCAGATTTGCCAGTTCAGTGGCGGCTACAAAGCTCTCTGAAGCTTGCTTGGAAACGTCGCTGGTTACCTTGATTTTTGGGATAAGCTTGTGGAACATGTCTAAGGAGGCGCGTACGCTGGCTGTGGATGCCCAGAGTTTGGGGGTGAGTTCTTGAAAGTCCAAGTTGTAGGTGGAGGGCAGGTTTTTTACTGTGGCGATGCAGGCGGCAAAGTTGCCTAAAATGTCGCTGGCTCGGGCTCGGATGACTTCGAGGACTTCAGCGTTTTTCTTTTGGGGCATGATGCTGCTTGTGCTGGTGAATTCGTCAGGAAGCTCCACGACGCCAAACGCGGGAGAACTCCAGATGATTAGGTCTTCAGCTAAGCGGCTTAAATCAACCGCGATAAGTGTCAGGGCGGCTAGGGTTTCGGTTATGAAGTCGCGGCTGCCCACGGCGTCTAACGAGTTCTCGACTAAGCCTTCAAAGCCTAAAAGCTCGGCTGTGCGTTCACGGTTTATTGGAAAACTCGTTGTAGCCAAAGCACACGCGCCTAAAGGTGACTGGTTGACGCGTTTGTAGAGGTCTTGGAGCCGTTGCAAGTCACGCTCTAAAGCTTGAATGTAAGAGAGAAGATAATGAGCAAACGTTACGGGTTGTGCAGGCTGCAGGTGGGTGTATTCGAGAACGACGGTGTTTAGGTTTTCTTCTGCGACCTCGGCTAAGTGAGACTGCACATGAGAGGCGGCGCGCATGAGGTTGAGGATTTCGGTGCGCAGTTCCATGCGTATGGCGGTTGCGACTTGGTCGTTTCGGCTCTTGGCAATGTGCAAGTTACCACCGACGTCTGCGCCTGCTTCCTTAAGAACAGCTTCTTCTACCGCTAAATGCGCATCCTCCATAGAAGAATCCAAAACCATATCAGACTGCTTATCCAAAGCAGCTAGGATTTGTGCGCCGTCATTTTGGGTTATGATTTTTTGTTCAGTGAGCATGATGATGTGGGCTTTGTTTATGGCTAAAACGGCGTTGAGTAGTCGGGTGTCGTCTTTGATTGATGAAGTGAACTGGGCGACGTCTTCTCGCATTGATCCAAGTCTTCCACCGCGCAGTAGTTTAGACGTTTTCTGTTCACTCCAAACTTTGGTTTTTATGTGTCCTCAGATTGCTTTACTGAATTTTTTAGGGCTTTGTGCATTCGTGATTGCAGGCCCCACAGTTCAATAAAGCCTTTTGAAGAACACTGGTTAAATGAGGTTTTGATGTTATAGTTCGCCAAGTTCTTATCATACAGTGACAGCGGAGAGGAGCGACCGACTACTTGGACGGCGCCTTTGTAGAGCTTTAAGCGAACCTCGCCTGTCACGTTTTCTTGGGATTTGTTAATGAAAGCGTCAAGGTCATCTTTTAAGGGGTCAACCCACAACCCAGCGTAGGCAAGGAAAACCCATTCAGCATCTACAGTTTGTTTGAAGAGGACTTCGTGGCGGGTCATAACCATCTTCTCCAAGTCCTTGTGGGCTTCCAAGATGACGACGGCGGCGGGGCACTCGTAAACTTCGCGGGATTTGATGCCCACTAAGCGGTCTTCGATATGGTCTATGCGTCCTACACCGTTTTTGCCCGCGATTTCGTTTAGGGTTTCGATGAGGTTTAGGGGTGTAAGTTTGTTGCCGTTGACGGCTACGGGTATGCCTGATTCGAACTGGATGGTTACGTATTCGGGTTTGTCGGGGGCTTTTTCGGGCGCAACTGTCCATTCGTAGGCGTCCTCAGGCGGCTCGGCACTGGCGTCCTCGAGCAAACCGCATTCTATGGCTCTGCCCCAAACGCTTGCGTCAATGCTGTATTTCTTTGCCGAATCAGAAACGTGAATACCCTGTGATTTGGCGTATTCGATTTCTTCGTCGCGCGTTAGGCTCCAGTCGCGTATGGGTGCAAGAACCTGCTTGTTGGGAGCTAAAGCGCTCATGGTAATGTCAAAGCGAACTTGGTCGTTTCCTCTGCCCGTGCAGCCGTGAACTAAGCCTGTGGCGCCTTCAGCTTGGGCGATTTCAACCATCTTTTTCGCTATGAGGGGACGGCTAAGGGTTGTGCTTATGGGGTATTTGCCTTCATAAAGCGCGTTGGCTTTTATGGCTTGGTAGATGTAGTGGGTAACAAATTCTTCTTTGGCGTCTATGGAGTAATGTTTGAGAACACCAAGTTTGTGAGCTTTTTCCTCTGCTGCTTTGAGGTCTTCTTGCTGCCCTACATCCACAGTTACAGTTATGACTTGGGCGTTGAATTTTTCTTGCAGGTACTTGACCAGAACTGACGTATCTAGTCCGCCGCTGTATGCTAAGACATATTTTTCAGCCATGCACGTTGCTCCCCCATTTTTGAAACGGAAATTATTCCCCTTACCTTCAGGGCTGTGTTTTTAAACTTTACGACTTTTTTGTAACATAAGAATCTTTAAATGTACCAAATGATACATCGGTGAATCATGACGACCACCGCCAAAAACGTGCGTGATTACTTAAAAAACAAGCCGTACCTGCTTGAAGCGCTTGAGAAGGGCATAGTTAACCTTAGCGAACTCTCACGGCAAATACAGCAAGAACTGCAAACAGGAAACACAACCGCCACCAAAGCCGCGCTGCGCCGATACGCCGAAGAACTGCAAAAACACAAACAGAAAAGAGAAGAAAAAGTCCTGCAACTGCTCAAACGAAGCGGCATAGCCGTCTACGACCGCAAAAGCGTCATCATAACCGCCAAAGAAATCGCCACAAAAAGCGGCATGAAAGTGGATTTGCCTGGAAAGTTTGTGTATTTGCTTGACCGAGCGGATTTGCCCGAACGCATCAGCACGTTAGTTAAGCATGATAACTGCACCATGATTGTGGTGAATTCTCCTGAGGAGCTCGAAGCAACGCCAGGAGTTGTCGCGTTCCTAACAACGCTTTTGGCGGAGCAGAACGTGAACATTGTCGAGTTCATTTCGTGCTGGACAGAAACCGTCATCGTTGTGGAGAAAGTTGACAGCTTCAAAGCATACGAAACTCTAAGCAACATAGTAGGCTAAACCATGCTCAACCGCAAGAATATTAATAATCCTATAAGAATAGTCTGTGCAAACGTGAGATGAAACTATGCCGCCAATTAGCCAAGTCACTGTAAAAGCCCCCGCCACAAGCGCCAACTTGGGTCCAGGCTTTGACGTTTTCGGCTTGGCACTAGAGCAGCCCCACGACACAGTCACATTAACGGCGGTTCCTGAGAAGGGCGTAAAAATCCAAGTTTCCAACTTCAAACCCGAAACCATAGCCCAAGACCCCCACAGAAACACAGCAGG
Organism: Candidatus Bathyarchaeota archaeon; assembly: GCA_026014465.1. Classification (NCBI taxonomy): domain Archaea; kingdom Thermoproteati; phylum Candidatus Bathyarchaeota; species Candidatus Bathyarchaeota archaeon. The sequence continues at coordinate 1,464,399 of JAOZID010000010.1, read as the reverse complement.
CATAGTGGCAACCCACATGATCCAAGAGTTCTCCCTCAAAGAAGGCATTAGCATAGATATTTCCAAGGGAATTTGCCCGAGCAGGGGAATGGGCAGCAGCGCAGCTTCAGCGGCAGCCGCGGCAGTTGGCATCAACCACATGTTTGACCTCAAACTAGACACCAAACAGCTTATCCGATTAGCCGCCAAAGGAGAAGTCGCCTCAGCAGGATGGGAACACGCCGACAACGTTTCCGCCGCGATATGCGGAGGTTTCATAATCATCCGTTCGTATAATCCGCTGGAAGTCATCAGCTTGAAAGCGCCCGCAAACATGGAACTATCAGTAGCGTTCCCGCACATGATAACACCTGCACACAAAACCAAAAAAGCACGCTTAGTAGTGCCCCAAATGGTTTCCACCAAGAAGCTGGTGCATAACGTGGGAAACGCGGCGGCGATGGTTAGCGGATTTGCCAGGGGCGATGTGGATTTGATTGGAAGAGCCATGTCAGATGCAGTAGTGGAGCCCGCCCGAGCAGGACTTATCCCCGGGTTTGCAGCAGTCAAAGAAGGCGCAGTTAACGCGGGAGCTTGTGGCGTAACAATTAGCGGTGCGGGACCTGCCGTGTTAGCAGTAGTCAACAAGGAAAACGCGGACGCACAAAACGTGGCGGTTGCCATGAAAGAAGGTTTTAGGTCTGCGGGTTTTGATGCAACAGCGTTTGCGACAAAGCCAGGCAGCGGAGTTAGTATAGTAATAGAGGAGTAGTTTGACTTGACGCATCAAGAGTGTATAAACTGTGGAACCAAGTATGACGTAAACGATATTGTGTATTTCTGCAGAAAATGTAGAGACCTGCTTGAGGTTAAATACGACTTTGACGAGCTTAAAGCCAAGTTGGAGAAGAGCCAGTGGCGAGATGTCCCGCTTTCGGTGTGGCGCTACAAAGAGTTCATGCCCATAGACGACATCAGCAAAATTGTCTCGCTCAACGAAGGCGGCACAGGACTACATTCCTGCCACAAACTAGGCAAAAAACTCGGACTCGTGCAACTTTGCGTAAAAAACGAGGGTGAAAACCCAACAGGCAGCTTCAAAGACCGCGGCATGACCGTAGGCGTCTCCAAAGCCAACGAGCTAGGCGCCAAAAACGTAATATGCGCCTCCACAGGCAACACCTCCGCGTCTCTGGCGGCTTACGCGGCAAAAGCAGGCATGCAATGCACCGTCCTTATCCCTTCAGGCAAAATCGCTTACGGCAAACTCTCCCAAGCCATGATATACGGCGCCAAAGTCTTGCAAATCCGCGGCAACTTTGACCAATCCCTAGACATGGTACTGCAGCTTGCCGAGAAACACCCAAGCATCTACCTGCTAAACTCAATTAACCCGTTCCGCGTCGAAGGTCAAAAATCGTTGGGTTTTGAAATCTGCGACCAACTTGACGGCAAAGCGCCTGATAGGATAATTGTGCCCGTGGGAAACGCAGGCAACATCAGCGCGATATGGAAGGGCGTTAGCGAATACTACAAGCTGGGCTTTATCGACAAGTTGCCCAAGATGACAGGCATTCAAGCCGCGGGTTCTGCACCCATTGCGCAGATGATAAAAACGGGAAGCACCACCATGGAACCTGTCAAAGCCCCCGAAACCGTCGCCACCGCCATACGCATCGGCGCACCTGTAAGCTGGAAAAAAGCCGTCAACGCCATACGCAACAGCGGCGGAACCGCAGAAACCGTAACCGACGAGGAAATTTTAGCTGCCCAGAAAATGCTTGCCCGGCAAGAAGGCATATTCGTCGAACCCGCCAGCGCATCCTCCATTGCAGGCTTAATCAAACTCGTAAACAACGGCGTCATAGACAAAGACGAACGCGTCGTATGCGTAACCACGGGACATGGGCTTAAAGATCCTGATACGGCAGTGAAGATGAGCGAGAAACCCTTGGAAGTGGATGCCGAAACTGAGGCTATTGAGCGGGCTTTGGGTCTGCAAAAACAAGTTGCATCAGCACGGGTGAGTTAATGAGGATAATTCTTGTTGGCTACGGCGTCGTCGGGCAGGGCTTAACCGATATTTTGCTACGCAGGCGTCTGGAAACCATCAAGGAGTACGGATTTAACCCCCGCATCGTTGCTATCGTGGATAAGGGCGGCGCTGCAGTGGATGCTAAGGGTTTGGATTTGGAGCGGATGCTCACATTGAAGAAAAGCAAGGGCTCAGTCTCGTTTGACTCGGCTGCGGGTCATCACAACATGTCGCCGTTGGAGGTTATTGAGTCAGTGGAGGCTGAGGTCATGGTGGAAGCTACCTCTACAAACGTCAAAGACGGTGAACCAGGCTTGTCCTACATAACCAAAGCATTCAAAACAGGCAAACACGTCGTCACCACCAACAAAGGTCCCCTCGCTCTCGCCTTTACCGCATTAACAGAGCTTGCCGACCACAACAACGTCTTCCTCAAATTCAGCGGCACCGTAGGCGGAGGCACCCCAGTTTTGGACTTTGCCAAAAAATGCTTAGTAGGTGACAAAATCTTAGGCATACAGGGCATACTTAACGGAACCACCAACTACATCCTAACTGAGATGGCGGAAAACCAGACCACGTTTGAGGAGGCGTTGGCGAATGCTCAGAAGCTGGGTTACGCGGAGACTGACCCAACCATGGATGTAGAGGGTTTGGATACTGCCTGCAAAGTTGTCATATTGGCTAACTGGATAATGAAACGCAAAATCACGCTCAAAGACGTCAAAGTGAAGGGAATCCGAGATGTCAAGCCTAAGGAGCAGGAAGCTGCCACGAAGAGGGGCAACATTATCAAACTCGTAGGCGCAGTTAACGGGGACGCCAAGGTTGAACCAACTGAGGTTTCCAAACGCAATCCGCTGTGCGTTAGCGGCGTCCTAAACGCGGTCACGTTTGCCTCGGAATTTGCAGGCGAAGAAACCATAGTAGGCAGGGGCGCGGGCGGCATGGAAACTGCCAGTGCAGTTTTAAGAGACTTATTAGACATAAGACGTAGTCTAGCACAGCAACTACTCACCAAACAATAAAAAGAGAGCTTGGAGAGAAAATCGAGATGGCTAAAACTGTAGTTATGAAGTTTGGCGGAACCAGCGTTGGGTCAGGCAAGAGTATACGTCACGTTGCTGAGTTAGTCAAATCAAATGCTAAAGAGAACCGTGTTGTTGTGGTGGTTTCGGCTATTGGAGGCGTGACTAATCAGCTTTTGGACGTTGCAGAGCAGGCTAAGAAGGCATCTGAGCAGGAGATTAAGCAGTTTACCAAGCAGCTTGTACATGAGCACGTCAAAGCCATACAAGGCGCCATAACCGACAAATCGCTGCAAAAAGAAGCCGAACAAACAACCAAAACCGCAGTCGCCGAACTCGAAAAAGTCCTCATCGGCGTAAGCTACGTAGGCGAATTAACAGCCAAATCCAAAGACTTCATCGTCTCCTTTGGTGAACGCCTCTGCGCCCCCATCGTCTGCGGCGCCCTAAAGGATTTGCAAGTTAAAACGCAGTGGTTCACAGGCAAAGACGCAGGCATAGTAACAGACGCAAACTTTGGAGAAGCCAGCCCTCTGCTCAACGTCACCACACATCAACTCAAAGAACGCCTCGAACCCCTACTCAAACAAAACATCGTCCCCGTAGTCACAGGCTACATCGCCGCAACCCAAGACGGCATAGTCACAACCATCGGCAGAGGCGGCTCAGACTACACCGCAACCATCATCGGTGTCGCCTTATGCGCTGCTGAGGTCTGGATATGGACTGACGTAGACGGCATCATGACCACCGACCCCAAAATTGTGCCCCAAGCCAAAACCCTCCCCAAACTCTCATATCAGGAAGCCGCGGAAATGGCGATTTTTGGCGCCAAAGCCATGCACCCCCGAGCCTTAGAACCCATTATCGAAGCCAAAATCCCCGTGAGGATTAGAAACACCGCTCACCCAAACAACCAAGGCACCCTCATCACCGACATGAACGGCTCCAAAATCACAGGAGCAGTCAAAGCTGTCGCGCTCATCAAGGACGTCGCGATGGTTAATGTTAATGGCGCAGGCATGGTCGGCGCTCCAGGCAGCTACGCAAAAGTCTTCGAAATTCTAGGCAAAAACGGCATAAACATCATGATGGTCTCAACCGCCGTCTCCGAAGCGAATATTTCGATGGTTATGCGCCGAAGCCTCGTTGGCAGGGCACTTAGTACGTTGGAGATAGCGTTGCTTGGCAGAAGCACCATAAACGAAGTCACCGCCGAAGACGACGTAGCCGTAGTCGCAGTCATGGGCGCAAACATGAAAGGCACATTAGGCGTTGCCTCAAAAATCTTTGCTGTCGTAGCCCAAGCGGGCATCAATATTCGCATGATAGCGCAGGGCAGCTCAGAGCTTAACATCAGCTTTGTAGTCAAAGAAAAAGACGGAGAAGCCGTCGTCAAAGCCATCCACAAAGAATTCGAGCTAGACAAAATCTAGCCGTTACTTTTTATCTTCGCCGTTTTCCTTGTTTCTTTTGTAGAGTTTTGCTAGTTTGAGTATGGTTTGTTTGTAGATTTGTATGGCGTCTAGGTAGTCTTTGATGTCGATGTGCTCGTCTACGGTGTGGTCAAGGTGCGAGTCGCCTGGTCCGTAGGTTACGATGGGCAAATTCATGGTAAGTCCTAAAATGTTCATGTCGCCTGTTCCTGTTTTGCGCAGTAGCGTGGCGGGTTTACCTGTGGCTTGACGTATAGAAGACGCCAGAGTATGCACTAAGGGGTTGGCTTTATGAATTTCAAATGGCTCCACGGTATCTTGCACGGAAGCTTTTATGGCGACTTGCGGGTGAGTGTTTTGGTATTGGTTGATGATTTTTTGGGTCTGCTCAAAAACCTCTGTGGTGGTTAGGGGTGGCGGTACGCGTATGTCGATGAACATCTCCGCTTCAAAGGGGATAACTGAGGTTGCGTTTCCTCCGCTGAGCTTGGTTAGGCAGGCGGTTACTGAGTAGAAGTGGCTGTCGGGGTTTTCTTTTTCTTTGTAGCTGCTGTTTATCTGAGTCCACAGCTTGTATGCTTCGTCTAGGGCGTTTTGGTATAGCCACGGTGATGAAGAGTGCCCGGGCAGGGTTTTGCAGATGATTTTGAGTTGGATTTGTCCTTTGTAGCCGATGGTGACGTTTTCTACGCCGCTGGGTTCTCCAAAGATTGCGTAGTCGGCTTCTATGCCTTCGTGTATGAGGTGGCGTATACCGCGGCTGGTGGCTTCTTCTTCTATGACGCTTGCAACTAAGACTCTTCCTTCAAATTCGGGGTCTTTAGCGGCTTCAGCAGCAGCCACAATCATAGAGGCTAGGGGACCTTTTGCGTCCACGGCGCCGCGAGCATAGATTTTGCCTTCTTCCACGCGCAGCGGCAAGTAACCCGCAACCGTGTCCATGTGCCCACACAGCAAAATCACGGGTTCGCCTTCGCCTACAACGCCTATGACGTTGCCTACTGTGTCTACGCCGACTTGAAAGCCGAATTGACTCATTTTTTTGGCTATGAAAAGCGCGATTTCTTCTTCGTTGCCTGAGGGACTGTAGATGCCTAGCAGGTTAGTTAGGAACCGTACTGCTGTTTGTTCTTGCATTTTGTTCTTCCTCCAAAACCGCGTCAAGCACGGCTATGGCTTTGTCAAGTTGCTCGGTGGTAATTACTAGGGGCGGTAGGAAGCGTAGCACGTTGCGTCCTGCGTCTAAGAGGAGCACGCCTTTTTGCGCGGATTTGAGTAGGACGTTTATGACTTCAAAGCGCAGCTCCATACCCAGCATTAGGCCTTTGCCGCGCACTTCCTTAACTATCGAGTATTTGCCCTGCAACTCTTCAAGGCGCTCTTTGAAGTATTCGCCTTTCTTTTGGGCTTGTTCAGTTAGGTTCTCCTCAAGCAGGGCATCTATGGCGGCGCAGCCTGCAGCGCAGACAAGGGGGCTTCCGCTAAACGTTGTTGAATGCTCGCCGATTTTGAAGGAGGACATGATGTTTTCTTTGGCGACGGTTATGCCTATGGGTAAGCCGCCTGCGAAGGGTTTGGCAAGGCACATAACGTCAGGAGTAACATCCCAGTGTTGGCACCCAAACAGTTTGCCTGTTCGTCCAAAGCTGGTTTGCACTTCATCAAACATCAGCAAAACGCCTTTTTCGTCGCACAGCTTGCGCAGCCCCTGCAAGAAACCTGCGGGAGGCACTCGAACTCCGCCTTCGCCACGTATAGGTTCGACAAGCACTGCAGCGGTTTTGTCGGATATGGCGGCTTCAAGTTTTTCAAGGTTGTCGGGTGGCACGTGGTTGATGTCGGGTACTAGGGGCATGAAGGGTTGGCGGTATTTTTTGTCCCATGTAGCTGAGAGGGCTCCGAAGGTTTTGCCGTGGTAGGCTCCCATGAAGGCGATGATTTCGGGTTTGCCTGTGTGTTTGCGGGCGAGTTTTAGGGCGCATTCGACGGCTTCGGCTCCGCTGTTGGAGAGAAAAGCCTTATTGAGCCCTTTGGGGGTCATGCTGGTTAGTTTTTGTAGGAACGCGGTTCGTTTTTGGTTGTAGAGGCTGCCGTGGCAAGAAATCAGGGTTTTTGCTTGCTCACAAACCGCCTCAACGACTTTGGGGTGGCAATGACCCAGAAGGGCTACGCCGTAGCTACTCATACAGTCAATGTATTCTTTGCCGTTAACATCCCAAAGCAGGGCACCCTCGCCTTTGGCTATGGCTATGGGACGTTTTCCAAAAACGTTCGCCATCAACTGGTTTTCCAAATCAATTATTTGCTGCTCATTCATGGGTAATCACAGTGCCTGTTTCATGCGCTAACGCTCGGGTTATTGGGGATTTGCCTGCGCCTGCGGTTATGAGGGCTTCGTCTACGCCGCTGTCTAAAGCTTTTAGGGCTGCGTGGACTTTGGTACTCATGCCTGCTCCGATGCCGCCAAGAACCTCCTTGACTTCTAAGGCGCAGATTTTGCCTATGCATTCACCGTTGAGCAGTAAGCCTTCTACGTCGGTGAGTAAAATCAGCTTATCAGCCCCAAGCGCGCCCGCGACTGTTGCGGCGGTTCGGTCGCCGTCTACGTTTAGGGGTTCGCATTCTTCGCTTAGCGCCACGGGAGTTACTATGGGCGTGTAGCCTTGCTCTAGCAGAAGCTGGAGTAGCTGCGTGTTCACTTGCTGGATTTTGCCTGTGTAGCCGCCGTCTATGACGCGTTTGCGTCCCCGGGCATCCACGGTTATGAGACGTTTTTTGCGTTCCGCCTGCAAGATTTTGCCGTCAAGCCCCGAGAGTCCAACTGCGTTGATGCCTTGGCTTTGCAGTGCCAAAACAATTTGCTTGTTGAGCTTGCCCGCCATGACCATGGAGTAGATTTCTATGGTTTCTTTGTCGGTGTATCGGCTGCGAAAACCATCAGGAGACACAATAAACTGCTGCTCCTTACCCAGCTTAGACGCGATTTCAGTAACTTCAACGCCGCCGCCGTGAACCAAAACAACCTTGTGCCCCTCACCCAACAATTCTTTGAGGTCGGTGACCAAATCAGCAGATGCGCCCTGTTTGAGTATGCTTCCACCCATCTTGATTACAAACAACATAGTTATTACCTCACATCGGATGAAAACCTGTACTTTTCAGCCCTGTGGTTTCGTCTATGCCCATTAGGACGTTGAGGCATTGTACGCCTTGGCCTGACGCGCCCTTTACCATGTTGTCTATGGCGCAGAACATGAGCACGCGTTTGGTTCGGGGGTCAATTTCAAAGCCTATGTCACAGAAGTTGGTGCCTATGGTGACTTTGGGGTCGGGGAGCTGGTACATGCCTTTTTGGTATTTGACAAAGCGTATGAAAGGCTCGTCAACGTAGGTGGAGCGCAAAGCTTTCCAGACATCCTTGGCAGCTATGGGTTTTGTGGGAAAAGCGTGAACGGTTGCTAAGATGCCGCGTACCATGTTGACTGCGTGGGGCGTGAACGAGACGGTTACGGGTTCATCTGAGAAGGCGTTGAGTTCTTGTTCGACTTCGCCTATGTGGCGGTGGTTGGTGACTTTGTAGGGGCGCACGCCTCCGAAACGTTCAGGATGATGCGAGGCTGGGGTGGGTTTGCTGCCGCCTCCGCTTGAACCAACTTTGAGGTCTACTACAATGCGTTTTTTCTCAACCAAATCCGCTTTGATAAGAGGAACCAGGGCGAAGATGGCGGAGCTTGCCATGCATCCTGGGCACGCGATGAGGCGGGCTTTTTTGATTTCTTCACGGTGCAGCTCGGGCATGCCATACGCAGCTTCTTTGAGCAGTTCGGGGTGAGCGTGTTTCCAGCCGTACCACGTCTCGTAGTCGGCAGGGTTTTTCATGCGAAAGTCAGCGCTCATGTCTATGACTTTTAAGCCGGCTTCGAGCAGTTTAGGAACCAAGTTAACTGAGCCGCCGTGGGGCGTGGCAGTGAAGATTAAGTCGCAGTTGTTTTGCAGTTCAGATATGTCTTGGGGCACAAACTTTAGCTGAGTGAGCCCACGCAGGTTCGGGTGCAAGTTGAAAACGTATTCGCCTGCGCTTTGGCGACTAGTAACCATAGTCACCTCTACCTCAGGATGCATAAGCAGCAAACGTAAAAGCTCGCCGCCCACATATCCAGAACCGCCAATTATTCCAATTCGCATCATACTCTTCTTTTTCTCCTAGGGGTTGTCTTTTGTTTGGTTATTCTTGTTTTATGATTGTTAGTTAGAGGAGGCTTTGGGCGCCTTTTAGGAGGGGGATTGCCACGTTTATGCCTGTTATGGTGCGGGTTTGCTCCCAGAATTCGGGGCAGCTGTTGGCTTCGTGGAAGACGACTCTGCGTTGGTTGGCGTCCACGTTTTCCTCGATCAGGGTTTTCACTTTTGCATAGGGCGCGGTTGCCTTATAACTATTAACTGCGGATTCAAGCTGAATGTTCCATGCTTTGAAGTCGCGCAGCCGATTAGGGTCGCGTTTGACTTTTTGCACCTGCGCAAAAGACTCGGCGGCTTTGGCTAACTCGGCTTTAAGCTCTTGGTCTGAAGCGTTTTTGTTTTCGCCCACATTTATCATGGCGTCCATGGCAAACACCCAAGCCTCGCTGCCCCCGCTTAGAGCCACGCCGCATTTAGCAGCCAACTCCTGAACCCGCAAAGGGAGCTTCACGTCAAATACGAGGTTACCCAAGTAAGTGTTAGTTCGAAAATCATCAAAACCCGCACGAGCCAACGCCACAGGATAACAAACAGGCGCCTTGCCCTTCTCCTTGCTAACGATTATGCGCAGGTCGTAGAACCATTTCTGGATGAATTCTTGAGCGACAACGCCAATGGGGTTGATGATGGAGGGCGTGGTTTTTTGGATGTTGCTGATGAGTTCATCGCGGTTTTTGGAGAGAACTATGCCTTTGCCGTGGGTTCCCGCGTCAGGCTTGACAAGAACTTCGCTGCCAAGTTGCTGCCCGATTAAGTCGGCTATGTCGGGTTCGTTGTGTATGACTCTGCCGTCCTTAGTTGTGTCGGTGGGGTCACAAGGGACATACGTGGTTTTGGGTATGGGTAGGTCTGTTGCCCACAGGTGCGTGAGGGTGCGGAATTTGCTGTAGCAGGTAGCTTCGATTATGGAGGGGTTGATGACTTTTTTGCCTAGGGCTTCTATGGTGTAGGCTGCATATAGGCGTCGGTTTTTGCTTTGGGCGCGGTTCAAAACGACGGGGACGTCTTTGAGGGCGTTGGTGAAGTTTTTTCCTTTGCTTGCGATGTTGCAGGCGTCTTTGCCTATGGTTATGGCGATTTTGCGAAACGGGATAAATGTTAAGTCTATGCCTAAGTTTTGGGCGGTTAGTTTGATTCCGTTTTCGTCGTTTTCAGAGCGTTCATACAAAAGACCGATGCTCATGTGTAGCCGCCTTCCTGTGCAAAAGTTAGGTTAAATAAACTTGTTGGGGATTGTTTTAAACTGAGTGTTTTGAAGGTTAAAGGTGGGGTTTTTGGGGGAAACCGTTTATTCGCCCCAGTCTTCGCCTTCAAGGGTCAATTCTTGAAGGTCAACGCAGTCGCCGTTTACCTGTTTCACTTCAAGCTCAAGTCCGCATCCAGGGCAGCTTACGATTTCTCCTGCGGCGGCGTCGCTGGGAACGTCTAAGTCAGCATCACAATCAGGGCATTTAGCTTTCATCGCCTTCACCTCTTGCATATCCAAACTTTCTTTATTCATCGTTATCACTTTTTTATCCGAAATAACTTCCTGATTGAGCCGCCTTTCTTTTAAACATTGCGACTTATCTGTAACATCTTGGACTGCTAATGTCTCAAACAGAACAAATCTGGAAAGAGAACCGCGCAAGAAAAACAAAAACAGAAGGCATAACCCCAAAAAGGTACGAAAAACGCAACCAAAGCCACGGATTCTAGAAATCGTTAAATCCAAACAACACCAAATAATAAGGGACAACAAATGGACGGCAAAGACAGAGAAATAATCAAAATCCTCAAAGAAAACGGAAGAGCAGGCTACATAGACATAGGCAAACAAATCGGGCTCTCCGAAGGAGCCGTAAGAAAAAGAATCAAAGCATTAACAGACACAGGCGCCATACGTAAATTCACCGTCAAAATCGGCGTATCAGAAGGCGCAGAAGCCATAGCACTTCTTTCTACGAATCCGTCGTTGCCTACCCAAGAGGTCTCCAAACGGATAATGGAAATACCCAACGTGGAAACCCTCTACGAAGTCACAGGCGAATATGACATCGTGGCGGTTATAGGCGGCATGAACGTGGTGGAAGTTAACGAGTGTATAGAGAAAATTCGCCGAGTAGAAGGCATAACAAAAACTAACACCATGATTGTCCTGCGCAACTGCTAAACCAAAACCGTTGAAGGCTCCACATAGTAAGCAGTGAAGATGCCGTTTTCAACTCCGTAAATGCCCCGCAGGTAATCAACCGCGTGTTGGAGGGTTTTTGCTGGGGGTATGACTTGGTGGTAGTTGTCTTTGTTGATGATGTCGGTTAGTTTGCCGGTTTCTTTTTTGATTATGGGCAACCGCAGGTGATGGGCTCCGCACTGGAAAACTGCCATGTCACCGCGAAAAGGGCGTCCTTTGCGTATGTCTATGGTTTTTTTGCCCTCTTTGACCCAGCCGAAAACTTCTTTTTTAGTCTGAAACAAAGGCACAGCAACACACCCTTTGATGGACTAACACAGGTAAAAAGTGAAGTAAATAAAACCATTTGCGGCTTTAGAATCCGAACAAAACAGAGTTCTAAGCCAAAAGGCAATGGGCAATCTAGCATGTTCCACGCAAAAACTCAAAGCTTAAGCGGAGTTGTTTAATTTTTATATACATCGTAGGCTATCAGATTACCGAGGATAACATGGCTCTAGACGACCCCATAACAATCATGGCGATAGCTGCAGCAGCGACTATAGCCGTTGTGAGCTGTGTTATTGTCATTTACACCAGAAGACGGCAAAGAACAAAACCAGTTGCAACTGCGCCGACTCCAGAAAAAAACGAGCCCCCGCCCCCATATTTTGACCCCCAGCTTTCTTCGGGGCTGCCGTTTAGGTTGTCTAAGAGCATAAAGTTCAATGACGCCACAAACGCAAAGGATGAACTGCGGATTTTAGATTTAGAACGCGAAATTCTCGCCGACGCCATACGACACCTATACGAGGCGCATGCAGAAGGAAAAATTACCGAACAGGAAAGAGAACGCCTAGCAAGCAGCTACAAGAACCGCATGATGTCGGTGAAGGAATCCATAGCCAAAGACGAAACCATAGTGGCGCTACACGAGCTGGAGAGCATGCAAGAAGACCTCATGAAAATGTTTAGTTCCCGCTTTGGCGAGTTAAGCAGCAAGGTGGATGAGCTCAGGGGCAGAATCGACATCAAACCCGTCAGAGAAATCAAAGTACAAGTTCCCAAACGGCAAATCCCCGTGGTTCCAGAGCAGATGGAAAAAGAATACGAAGAAGAGGAGCCCGAGGAAACCGAAGCTACGGAAGAGGCTCCTGAGAAGCCCAAACGCAAACGCAAATCATCTTCAGAGAAGCAGCATTCTAAAACTGAGGCAGAACAAAGAATAGATGCCATACGCAACCAAATAGACGAAGTTATGAACAAGCTAGGACAGATGGAAGTTGAAAGCTAATTTGAATCCGATTGAAGCAGCTAAAAAAGAAGCCGCCGTAGCCGCGATACAGCATGTTGAGGATAATTTTGTGGTGGGTTTGGGCAGTGGAAGCACCGCTGCTTACGCGATTGAAGCTTTGGGCGAAAGAATCAAACAGGAAAACCTGCATGTTCTGGGCATACCCTCAAGCTACCAAGCATTCCAACTCGCCGTACAAAACAAAATCAGCCTAACCACCCTCGAAGAACACCCAGAAGTAGACGTAAACATTGACGGCGCCGACCAAATAGACCCCAACCTTGAACTCATCAAAGGCATGGGAGCCGCCTTAGTACGTGAAAAAATCGTAGCCACCGCAGCCAAAGTAAACATTATCATAGCTGACGACAAAAAAATCGTCAAAGTTTTAGGCGAAAACAACCAAGCGGTACCCACAGAAGTCGTGCCATTTGCCATCGGGCTGGTGCAGCACAAACTTTTGGAGATGGGCGTAAAACCTGTACTGCGTGAAGTAAAGGGCAAACTTGGACCCGTAATTTCAGACAACGGCAACGCGGTTATGGATGTAAACTTTGGAGCCATAGACGACCCCGCAAAGCTTGCACAGAAACTAAAGATGATACCAGGAATAGTTGAAACAGGACTGTTCGTAGGAACAACTGACCTTGTCTACGTGGGAACCCAAAGCCAAACACAAAAGCTGCAAAGAAAACAATAACCACCCAACGCCCGTTTTGGGAAAACCGCTCGACGCAGTTTAAGCGCAACAGCAGACGGCGAGATTTTAAAGAAAACTTTAATTAAACTACGGTGCATTGAAAGATGACGCCTCAAGAAAACGCGGTCAACTCGGTTTGGACGCGAAGAGACGCCGATATAGGCTACGGGAAACAGTTTGCCGGGGTAGCCTAGCCTGGCTTAGGGCGCCAGACTCATAATCTGGAGAACATAAAGCGGCCAAACGCCCATGTCCAGAAGTCGCGGGCTCGAATCCCGCCCCCGGCACCACAATGTGGTTTTTGGGTGGGTTTATGAGGTTGTTTGTGCATTATTGGCGTTGATGTGATGATGTTTGTCGTTTGAGGTTGATTGGGTAGCGGTTTTGGTTGAGTGCCGAGATGCGGTGAAGGCTGCTGTTGAGCCGCATCTAGAGACTTTGAAGGCGCCTCAACCCGATTTAGGCATGGGCGCAGGCGGAGACGCCATGAAACTGGTGGATTTAGCCGCGGAAAAAGCCATCGTACAAACCATGCAAAAAAACCAAGTCTCCTTCACGCTAATTAGCGAAGAATCAGGCATCAAAGAATTCGGCGACACCCCCAAAGACTACTACGTAACCGTTGACCCCATAGACGGAACCACCAACCTCACAAGAGGCTTACCGTTTTACTGTTCATCCATAGCGGTTTCACGCAAACCCGTCCTCTCACAGGTTGTTGCGGGTATGGTGACGGATTTGTATCATGGCACGACATACACTGCAGTGAAGGACAAAGGTGCTTTTCGCGACGGCAAGAAAATTGTAACGTCTGCGGTTACGTCGATGCAGGAAGCCGTCATAGGCTTAGACTTGAACACATACAAAGTCCGCGAAGTTGCGCCGCAGCTGACGGATTTAATCGCCGTAGCACGTCACATCCGACATTTTGGCGCCAACGCCTTGGAGCTATGTTTTGTTGCAGACGGCTTAACCGACGCTTTCTTGGACATACGCGGAAAAATCCGCACAACCGACATCGCAGCGGGCTTTCTCATTATCAAAGAGGCAGGCGGAATTGTGTCGTCGCCTTCGGGCGAGGCAGTAGATGTGCCTTTAGACCCTAAGCAGCAACTCAAGTTTGTGGCTTCAGGAAACCAAACCATCCACAAGACACTTCTGGGTTTGGTTAAACCCGCCACTGGGCAGTAGCGAAAGACAATGCTCAAGCTGCTGTTTCCCCACGCGGCAGCAATCATAGAAGATGCCAAGGAAAAAACCTTGGTTATTGCTGACCCACATCTGGGCTGGGAAATGTCTTTGCAAAGAAGGGGGATTCATGCGCCAAGCCAAAGCCCCAAACTGCTTGACAAGCTACTGCGCCTATTTGCAAAGTACAAACCTGATAGGTTGCTGGTTTTAGGTGATGTAAAATACACGGTGGTTCCTGCTGAGCCAGGGGAGTGGCGTGAAATCTTGGGGTTTTTTACGCAAGCCAAAGAGCACGTAGCCAAGGTTGGGGTGGTACGGGGTAATCATGACGCGAATTTAGAGCCTATGCTGCCAGAAGGCGTACAGATGTTTCCCGCCTCGGGGGTAGTTGTGGGTGAAGTAGGGCTGTTTCATGGGCATAAGTGGCCTTCACCTGAGCTTTTGGGTTGCAAATCGTTGGTGATGGGGCATTTGCATCCAGTGGTGGTTTTGCGTGACCCCGCAGGCTTTAAGGTAACACAGCAGGTGTGGATGAAAGCAGACTGCAACGCTGAAGAGTTAACTAGGATTTTGCTGGGTAAGTACCGCGTTAAAATCCAAGGCAGCCCCGCGCAGACGCTTTTTGAACGGTATGGGGTAAAAGCTAGGGTTAAGCAGATTTTTATGATGCCCAGCTTTAACGATTTGCTTGGGGGCAGACCAGTAAATGAAGCTAAAGCGCAAAAGGAAGCTGAACGTGACAGCCTACTTGGACCAGTGCTGCGCTCTGAAGCTGTAGAAATTGGGAATTCAGAAATTTACTTGCTAGACGGAACCTACGTTGGAACCTTAAAGCAGCTTCGAAGCTTTAGCTAGCTAACCAAAAAAGGTTAGGTGTTGATTATTGTTGAGAGGGAGTCTTCGCGTAGGCGTAGCCATTCGTTTTCGGCTTTGACTTTTAGTTTTTGCTGTACGGGCAAAGTGATGGTGAAGGTTGTTCCTTTTCCTAGGGCGCTGTCGACGGTGATTTTGCCGTTGTGGGCGTCTACGATGCGTTTGCAGATGGCTAAGCCAAAACCCATGCCCTGTGCTTTGGTGGTAAATAAGGGCGTGAAGAGTTTGGACATGGTTTGCTCGGACATGCCCATGCCGGTGTCTGCAAAAGTGAACTCGACGGTATCGCCGATTTGTCGGCTACTAATTTCTAGGATGCCCTTTTCAGGCATAGCGTCTATGGCGTTTTTGATGATGTTCATGAAGACGCGTTCAAGTTTGTGGGCGTCAACCCAGATTGTGGGTTCGTCATGGGTGTGGTCTACAACTTTGATGGTTCTTGGAATGCTTATCATTAGCAAGATGTAGTCAATGAGGGATTTAGGGGAGCATTCTTCGATTTCTAGGTAGATGGTTTTGGAGTATTCAAGCAGGTTATCTACGATTTTGTTTGCGTACATTACGGATTTGTCGATGATTTCGAACATTTCGCGGTTTGTGGGGTCGGCGTTGGGGAGTTGTTTTCTTTGGAGGTAGTAGGCGGCGTTTCTGATGCTAGTTAGGGGATTGCGCAGGTCGTGCCCTATCATACCTGCAAGTTCGCCAATTGCCGCAAAGCGTTCTGCTTTGAGCAGGTTGTTTTGGGCTTCTTTTAGTTCTTGGGTTCGAGCGGCAACAGTTAACTCTAAACCTAAAGAGTATTCTTCAAGTTTTTTCTGGTTGCGTTTTTGTTCGCTGATGTTGGTGAATAATGCGGCGAAGTAGCCTTTTTGGGGGCTGTAAACGGATATGGAAAACCAGCCGTTAAGAGGCTTCAAATACGATTCGAAGTAGGCGTTTTTTCCTTGTAAAGCGGCTTTTCCGTAGATTTTGAATAGTTCGGGGTGGGCTTTTGTGATGCCGGGAATTACTTTGGTGACGCGCTTGCCTATGACGTCGGTTTTTTTTAGTCCGGTTATTTTTTCGAAGGCGTTGTTGACTTCCATGAAAACGAAGTCTGTGGGGTTGTTTTTGTCGTCGGTTAGTACTTTGCAGTATACAAAGCCGCTGGTCATGCTTTCGAAGAGAGCACGATATTGGGGGCAACTGTTGGATGAGGCTGAGTTGGAATGCTCAGGCTGCAGGTCTGGTTGATCCTGTGATTGACTGTCCATCATTTCATGTGCTCTCCATCATGCACCATAGGATGCAGTATTATGTATTAATATAAAACACTTATGTATCCAGACTAACAACAAACCCACCCAAAAACACCAACCTATCAGCAGCCTATTAGGCTCCAAATTTTAATTCTATGCAGAAACCATAGGGGGAGGGGGGTCTATAGAACCTTGCAACAAAAAGCCAAACCGCGAACGTGCCTTAGCTTCAAACAGGCGGTTTTTACTAAAAAGAAATATCTACAAGCCAGCAGAATACAACAGAGGTGAAACGTTTCCATGTCTAAAACTTACAGTATAGCAGTTCTCAAAGGCGATGGCATAGGACCAGAAATTACCCAAGCCACCGTGAAGGTTCTTGAAAAAGTACAGGAAACCAGCGACTTCAAACTAGACCTCCAATACGGAGAAGCAGGTTTTCACTGCATAGAAAAATATGGCACCAACTTGCCCGACGAAACAGTCAACTTGCTTAAAAAAACCGACACATGCCTCAAAGGCCCCATGACCACCCCCGAAGAACCCGGCGCGCCCGTGAGTGCAGCCGTGAAAATCCGCAAAATCTTCAACTTATACGCGAACGTGCGTCCCTGCAAAAGCTACCCTAACCTTGAATCCCTAAAGCCCGACTTAGATTTTGTGGTGGTGCGGGAAAACACTGAGGGCATGTACTCAGGCGTAGAATTTCTTGCCGCCAAGGGCGTTAGCGTCGCGTACCGCATAATCACGACGGAAGCTTCCACACGCGTAGCCGAATACTCATTCAAACTCGCCCAGAAACGCAAAAAACACCTCACATACGTCCACAAGGGCAACATCTTGCGCATCACCGATGGCATTTTCAAAGACGCAGTCAAAGCCTTAGCCCCCAAGTACCCCGACGTAACCGTAGATGACCAACACATCGACGCCGCCGCCATGCAACTCATCAAAAAACCCGAAAACTTTGACGTAATAGTAACCACCAACCTCTTTGGCGACATCCTCTCAGATGAAGCAGCGCAAGTCACAGGCGGCTTAGGCTTAGCCGCAGGTGCAAACATCGGAGATACCTACAGCATGTTCGAACCCGTCCACGGCTCCGCACCAAAATACACCGGACAAAACAAAGTCAACCCCACCGCCATCATAATGGCAGCCTCCATGATGCTTGACCACCTTGGAGAAAAAACCGCAGCAAAGAAAATCGAAGACGCCGTAACAGCTGTTCTAAGCGAAGGCAAAGTCAAAACAAAGGACCTAGGCGGAGAAGCAAGCACCACCGACATGGCAGATGCCATAGCTGCAAAAATTAGCTAAGCAACAATATAGTCGTCGCTGACCGCGTCGACAACTCCAACTTTTCTCCCATGTAACTTTTTTTGACGTACACGTTGTCTATGCGGATTTTGTCTCCAGCTGCTAAGTTGTCGGCGGTTTCTGCGTGTTGCCTCCAAGCGGTGACGGTGATTTCTCCTGTTTCATCTCGCAAATCAAACGTGCAGAGTTTGACGGTTTCGCCTTTGGAGGTGGTTACTTCTTTGCAGGCTGGCGGGGTGGAGACTTCGCCTTCAACGCAGATGTCGTCTTCGCCTTCAGTTAGGCTAACTATTGTTTGGGGGGGCTTTTGCACTGCCATTATGCTTACCCAAGTGGAAGAGTCAACATGAACTTCCACGCCGCCGTCTTGACTGGGCTTTGGGCGCGCGTTAACCAACACCAGTTTGGCGTCTTTTTTGATGCATAACTCTAACTCTTGGGCTTTTTCGTTCCAAAAAACAACCACCACCTCGCCTGAGTCGTCAGCAATTTTCGCGCGCAGGACTTTGCCTTCGCTTTGGTCACTTTTAGCAAACGTTGAAGAACCAAAAACATCAACAACTGTGCCTGTTAGATGCACGTTTTTTTGGTCAACGGATAACTCGGAAAGGGGGGTGGTGAATTTGGTTATGTCGGGGTAGTCGTCTTGGTTTATGTGTTCCAGGTTGGTGTCTACGCGTGAGCGGTCGCCCATGTGTAGTTCCACGTTTGTGTATCGGTCGGCTTTGGTGTAGCCATGAGCAAACTTTGCAATAGTGCCCACCTGCAAATCGCCTGACTCGACTAGGTCGGTTTTTTCGCCCCACAAAACAACGCGTAAAACGCCGTCGTTATCCACGATGACCACGCTTGCCAGCTTGCCTGAACGTGCGCCATCAAAGGTTTTCACGGGATAAACCGCGACGACGCGTCCTGTTACGGTGGCGTTGTATAAGCCTTCAACCATGTGCCCGATGGATAGTTTGGGTTTGAAGGTGCCGTTTTCTTGTGGGATATCCACGGTTAGTTCTGCGGCAATCATGCGTCCTAAGGATTCGTCGGCGATTAAGCCGCCTGTCATGTCCCTTGCCACGGAGAGTCGGTTGCGGATTTGCTCTTCAGTAAGCTCGGGACGCTGTTGAAGAATAAGCGCAATAATATCATCCAAAGTCATCAAGATTGCCACAACAACTAAACAAAGCTTAACTTAAAATTGTTTGCAGCCCCAAACACAAATTCCATCAAACAACAACAGGTTTCGCTCAACCTATAAACCGCCCCTAACATAAAGTAACAAGAACACGCGAGAGGAAACAGTGTGGAAGCAGAGGTTTTGCAGAGTCTAGGTACGCTTCTGGTTTTCGTGGGCATCGCCGTTGTTGTAGTGGCGGCTGTGCTGATGACGGTTAGGCAAACAGGAGAGGACAAAACCAAAGCGGCAGGCGTCATAATGATTGGTCCCATACCCATCGTTTTTGGCTCAGACAAAACCAGCACCCAAACCATCCTAAAACTCGCAGTCGCCCTCACCGCCCTTTCAATTGCCGCCATGATAATTTACCACTTCCTCTTGAGGTGAAAAAACAAACATGCAAACACCCAAACAAACAACAGCAGCAAGAACCCAGCAAGCTCCAGAAGGCTTTGAAAAATACAGCAAGCTGCCCCTACTGTTCATGGCGGGTTTTGCTATAATCTTTGTTGGCATAACGCTTTTGGCTGCTTCAAGCATGGCCGGTGGCGAAGGCAGCTCAGTAAGCACAGGAGCAGTCATTTTCATAGGACCCATACCCTTGGTTTTTGGCAGTGGACCTGACGCGCCATGGCTAATCCTAATTGGTGTTGCGGTAGCCGTAGCTATGGCTGTCATGTTTGGGGTTTTGCGCAGAAAAATCTGAAAACGGAAAAGAGGTTAGTCTTCGCGTTGGCTTTCTTCTTCGCTGTTGTAGTGGGCTTTTAGGAAAATCAAGGCTAAAGACGCAAAAGTGCAAGTCATCAAGACGCCGATGAGAATCTGGAAATATGCTCCTAGTTCCATTGGTTTGTCTCCTAATCAGGAAGTATCATGTGGTGTTTAGGTATTTAAGTTGATGCTTTTTTCCATTCTTTCATGAGGGTGGGGTAGAGTTGGTCGGGTGTGTCTATGATTTGGTACCAGTTTAGGTTGCGGGCTATTTTTTGTGCGATGAGGTGGTAGCAGAGGTGGACTTGTTTGTCTAGTACGCGAAAGTAGAAGTCGTCGCAGGTGCAAAATTCAGCTTCGGGCATGAGCAGGTATTCGCGTTCTCTGCCTATGACTATCCATGCGGTTTTGTTGCTGGGTTTGAAGACGTATTTTTTTACGCGGTTTTCTTTGAGGGCTTCTAAGGCTTTGGTGAAGCGCGCTCCGAAAAGGTCGTACAACGCGGTTAGGCTGGTTCCGCTGAGTTTGCCTTCGGCTTTGGCTTGGCGGCATATACTGTTTAAAGTGTCAAGCTCTGCAGCGTTATTGTTTGACATGGCACAGCACAAAAAAGGGCAAAGAAAGAAAAAAACGTTTGTTTACTCTATGCCGATTTCTTCGCCTTTGGGTTTGGAAGCTTGGGTTTTAGGCAAAACCACTTCGAGCACGCCGTTTTTGTAGGTGGATTTGGCTTCTTTCACCTTCACGGTGGCGGGCAAATCGAGTTCTTTGTGGTACTTGTAAGCTTCAGTGTCCACTGTAATCTCTAGCGAATCCTCAGTGCCGTGCAGTTTAATGTCGGTTTTCTCAACGCCTGGAAGCTCAGCAACCACGCGTATAGCCTGCTCGGTATCAACCACATCCACCAAAGGCTCTCGCTCTTCTCGAACCTGCGGCGCACCCTTCAAAGATTTTTTGATGTTGCCAAACTGGCTGATTTCAGGCTTACCATCAGGACCAATCTTCATGCTATAACCATACACAAAAGGACCAAACTCTTTGGCAGTGCTTCCATCAGGAAGTTTACGTTCCTTAACATAGTCTTTTGGAACCTTATCAGTGAAATTCTTGAACTCAGATTCCATCATCTTCTCCATCTCATGAAAAACCCTGTCGATATCACCAAAGAAGGGGTCATTGCCAAACATAGAACGCCGTCGTTTACGCCATTCAGGATCTTCATCTGAAGACATCTCTATAAATCACCACAAATACGTGTGGTAACCAATCCAATAAGGTTTATGATGAAAAACAAGCATTCCCAGCAACGAAAAAAGAGAACAGAAAACAAAAAAGAAGGGAGGGTTTAGCTGTTGCGTTTTAGGAGTAGCATTGCCACGGCTACGAGCAGCAGGATGATGACGATTATGCCAAGCACCCATGCGCCTGTGGGTAAGTCCATGAATCCAGCGTCACTGTTGTCTGCAAGTTGTCCAGTTGCTGTGCATACACCAAGTGCTGTTTCGTCGTAAGAGCCAAAGTACGAGCCTGAGCCTTCAAAGGTTGCAACTATGCTGTATGCATCTTCTGCTGGAGGTGCCCACATTGTCTGGAATTTGCCGTATGCATCACTTGTCACGGTTGCGATGTCTTGCGAGTTACCGTTTGAATCCACAGCAGTTAGCTTGACTTGAACGCCGTCAAGGTTTTCAGGGCAAGCTTTTTGCTGGTAGAGATACTCCATCCAAGCGTCCATGTATGCGTCAGCAATTGCGGGAGTGCCTTTAGCGCCAGGGGAATCATCCAGGACGGTGCCTTCGATTAGCACTGCTGAGTCTTTAGATGCAACTTTGGGAGAAGCCAAAACCGTCGTTACTGTTTGTCCTTTGCCAAAGCAGTAGATTTGGCCGTCGTAATAGTTGGGGGCAACCAAGTAGCCGTCGGCTATGGCAAGGGTGCCTGTGCTGTAGTGGTTATGTCCCCACCAGCCTGTTAAGCTCCAAAGTCCATCGCCGTTATCTGCGTTTATGCAGTGTAGCTTAGCGCCGCGGTAGAACGGAGAACCAGGGGAGTGCTCGTTGGTGTAGGTGTAGATTTTACCGTCAGCAATTGGACCCGTAACCAAAGGCCAAGTTCCATAGATGGTTTCTTCACCAGAAACGCCTGCAGAGTAGCTCCACAAAAAGTCGCCGCTGTTCAAGTCCCAGCAACACATCAAACCGTCATAACCTGCAGAGTACAGCTTACCATACGCGATGTTTCCACCTTCAACATATTTGCCCCAGTCACTGCCTGGGCGAGGATCAGTGGTTCTTAGCAGTTCGCCGCTGTGTATATCAAATATGTGCCAACGCATGGTCTCTTTCTCGTACATAGCAAAGACGCCTTCGCCTGCAACAAGGTTAGCACCATAAGCTGGACCGCCTAGGGTCGCCGAGAAGGGTATGTCGACTTCTTGGGTCCATAGTTGAGCACCTGTTACGCCGTCGTAAGCTACGAACCAGACTTTGTCGCCAAAGCCTATGAAGGGTGCTTCAGCGCCTGCAGCTATGACTATGTTGGTTTCAGGGTCAACAAGTTGTATGCTCAACGCGCTAGGTCCAGATACACCAGCTACGGTTGTGTTCCATTCGATGCCTGTGTTGGCGTCAAGAATCTCGTTTATTGGGGGTCGCCACTGCCAAGCTTCGGTTCCTTGTGTTCCACCCCAAAGACCTTCAACCTTGGAGGAGTTCCACATGGCTATCCAGTGTCCTGCGCCGTCAAGCAAGTACCCTAAGATTTCGCCTTTAGGACCAAAAGTTGATGTGTAGCCGCTTACGTTTGACAAGCTGTAGAGCCATGCGCCTGTAACTGCGTCGTATGCGTCCCATCTAGCGGTTGCGCCTGTTCCTCCGCTGGTCCACAGGTAGGGTATGCCTCCGTGCTGGTTGGGTGTGTCAGGGTTGAAGATTTGGCCCATAGATAGTTTGGGGTAGCCTTCAGCAAGCCGCGGTTCATTTTGTCCATAACCAGCCAGCGACAACGTAACTGGGCTTGGTCCCGTGCCGTTTTGCGTCCAGACGGTCTCGCCAGTTCTCAGGTCTACACAAACAAAACCTGATAGGGGCGGCGTAGCTGGGTATATGTTGTAGTATAGTTTGCCCTGCATAATCACGGGGGGCGAGAACTTGTTTTCGTAGGTTATGCCAGAGTAGTAGCTTTGTTCGCCAAAATCGCCGCCTATTAACCCGCCAAAGGACAACTCTTTTGTCCAGACCACGTGCGAGGTCTCAGGAGCAGTAGTGTAGGGGTTGTAGATGCGTCCAGCGGTAGCATAGTTAGATCTGCCCAAAAGCCAGTTACCTGAGATTTGACTCCAAGAACGCAAATCTGCAGATATGGGACGCGACCAGTATCCAGAGGGCAAATCAGCTTGGGGCCACGACTCGACAGGCGTGGATTGAACTGTTACATCAACAACGTCGCTTGTGCTTGGTTTAAAGTAGGTGCCAACATAGGGCAATCCTGCGGGTTGAGGATTCTCACCAGCTTCTAAGGTTTGACCAGGAAAACTAGCCTGGAAAGAGTAGGTGCCAACTTGGTCGGGAGTGTAGAGCAGGTATGCGCCGCCAACAGGGTCAGATGTGAAAGGTCCACGGGTTTCCATGCTTCCATCAGGCTTCCAGATTGTAACTTCCATGCCTCGCCATCGGTCACCACCAGCACCTGCAGCAGTCGGAGGATAGACAGTAAGCCAAAAGACAACGTAGAGGGTTTGTCCAGTGCCAACAGGGTCGGGAGAAACAGCCAAAGCCAGATAGGTATCAGCGCCATCCTGAGCCGTAGCAGGGGAAACAGCAGCAAAAATTGAAGACACCAAAAGAAGCGCAGCAGCAACAGCGAAAAGTTTACTGAAACGTAGGGTTCCCTTATCTAAATTAAAACTCACAATTTCATTCTCCTATTTGCCGTAATATTTCATTTGCACGAAAAACGCTTTTAAATTTTTGCCAAAAACACTTAAACTCACTGAAAAACACGTGGAAAAACAGACCTTTTCTGGTCGAACACACCAAAAAACAAGGAAAAAACGGCTCCAAGCCAAACTAAACATTGCCAAGTTTAATGCAAAATGAGCAGGGGTAGGTGTACTCTTTGGTTTACCACTTTAGCGAGCGGCTCGTTTTTTTCTCAGGAGCAAATACAGCAGCAGTGGTCCGCCTAGAAACGCGGTTATGGCACCTACGGGCAGCACGATGGGTGCAAGAAGGCGTCTAGCTACGATGTCGGCGAAGAGCAGCAAAACTGCTCCAAAGAGGCTGGAGGCAACTAGCAAGAACCGCTCGTCAGTGCCGATTATGGCGCGGCAGATGTGAGGAGCAACTAGGCAGATGAATCCTATGGCGCCTGTGAAGCTAACAACGGTGGCGGTGGAGAAGCAGGCAGTTAACAGCGTAATTGTGCGGACGCGGTCTACTTCTACGCCTAGGCTCTTGGAGGAGTCGTCTCCCATTTTCATGGTGTTAAGGTCCCAAGACAAACGGAAATTAATTGTAAAGCAGATAACCAGTACAGCTAGAATGTAGGGTAGCTGCCACCATGCGGCTCGCGACAAATCCCCAACCAACCAAAACACCGTGGCGCTAACGGCGTTAGCTTCAGCAAAATACTGCAGTATCGTGGTGGAAGCAGAGAAAATGTACATAACCGCTATGCCCGCTAGGATTATGGTTTCAGGTGCGGCGCCTTTGCGTTTAACCATCAGCAGGATTACTGCGACGGGGATTAGGGAGAACAGGAAGGCGTTGCCAATTATCAGGAAGGGCCCGTCGGTTATGCCGCTGCCCATGATGATGCCGATTGCTGCGCCTAAGCCTGCGCCTGCGGAAACGCCTAAGGTGTAGGGGGTTGCAAGGGGGTTTCTTAGGATTGCTTGGGTGGTGGAGCCTGACATTGCCAATGTTGCACCTGCCATGATGGCTAATAGGATACGGGGTAGGCGTAGGTGCCAAACAACAGTGTCAGCTATGGTGCTTACTTGGAACCAGTCGGGAAAGGCTCTGCCAAATATTGCGGCGTAGGCGTCCAGAAAAGTCATGTCAGCCGAGCCAAGAGCCAAAGAGATGCCCGCTATGAAAAAAAGCAAAACCACGCAGAAAATCAGGAAGAGAACTCTTCTTAGAACTATTTTTTTGTATTTTCGCTTCTCTTCTTCAGCGTCGAAAAAACCCTGGTTGCCCGAGGGGGTTATTGGGTTTTGGTCCACCATATCATCGCAGCCTTACGTTTCTGATTTGACCAAAGCTTTCCGTTAGATTCCACCAAAGTCGCATCCAAGTATTTTCGCAGCTTCGTTTCTTGCCAGGAAGAGATGCAGTGCAGGTCAGTGAGCTGTGAAACAGCATCATCCAAACTGTCGTAGCTTTGCGAGGAAGTATAATCCAAGATTTTTACGTTGGCAAGTATCTCTAAATCCAAAAGGATATTGTAGAGGTAGAGGTAATCGGGAAGTAAAGAGACGACGTCGCCGTAGAGGATTTTTTGCATTTCTTTGTCAGGCCAAACAGAAGCTGAGGAGAAGATGTAGACACTTTTTTTGGCGAGGGCATCAATGGTTGATAGGGCTTTTTTGAGGTCAAGCATGAAAACTGAGAAGGAAGCTAAAACTATGTCGTGGAGGGGGAGTTTTTTTGTTGAGAGAGCTTCTAGGTCTGTGTTGAGGTAGGTGATGTTATTTAGATGCTCTTTTTTGGCGGCGGTTTTTAGTAATTCAAGCATGCTAACTGCGGGTTCGGAGGCGGTTACGTGTTTGACTTGTTTGGCTACGGGCAGGGTTATGCGTCCTGTTCCAGCGCCGACTTCAAGGACGCTATATTGTGGGAGTAGGGGCAGGTTGTTTAGTTGGACTTGGGTTAACTCATCCATGCGAAGCGTTTTTTGGTTGAAGCGGCTTGCTTGTTTGTCCCAGTAATCAGTGCTGCATAGTTTGAGCCTGCGAGTGCTCAACAGCATAAACTTCCACAGCTCAACCCAATTCACTATACCAGCCATTCACCACTCACCTGTTTAACCATTAACCAACAAGGCACTATTCAAGCATAGTTATATCAAAGAGGAAAAAAGGGATGCCTAAGGTTCTACTCAGAACCGTTAGGTATGCCCACGGTGTCGTTGTCGATTGTTAGGGGCGGGTACAGGAAGACTCCGTGTTCATCCAAGTCGTAGTTTAGGTGCATGAACTCTGTTAGGTACTGCTGGTGTATGGTTTCAGGGTTCAAATCGGCAAACAAGTCAGGATGCAGCGTCTTTGCCAAGTAAACAGCTCCTAAAACGCCGCCCATGGCGTTGTTTCTAAAGTCGCCTGCTATGATGTGGACGTTGCCGTTTTTGAATGCGTCGAGTTCTGCGAATTCTGGGCGTGCAAGATACGTTTCTAGGCAGTCTTTTATGCTGGTTATGTCGTCAACGTTTAAGCCTTGAGCTGGGTCGCCGCGCATGACACCGCTAAAGGTGTATCGTACGGTGTGCAGGAAGATGTATTCGGGGTTTTGCGAGATTATCCATTCGGCGTCAACTTTGAAGGAGGAGGTGTTGCCGTATCCTGAGATGGCGCTTGCGATGTTGTCGCCTCCCGATAGGATGCAAACTTGCCCTAGAGTGTCAATTGTTGCGTAGGCGGAGACGGTGGCCGAGGAGGGGTCGTAGGGATAGTTGGTCATGAAGACGGAGGGTTTGTCGGCGAGGTCGCTTGTTTTGGAGTTTATGCTGTGGGTTAGGTCTAAAAGCCAGCTTGCATACGCGTTTGCTTGAGGAACTCTATCGAAGATGTAGCCTGCTTTGAGTATGCCTTGGATGAAGCTGGAGGTTTCAGGGTTTGTCACGTTGGGGTAATACAAGCCCAAGAAGATTACGTCAACGCCAGGCAGTTTTTGGGCTTTTTCTTCGGTTGCTGAGGAGAACGTTAGCAGAACGTCGGGGTCTACGTTTAGGACGGCTTCGTAGTCGGGCGTGTACATTTGACCTACAGAGGTTATGTCGGGGTTCTCGGGGAAATAAAAGTCCTTGAGCACGTCAACGCAGTAGTCTATGCCGACAATGTTGTCTTCAAGCTCCAACACTCGAATCAACTCGGCGTTTTGGATATACTCGATGACTATGCGTTCTGCGGGCAAAGAAACCGTTATAGTAGCGCCGTTGCCGTCAAGCAAGACAATGCTAGATGCTTCCCCGTTTAGTAGGGCAGTGACCTGCGTCTTGTCAGCTTCATCAACTGCGCCGTCGTTGTTGGCGTCGGCAAAGGCAGTGGCATCTGCGCTACCAGCAATTATCTGGTCAAGATAATCTACGTCGTCTTGGTCTACAGCATCATCCATGTTGGCGTTTCCAAAAACTTCCAAAACCACAGCCATCGAAGCCACGGCAACGGGCGTTGGCGAAGTGCTTGGTGAAGGGGAAGGTGTAGCAGCGGGTGTGGCGGTTGGGGTGGGGCTTTTGGAGGGTTGGGGGGTTTCTTGTGTGGGCTGGAACCAGTTTTGGCTATAGCCTACCACGATGGAGGATGCAAGTATGATTATGAGGATTATGCCAAGAGACATGTACTTTTTCATGCTAATCACGGTATTACGCCTCTACAGAAAAGTAATACTTATATGTTGTGTTAACTTTTTAGCAAAAAGTAACACTCATATACCCTAACGCACTGTTAAACTACAGGAGAAGCCCAAGCAATGAACATAACCGTACAGGACCTAACCTTCAGCTACAACAGCACCCCCTCACTCCAAAACGTATCCCTAACGCTCCAAGAATCCGAAGTTTTAGGCATGATAGGCCCCAACGGCTCAGGAAAAACAACCCTGCTCAAATGCATAAACAAAATTCTCCAACCCAAACAAGGCAAAATCGCAGTAGACGGCAAAGAAATCAAAAAAATGAGCCGCTTAGACGTTGCCAAATACATAGGCTACGTTCCCCAAAACACAGTAGCCAACTCCGACGCGCTCCCAGTTTTTGAAGTAGTGCTAATGGGCAGAAGACCACACTTCACGTGGCAAAGCAGCGAAAAAGACAACGAAAAAGTCTGGGCAGCCCTAAAAAAACTAAACATCGAACACCTTGCACTACGCGACTTCTATGAACTTAGCGGTGGAGAACAACAAAGAGTTCTCATTGCACGCAGCATAGCCCAAGAAGCCCAAGTCCTGCTCCTCGACGAACCCACCAGCAGCCTAGACATCAAACACCAACTAGAAGTCATGGACCTAACACGCAAACTCGTTACCCAAAAAAACCTCGCAGCAGTCGTCGCAATACACGACCTCAACCTCGCCTACAGATACTGCGACAAAATCGTCATGATGGAAAAAGGCAAAATCTACGCCGCAGGAGACGCCCAAACCGTCCTAACCACCGACAGCATAAAAACAGTCTACGGCGTCGAAGTCATGATAAACAACACCAACAAAATCCCCTACATCGTACCCCTACAAGCCCTCTGCTAAAAACGAGTTTTTGAGGAAATATGGAGCCTCGAGCGGGATTTGGACCCGCGACCATTACCTTACCAAGGTAACGCCCCACCAGGCTAGGCCACCGAGGCATGTTTGTGGGTTCTTCTTTGAACAAAGAAGTGCTTAGACATAAAACGCTTGCGGTTTGCAGGTTGTAAAATCAGGTTTACGGCGCTGCAGGGTTGCATGGAGGTTAGAGTGTGTCTAAGTGTTTTAGTCGTTCGCTACAGGAAGGCTGGGTTAGCATGCCTGCTAGAAAGTCTAATCTGGCAGCTAAACCGAATTTTTTGATGGGGACAACAAGCGCGTTTATTTTCAGCAGGGTATCTGCTAGTTGTTTGGGTTCTACTAGGTAGGTGGCAGCGTTTTTGTCGGCTTCTATTTCAATGAGTATGCCAGTGTTGCGTGTTATCCAAGGCAAAAGCAAAGCCCAACATACGAAGATTAACGAGGAAACTAGCAGGGATGTTATGGATGGACAGGCGAAGCAGACCAGCACGGGAACCAAGACAAGAGCGAAATAGAACCGTTCTAAGAGCAAACTCCAAAAACTGGCGGAGCGGAAAAAGCGGCTAAAATCCATCATGTGCCCAAGTTCATGCGCCAAAGTAGCTTCAACATCTTTCTCGTCAAAAGAGCCACTGCGCCAGTGCTGCAAAAAGTTTTCACCCACCGTTATCTGCCTGCGAAAAACCCTGATGCTTGCCAGTTTTTCATTTTGAGATATCTCCAGTTGAGGCGGCGTTTCCAGTTTGGCTTTTACAGCTAACTCGCCAAGTTTTCGCTGTATAAACGCCAATTCATAACTATACAATTTTGCACCTCACACAAAACATTTGAAACAAATTTGCCGCCATCATCGGATATACCTCTATATATTGACCTTTTATTTTTTGTCTGCCAAAGCCCCCAAGCCAGACCACAGCCAACATTCATTCACTATGAAAGGTTTAACTCTTTCGCAAATCTGCTGAAGCCGTCTTTGCCCACACGCGGCAGGTACCTTCCATGCTGACCATGCAGGCGCCAACAGGATTCTGAGGAGTGCAAGCCTTCAAAAACAGGGGGCAAGCATCAGGCTTAATTTTCCCAACCACCACCAAATGGCACTGACATCCAGGTTGTGAGTCTATGCCATCTTTGAGTTTAACGCCGTACTTGCGCAAAGCATCATACGCGCCATACTTCTCCTTGAGAACCAAAGTAGAGTCGGGTATAGTGTGTAGTCCACGCCATTTCCCATCCACCACATCAAATGTGTCAGCGATTAGTTTTTGGGCTTTAGGGTTGCCTTCCCAATTCACGCCCCTTGAGTACTCGTTTTCTAACCGCGCCTTGCCCGCACGCATTTGCTTGACAATCATGTAAACGCCAAAAAGCAAATCCAACGGTTCAAACCCCGCCACTACCGTAGGCAAACTGTACTTTTGGGGGAAAACCGCGTAGGGCTCTAAGCCGATGATGGTGCTTACGTGCCCAGGGGCTATGAAGCCGTTAAGGTTTAGTTCGGGCATTTTGGCAAGCAACTCCATGGCAGGTGGAACCACACGGTGCGAAACCAGAAAACTCAGGTTCTTGGGGGGTTTTTTGTTTATTTCCAGAGCTGTGGAAGGGGTAGTGGTTTCAAAACCGACTGCGAAGAACATGAAGTCTTTTTCGGGTTCACGTTTAGCCATATCCACTGCGTCGCTAGTGCTGTACACGATGCGCACATCTATGCCGTCGGCTTTGGCATCTAGCAAAGATCCATGTGAGCCTGGAACCCGCAGGACATCACCAAAGCATGTCACAACCACACCGCGTTTAGCCAACTCTATAGCAGCATCCACTTCAGAAGCAGGCAAAATACAAACAGGACAACCAGGACCCGCAATGACTTCGATGTTTTTGGGGAGCAGGCTGCGTATTCCGAAGTGGGTTATGGTCCATTCGTGGGTGCCGCAGACGTGGCAGATTTTCACGGTGCCTGTTTTTGGGGTTAACTCGGAGATTTTTTTGGCTATGCGTTTTGCCATGGTGGGGTCGCGGTACAGGTTTTGTTGCTCCAAAACTTTTGCCTCTACTCGTTTTCTGCGGCGTCGAGGACTTCGTTCCATACGCTAAGCGTTTCAAGGGCTTCTTTTTGATCCATCTTTTGAATTGCATAGCCAGCGTGAACCAAAACGTAATCGTCTACTTTTGCGTCTACAAGGGCAATGTTAACTTCACGCAAAACGCCCTCTCCAAAATCCACCTGAGCTTTGTCGCCTGAAACGCTTGTAACACGCGCGGGAATAGCTAAACACATAACAAATCAACCCGTAAAAGAGGCGAAAACCGCGATAAAAAGCAATTGGTTAAAAATCTGTAAAGCCTCCAACAACCGCCTGCCCAAAAGACACGCCACCATCACCCGCGGGAACTGCTTCGTGAACTACAAACCGCAACCTCGCCGCCTCCACTGCCTCGCGCATTATCCGTGCAAGCAACTCGTTAACCGCCGCGCCACCAGACAAACCCACCACCCCAACGCCCTGCTCTTGAGCAAACTGCACTGCCAAAACCGCCAACCCCCCCGCGACATACTTATGCGCACTATAAGCCAAATCCGAAACCGACAGCTTACCCGCGTTTTCGTGGAGGCTCTGGATTAGGGGCGTGGTCTTAAGCAGGTCACCGTAGATTTGCGGCTCCAACGCTAAGGTGTCCTTGCCGTTTACCGCGGCGGCTTCTAGTTTCATGGCGGCTTCGCCTTCGTAGGTGCGTTCGTAGCATATTCCCAACGTGGCGGCGGCTGCATCTAAAACCCTGCCAACACTAGTGGTTTGGGGAATTGAGTTGCCGTTTTTGAGTTGGGTCAAAATGAGGTTTGCTTCCATTTCGCCGTGGGGCAGATGTTGAACGTGGTTTTGGAGCCAAGACGTTATGTCTGTGGTTTTGTTGAGTATGGCTGCGGCTATGCGTAGGGGGTAACGTGTGGCTAGATCGCTGCCTAAGAGGGGTTGGGGTTCGAGGTGTGCTAGGCGTTTGAAGTTGGCTGAGTTTTGGGTGCACAGCAGGATTTCTCCGCCCCATGCGGTGCCGTCGGTGCCGTAGCCGTATCCGTCGCAGGCAACTCCGACTATTTCGGGGAGGTTGTGCTCTGCGGTTAGAGCGGCGATGTGGGCGTGGTGGTGCTGTACAGGGATTAGTTGCCAGTTGTTTTGCTCTGCGAGGGCTTTGGCGAGTTGGGTGGTGGTGAATTTTGGGTGTAAATCGCAGGCGATGGCTTGGGGTTGGCTGTTTGTTAACCGTATAAGATGCTCTGTGGCTTGCTGAAGGAACTGTTTGGTTTCAACGTTTTCTACATCGCCTATGTGTTGGCTGATGAAAGCTTTGTTTTCGTTAAGGACACAGGAGGTGTTGTTTAGTTCGCCGCCCAAACTCACCACGCAACGCTTGGCTTTTTGCTTAAGCATCACGGGGGCGGGGGCGTAACCGCGGCTTCTTCTCAAAAACACGTTGCGGCTGCCGTGGGTTCGCATAACTGAATCGTCACAGCGGTAAGCAATCTCGCGGTTATGGAACAAAAAATAATCCACGGTTTCGCCCAAGATTTTGAGGGCTTCCTGATTATCCTTAACTATGGGCTGATTAGGGGGATTAGCAGAGGTCATGACAAAAGCTTGGTCAGCTACGTTGTCAAAGAGCATGTAATGCATGGCAGAGTAGGGGAGCATAACGCCGATGTTGTGCAGCTCAGGAGCCACCAACCCCGACAAACCGTAATGGTCGTTTTTGTTGAGCAGGACGATGGGGCGTGCGGGTGAGGTTAGCAGTTCGTGCTTTTTGGGGGTAATGTCGGCAAAGGATTGGATTGCGGGTATGTTTTTTGCCATGACGGCGAAGGGTTTGGCGCGTCGATGCTTTGATGTGCGAAGTCTGCGTAGGGGCGGCTCTTTTGTGGTTGAGGCTGCAATGTGAAAACCGCCGTAGCCCTTGACGGCGAGGATGTTGCCTTCGCTAAGTAGTTTGCCTGCTTCGCGCACGGGGTCAGCAGCGTTTAGGGGTTCACCTGTGTTGGTGGTTAGGTAAGCTTTGGGTCCACATGTGGGGCAGGCAACAGTTTGGGCGTGAAATCGGCGGTTTTGGGGGTCAATGTATTCTTTGTGGCAAAAGCTGCACATGGGGAACTGTTTCATGGTGGTGTTTTCGCGGTCATAAGGCAGTTGCTCAATGATGGTGAAGCGTGGACCACAGTTAACGCAGGTTATGAAAAAGTAGTCGTGGCGCGGGTTTTTTGGGTCACGCAGTTCTCGTAGGCAGTCGTTGCAGATAGCGCTATCGGGGGGAACTACGGAACCGGAATGCTCAGATTCACTCGAGCTGTGGCGAATCTCAAATCCGCGGTACTGGTTACCTCCGTCAAGAGGCGTCTGTATGACACTATGGATTTGAGATAAAGGCGGCTTCAACTCTTGGAGGTCAACCAAAAACCGCTCCACCGCATTCTCACCGCCTTCAAGAAGAATTTCTACGCCCGCATCGCCACGGTTAAGAACGTACCCCGCCAAACCATTTTTGACTGCAATGCGGTAAACAAATGGGCGAAAACCAACTCCCTGAACAATCCCCGTAACAGTAAGCTTGACGCGCAAACCTAAGACACTCAAGCTATTCTAGGAAAAAGAGAATTCATATAGATTATGACCCAAACAGCACAAAAGAAGCGGCAAGGAACAGTTTTTTGGCAAGTCTGGTGGGCAAGCGGTTATTAAGCTGTTTAAGAGTGGTTTTTTGATGCACCCTGAAGAGAAAGACGCGGCGTTCATGAGCCAGTTCCGATGCCCAAAAGGAGAGCAGGGCAAGAAAGTTGCGGCTTTAATGAACACGGAACATGAGGCGCTTACGACTTGGGGCTTGCAGTTCGTAGAAATCCCTAAGGACGCCACAATCTTGGACGTGGGATGTGGAGGCGGCAAAACCGTCAACCGCTTAGCGCGCATGGCACCCGAAGGAAAAATCGCAGGCACAGATTACTCAGAAGATATGGTAACGTACTCCAAAACGGTAAATGCACAGCTAATTAAACAGGGACACGTAGAAATCATTGAAGGTTCAGTGGAAAACCTACAGTTCCCAGAGGGCACGTTTGATTTGGTCACGGCGGTTGAGACCTACTATTTCTGGAGCAGCCTGCTTGACGCTTTCCAACAAATCCACAGGGTACTAAAGCCACAGGGCAAACTGCTCCTGATTAACGAGATGATAAAAGACCTCGCCTACGAGAAGAAAAACGCGGAAACCATAAAAAAAGCCCACGTACACCTCGTTGCGCTCGAGGAAATCAAGGGGCTGCTGGAAGCGGCGGGATTTGTGAAAGTTCAGGTTTTCAAAAAAGAAGAGACGGCGTGGAATGTGGTTCTTGCCCAAAAACCCTAAAGCCGCAACAAAGAGAGGGTTAAGGTTGTTTTTGTTTTTCTTGGTCGCGCAGGGTTCGTCGTAAGACTTTTCCTGCGGAACTGAGTGGGAGTTCGGGGCGGATTTCGATTTCGCGGATGGCTTTGTAGGGGGCGACTTTTTGGTTAACAAACGCCTTGATTTCGTCGGCTGTCGCTTGCGTGTTGTCTTTTAGGACTATGAAGGCTTTGGGGATTTCACCGGCCATAGGGTCGGGTTTGCCAATTACGGTGCAGAGTTTTACGGCGGGGTGTTCGTAGAGGACGTCTTCGATTTCTCGGGGGTAGACGCTGTAGTCTTTGTATTTGATGAGGTCTTTTTTGCGGTCGGTTATGTAGAAGTAGCCGTATTCGTCCATGTGGGCTATATCGCCAGTGAGCAGCCAGCCATCGCGCAGGACTAGGGCGGTTTCGTCGGGTCGTTGCCAGTAGCCCTTCATGACTTGCGGCCCTTTAACGGCGAGCTCGCCAGTTTGTGTAGGCGGCAACGTTTGGGTGCCCGTTTCTAAATCAACAATTTTGGCGTCAGTTCCAGGTATGGGCAGTCCGATGGAGCCGACTTTGACGGTTTTCATGGTTTTATCCACAGGGCTGCAGTGCGTAACAGGAGACGCTTCGGTTAAGCCGTAGCCTTCTGCGAGTAAGCCGCCTGTGATTTCCATGAACGTTTTTTGCACTTGAGGTGGAAGCGGCGAAGCCCCCGAAATACAGGCGCGAATAGAGGTCAAATCATACTTGCCAAGCTCAGGATTATTCAGCAAAATCGCGTACATTGTTGGGACGCCGCAGAAAACGGTTACTTTGTGTTTTTGGATGGTTTGCAGGGCGGTTGTGGGGTCAAATTTGGGGAGCAAAACCATCTTCGCCGCTTGAACTATGGGGGAGGTCATGCTAGTTGTCATGCCGTAAATGTGGAACAGGGGCAGGGCGGTGAGGTAGGTTTCTTTGGTGACTTCGCCTTTTATCCAAGAAGCAAAAGAGAAGGCGTTGGCGACTAGGTTTTGGTGGGTGAGCATGGCGGCTTTGGCGGTGCCCGTAGTTCCCCCTGTGTACTGAAGCGCAGCTAAGTCTTCAGCGGGGTTTATGGGAACTTTTGTGGGGGTTGTGTTGATGTTTTTGGCGAGGAGTTCGGGGAAGCCTTGTATGTTTGGGGTTTGGGGGAGTATTGTTGGGGTGGGGGGTTTTTGGGCGTATTGGGTGAGGTTGGTGAGTATTATGCTTTGGAGGCTGGTTTTGTTTTGTACGGCTTGGACAACTGGAAGAAGCGAGTCAAGTGTGATTAGGGCTTTGGCTTTGGAGTCTGTGAGTTGGTGTTCGACTTCGCGTTCGCGATGTAGCGGGCTTATGGCGGTTAGGGCAGCACCAGCTTTTAGGATGCCAAAGTAGGCGATTATGAATTGGGGCACGTTGGGCAGGTAAACCGCGACGCAATCGCCCTTTTTTACTCCCAAAGAAACAAGCGCCGCAGAAAACTGGCTAGAAAGCGCATCTAACTGTTCGTAGCTGTATTCAGCGCCCAGAAAAGCTATAGCTGCCTGTTTGGGGTGTTTTTGGGCGGTTTGGGTTAAGACTTCATGTAGGGAAATTTGGGGGTAATCCAACTGTTTGGGCACATCGGAGGGCCACAACTTAAACCATGCCTTTTCATCAGTCAAGGGAACTCAACCTTTCACCAAGAAAACAACAGGATAAATAATAAACCTTCAGAAAACAATCAACAACAAAAAAGTCTCAAATGCTAAATTAGATAAAAAGGAAAAGCCCAAAACGGGCAATTCAAGCTAAATATAGGGGAGGGGGTTATTTTTTGCTTTCGAGGTATTCGTGCATTGCTTGTGCTGCGCGTTTGCCTGCGCCCATAGCGCTAATGACTGTTGCTGCTCCTGTGGCTACGTCTCCGCCTGCGTAGACGCCTTCGAGGCTGGTTTTGCCTACGTCATCAACGGTGATGGTTCCGCGTTTGGGGTTGCTCTCTAAGCCGTCGGTGGTGCGTTGGATGATGGGGTTGGGGGTTTGTCCGATGGCGATGATGACTGTGTCAACGTCCATGGTGAATTCGGAGCCAGGGATTTTCTTTACGCTGCGTCTGCCGCGTTCGTCGGGTTCGCCTAGTTCCATGCAGATGCATTTCATGCTTTTGACCCAGCCGCGTTCGTCGCCGTAGAATTCAATTGGGGCGGCGAGGAATTTGCAGACTAGGCCTTCTTCTTCGGCGTTTTCGATTTCTTCGAGTCTTGCGGGCAGCTCGTCGCGGGAGCGTCTGTAGAGTAGGCAGACGTCTGCGCCTAGACGCATTGAGCATCGTGCGCAGTCCATGGCTACGTTTCCGCCGCCGATGACTACTACGTGTTTGCCGATGCGTATGGGGGTGTCGTAGTCGGGGTACGCGAAGGCTTTCATGAGGTTAACGCGAATGAGGAACTCGTTTGCGCTGTAGACGCCGCCTAGGTTTTCGCCGGGGCAGCCGGTAAATGAGGGCAAGCCTGCGCCGCTTCCGATGAAGACTGCGTCGTAGCCGTCTTTCATGAGTTCGGGAATGGTGTGGGTTCTGCCAATCAGGTTACCTAAACGTAGGTCAACGCCAAGGTTTTTGACGTAGTTGACTTCGTTTTGCACGATGGCTTTGGGTAGACGGAATTCTGGGATACCGTAGCTGAGCACTCCGCCGCCTAAGTGAAGCGCCTCGAACATGGTTATGTCGTGTCCGCGTTTGACTAGGTCTGCTGCGACGGTTAAGCCTGCGGGACCTGCGCCGACGACTGCGACTTTTTTGCCTGTTGAGGGTGCTTTGGGTGGGAGTTGGAAACCGTTGTCTCTTTCCCAGTCAGCAAGGAAGCGTTCTAAGCGTCCGATGCTTACGGGGTCGCCCATCTTGCCGATGACACATTTGGATTGACATTGGGATTCTTGTGGGCATACACGTCCGCAGACGGCTGGGAGGGCGTTTTTGGTTTTGATGGTGGCGATGCCTTCGGCGTATTTCTTTTCTTTGATGCATTTGATGAAGTCTGGGATTGGAACACTGACGGGGCAGCCTTTTACGCACTGCGGGTTTGGACATGTCAAGCAGCGACTGGCTTCTTCAAGCGCCTCTTCTTCAGTATAGCCTAGGGCTACTTCGTCAAAGTTTTTGGCTCTTACCTCGGGTTCTTGTTTTGCCATATCAACGGCTACTTTCTTTAGTTTGGGTTTAGGCTTTGTTTCTGCCACACTTACAACCTCCACTGTTTTCCCACAAAACTGAACTTAATCGTTCTTCAGGAAGCATCATACGTTGACGCATGATTAACTCGTCAAAGTCGACTAGATGCCCATCAAATTCTGGTCCGTCAACGCAGCCAAAGAGCATCTTGCCGTCAACGGTTACTCGGCATACTCCGCACATGCCCATGCCGTCAATCATGATTGGGGTCATGGTGATGATTGTGGGGATGCCGTGGGGTTTGGTTATTTCGCTTACTTGTTTCATCATGACTACGGGACCCATGACGACGCAGCGGTCAAACTTTTCGGTTTTGAGTAAGTCCGCTAAGAAGTCTAAGCCTTTGTAGCCAGTTGAGCCATCGTCAGATGCGATGTAGACTTTCTCGCTTAATGCTTTGGCTTCGTCTTCCATGAACAGGAATTCTTTGGAGCGGCAACCCAACACGGTTGTCACTTGGTTTCCAGCTTCTTTCATGGCTTTGACTTGGAGCATGATGGGGGCAATCATGATGCTGCCGCCAACGCACAAGACTTTGCCGAATTTTTTGACTTCAGAGGGGTTTCCCAAGGGACCAGTAATGCTCATGATGCTGTCGCCTTCCTTTAGCAAGCCAAGCTCTTTGGTGCTTTTGCCTACTTCGTGGAAAGCAAAGGAGATGGTTCCTTTTTCTTGGTCGTATCCGCAGATGGTTAGGGGTATGCGTTCGCTCTTTTCAGCAAGGACCACCATGATGAATTGTCCTGCTTGAGCTTTAGCGGCAATGTCGGGCGCCTTTACTTCAAAGAGGGTTTCTTTGTGGCCAAGCTGGGTTTTCTTTACTATTTCGTACGTGTTTATTCGCCTCCGGTTTTAGCTACTGCACAGTTTTGCTGGGGCAGAGCAGAAATTTTTTGGTAGAAGCCGTCGAACTTTGTTTTGAAGTCGCCTTCGCATCGGGGGGAGAGTTCAAAGAGTTCGAAGCGGTCAAGCATGTTTAGTTTTTTGAGGGCAGTTTGCAAGACGCCAAGGTTGCGTTCGGCGGTGTCTCTGCCTTTTTCAAGTTTGCAGTCGTCTGGAGCACATACGACACCCATGACGCCGTCAAAGCCACAGTTGAGTGCGGTTATGACGTGGGCGGGGTCAAGTGATTTGAAGCAGGGTACTTCAAGGACGATTGCGTTTTTGCCTTTGAGCACATCTTCAGGGTTGTCCAAGGCGGAGTAGTCTGACCATTGGCAGCTGAAGACTAGAACTGCGGGTGCGTTGTTTTTGGCTTTGAGGGCTTGTGCTGCTTGGGTGTAGCGGCTAAGGACGTTGTCAAATTCGAAGCCTTTGACTTGTATGGCGTGGTGTGGGCAGACTAGCTGGCAGGCACCGCAGCCGACACATTTGTCCTCGATTACTTTGGGTGATGAGAAGGGTTGTGCTTCGATGGCGTCGTAGGGGCAGATGGTGACACATTTGTCGCAGCCAACACATTTTTCGGTGTCCCATACGGCTTTGCGTGAGTACTTGACAACGCTTAGGGCGTTTTCGTCAAACCCTAACTGTTCAAGCACGTTCTTGCTTAGAAGGAACCGTTTCGTGTTGATTTTGGTACCTTCCTTCATGCGGCAAAACGCGTCTTCACATTGAACAGAAATAATGTTTTTCACGCCAGAGTTGAGAACGTTAAAGACAAAATCCGTGGGGATTCTACCTGCACAGGGCAGACGCAAAGGCAGATAGTTTTCGATGCTTAAGCCGTGGTTGGTCAGAATCTCTTCGACTTCGCAGTTGGAAGGAGAGTTTCCGCGGCACATCACGACAAGCGTGTCGCCTTTAACTTTTTCTCTCAAAGAATTAACGTAGTCAGATAATTGGTTGTAGTCGTAATACGCCATTTCTATAGCAGAAACGGGGCAAGCGCTGTAACAGATTCCGCAAACTTGACATTTTTGTTCATCAATTGCCACTTCACCGCTTTCATCGTCACGGTTTATGGCTTCAAACGGGCATATAGAATAGCATACTCCACATCGACTACACAGGTCTTGATTGATTTTTACTGCAGCGAGACACTTTTCACTCATATTAAGTGACCTCTAATTTTATTTCCCTAATGCTTCTTGCACCGTAAGCATATCAGCTAGTGCTTATGAAAGCATGAAGAGAGCCTTTGGACGATATAACGTTTACTGTTACCTTTAAGAATTATCCCATACAATCCCAGCAAACACAAAGACGCCAAAGGATCATCATCTTGAGAGTTATCGCTACACTCAAAAATACCACACAAAAACAATTCTTTGAGTCCACTCCCCCCCCCCCCAATAAAATACATGATGTTAACTAGCATCATACAAGCATAAGATACAAATCACCCACAACAAATTGCCAAAATAGCCAGGAGTAATCAACACATATCTAATACAATGTGGAGTCTAGTTTGGATGTAAAATTAATGTCGACCAATAACACCAATAGAAAACTGGAGGACGCCATAAAGACAATTGAACACCGGAAAAACAATTATGGTCAAGTAATGACAGCATTTGCATTATCTAAAGATGAAAAAGAGGAGTGGAAAGTCAACTTTGGTCGCATATCATTCCTTTGGAGAGGAGAAAAAAAGCACATAAACGAGAAGCTTGACTATGGCAATTTTGTTTTAATTAAAAACTTTATCGACATACCCGAATCAATAACATTATTACGATCAATTTTTGAGAAAAACGCTTTGAAAATTTGCAATTTCCAAGAAACACCAGTAAAAGCCAGTTTTGGTCATACAGAAGTGTTACCAAGTGGCAGACGTTATGGATACACATTGCCGTATTGGCCTACACTCTATATTGAAAGCTCCATAAGTTCAGAAACAAACAGAATCATTCCACAGAAACCTCTGTCTAAAATTGGATTGCCTTTATTCCCAAATGGAACAGACGCAATTGAAGGCTTTTTTGACCTTACTTTACCCGAAGATGGATGGCGCAATGTAGATAACCGTATTGAAATCTTAATACCTGATTTCAGGGCAAGAATCAAGAAACTACAGTTGTCAGGCAACAGAATAAAAATTGTTGTTGAAACGCAAGAGATAGCCGAAAAAGAATTGAGAGCAAAAGTCTATTGCAGAGGGGAGAACCAATCAGTCAATAGTGGAGATTTGTCGTTTCAAGGCACAACAACAGAATTCAGGTCTGAAATTGAACCCTCCGTAGTTGAAGTACACATAATGTCTGCAATAGAGGGGGACAGTATAGATCAAAGAAGTTTTAATTACAGATACTCAATATTTGAGGAAGACATCTACGTAGAAAACACGCAAGAACAAATAGTTGAAATGATTAATAGGGGAGAAAACGAAACAACTGAATTTAAGGAAAAATTAGACGTTAACGGTCGAGAGTTTCTTGAATCAGTAGTAGCTTTTGCCAACACAAAGGGAGGAAGGATTATTATTGGCGTAGATGACCATTGCCGAGTAAAGGATTTCAATCAAGACGTAAAAGCACGCATTCAAGATTTGATTCATGGAAACTGTGACCCCTCCGTAGAATTTCAGATTAAAGAAGTCAAACTGGATGTACACCAACACATTACAATTGTTGAAGTACCAGAGGGAGCAAATAAACCATATAGTCTTAACAACAGAGGCATCTTCATAAGAAGAGGAAGCTCGGACAGACAGATAAAAAGAACAGAACTTGACGAAATATATCAAAACAGAAGAAGTTAGGCGTTCCAAGGTTACTGTGCACAGGGCAACAAGTTATTTTCTATTTTTATGGCAAAAAACAGATATAGAAAAAGTGAAAAGAGGTTTTTGGAGAAGGCAGTAAAATGAGAAAAAAGAGTCTTGTTTATGCATTTACGCTGATTTTGTTTATGTTAATCTTTGCACTACCAGTTCATGCAGACGATGTTTTAAATCTGAGTGATTTTCAAGGGTCTTTAGAGATTACAGACCACGCCTCGTTCACAGTAAACGCGGGCGAAGTAGTCACCATAGAGAACTACATGTTTATCCATTCAAGCGGGACGCCGCCAACGCCAACTGTTACCATCACCAATCATGGCTCCTTGACGATAAAATCAGAGGTGAACTGCCAAAGCGCAGAGCTTCTGATACAGAACAGGGGAGAACTCACATTCCAAGATGCCAAATTTGACGCACGTGGCTGGGCAAACATAACCATAGTAAACCAGGGAACAATGACAACCCAAAACTTAACCGCAGGCGTCTACGCAGGCTACCTATACATCACTAACCAAGGCACATTAACCGTAGACAGCTGGTACCTTAAAGACCAAAACGACGGAACCTTCTTCACCAACAACGGCAACGCAGATTTGGCAAACGCAACTTTTGTTGCAAACGGCGCCGCAGCACAGCACATCATCGTCAACACTGGAAACCTGCAGTTAACTCGATGCATCTTCGACGCCAACTATGGCGGATTAATAAGCCTTGACAGCCTGCAGGGAAACTTGGACGTAGAAAACAGCATCATGGATTGCAGCGCCGCATCCCATGGAAAACTCTCCACAATAAATGTGCAAACAAGCAAAGCCACATGGGTCAATACTTCCCTAAAAAACACAGCAGGAAACGTTAGCCTAACAGACACGGGGACAGGCAGCACCATGCAAAACTGCACCCTAAACAACGTTTCAAACCACACCACAACAGGACAAACAACCCTCACCCATTGCACCTTGACAGGCGGGAACTACTCCAACAGGGGCAACGTCGCAGTGGATGCTTGTGAAGCGATAGATATGCAAACTTTGCAAAACGCGGGAAACTTGGAGTTCACTAATTGCAATATAGAAACAAGCAGTGCAGCAACTAGGATCGAAAATACGCAGCACATGCAAATACAAGATAGCCAGTTTAAATCAGAAAACAGCCTGAACGTGACTAATCAAGGAAATATATACTGCGACGGTTGGATGCTAAAAACCCAAGGCGCTGGGGTGACCCTGCTAAGAAACCAAGGTATCATCACGTTTGTTGACCCGTTCATAGAAGGCGTGCTTAGCCAAGAACTAACAGAGTTAACCGCAACGCCCACAAACTTCAACCAGCCACAAGGAACAATTACCGTAATAAACGAGGGCAAAATCCAAACCGCAGCCACTTCGACAAGCACACCCTCAACCTCACCTACAGCAACTCCTACCCCGACAGCAACCGTCACGTCAACAGCTACAGCAACGGAGAATCCGACACAAACACCCGCCAATACAGCCACGCCAACAAACACCGCAACTTCAACACCGACACTTCAACCTACAAACACGCCAACCCCCACAGGCGCTAACAAAACAGAACCAGCAGACCCGACCCTGACAATTGCGGCTTTAACCGCTACAATAACAGTCATTATTGTACTCGTTTTAGTTTTTTGGAGAAAAAAGAAGAAAAAAGATAAACGCTAACTGGGCGTCTCCAAAAACTCTTTATTTTCTGTAGTAGGGTCGTTTTAGGTAGCTGTAGGCTTGTAGGGCGGCGGTTATGCCTTGTCCGACGGCGGTTCCGATTTGCATGATGGGGTGGCTGGTTACGTCTCCTGCGGCGTAGACGCCTGGGATGCTGGTTTGCTGTTTGATATCAATGATTATATGTGTACTTTCGTTGACTTGGATGCCTGAGTCTTGGGCTAGTTGGCTGTTTGGGGCTTCGCCGATTTGCACAAAAACTCCGTCCACAGATATGTCGCGGGTTTCTCCGGTTTTGAGGTCAGAGAGCGTAACGGTGTTTACGGTTTTATCGCCTTTGATTTCTTTTACGGTGGTGTCGAAGAGGACGGTTGTGTTGGTTTTGGAGGTTAAGTCTTTTACGAGGGCTTTTTCGCCGCGAAACGCCGCTCTGCGGTGGACAACGGTAACGTGGGAGGCTAAACCAGAAAGATACAAAGAGGTGGCGCATGCAGAGTTTCCGCCGCCAATCACAAGCACATGTTTGCCCTTAAAGAAAAAGCCGTCGCACACGCCACAGTAACTAACGCCCTTGCCGCGAAACTCGTTCTCGCCCTTTACCCCAAGCTGTTTGTAGCTCGAGCCTGTAGCGATAATAACTGCGCCAGCCGAATACTCAGAAACCGAGGTCTTCACAATCTTTTTCTCGCCCTCAAGCTCCAAAGACGAAACCGCCTCCAAATCATGAATAACTGCGCCAGTTTGCTTGCAGTGAAGCACCATTTTCTCGGCTAACTCTGAGCCTTTGATGCTAGGAAAGCCAAGATAATTTTCTACAAGAGGCGCTTCTACGGCGGTTCCGCCAGCTATTTTTTCGTCAAGGAGCAGGGTTCGAAGTCCGCTTCGGGCACCATAGATTCCAGCCGCCAAACCAGCAGGACCTGCACCTACAATAATTAAGTCCCAATGTTCCATGATAAATTCAACTCGCCAAAGTAAGGTTAGGTTAAGCGGTTTATAGCTATTCGGGTGTGAACAGGGTTATGTTTTGGGGTCGGGGTGTGGCGGAAAGTTCATATTTTCTTGTAGTGGTTTAGTTCTAGTTTGTGGTTGTTATGACGAGAATTCTTGTTTTGTATTATAGCCGAACTGGAAACACGGAGAAGATGGCTAATGCTGTTGTGGAAGGCGCGAAAGCTGCGGGCGATGTGGATGTTGAGATGAATTATTATGTGGCGGCGAAAGAGTTGGGTTTGTATGATGGCGTGGTGGTGGGTACTTCTACGTATCATCATGACATGCCTGTTGATATTAAGACGTTGTTTGAGGAAGCAGCCGCGCAGGGTGTGGATTTGAAGGGCAAAGTTGG
Source organism: Candidatus Bathyarchaeota archaeon (assembly GCA_026014465.1). Classification (NCBI taxonomy): domain Archaea; kingdom Thermoproteati; phylum Candidatus Bathyarchaeota; species Candidatus Bathyarchaeota archaeon. The sequence goes on along the minus strand of JAOZID010000010.1, from coordinate 1,421,185 downwards.
CGCAGCGTTTGGCTCGTTTGGCTGGAGCGGAGAAGCCCCAAAACTTGTGCTGGAAATCATGAAAAACAAGTTCGAGATGAAACTCATCGAACCCCACGTGCTTGCCAAGTACAAACCAGACCAAAAAGCCCTTGACCAATGCAAAGAACTAGGCAAAAAGGTCGCCGAAACCCTTATTCAGTCTGCATAGCCTCTATTTAGGTGAGGAATAGATTTCATGAGCAAACAAGCAGACAGTAAGCTTTTGGGTTTCATCAAACAGCAAATGGAAGCTGAAAACAAAATTGTGGAATCCGTAAACCAAGGCATAAAAGACATTCAAAACCCGCCAGTGAGGGCAGTTTTGAAAGGCATCTCGATGGATTCTACCAAGCACGCTCAACTATACGGCTCCGCCCTAGCACTTCTAACCACCGTCCCCCAAGCCATGACCCAAGAAAACCTTGACAAACAAAAAGAACTCGTACAAAAACACATAGACATGGAAACTGAACTCATCGAAAAACTCGAAAAAGAAATCCCCGCCATCGAAAACAAAAAAGTCACGTTCCTACTCAACTCGATTCTCCAAGACGAACGCCGACACCACGAACTACTCAAAAAAGTACTAGAAATCATCGTACACGGCGAAACCATAACTGAAGAAGAATGGTGGAGCGTCCTATGGGAAGGCGCACCTTTCCACGGAGCCCCAGGCGGGTAAACCCCGCTACATCTTGTTTTTGGCTTTAACGTGTTTTGTTATGTGTTTTGTTTGTGTTTGATGAATTGTTCTGAGAAGTACATGGTTTCGTTGACTAAGGTGTTTATTTCGTTTAGCAGCCAGGCGGTGCGTTCGCCTTTTTGGGTTAGCTTGTAGGTTTTGGGGGTTTTTCGGGTGAAGATTAGTTTTTTGCCTTTTAAGCCGCGCAGGTACTTGTAGGTGCGTCTTAGGGAAAGCTGGGTTTCGTCAGAGAGTTTTTTTGCAGAGATACCCTGCTCGGGTATGTTCCAGTATACTTTGTTTTCAGTGGGACGCAGGGTTTCTTTTGCGGGGTCACGTTTGGAACGGAAAAAGAAGATGTAGTCGCGGTCTTGGGAGGTGGCTATGAGTTCGCTGGTTTTTAGGCGCTTAAGAATTCGAGAGACAATGTTAGAGGGAACTAAGCCGTCAATTTCTTCAAAAGTTTTGGGTCCATCGAGCAGGACAACGAGCAGGGTTTCTTCGTAGCATTCGCTACGTGCAGGCAAAACAGAGCCAAAGTCGGGGATGTTTTTAATGAGCTTGGCGAATCTGCCGCCAAATATTGTTGCGTAGAACTGGTCTTGTGCTTCTGTTACCAACCCTACATCCATCAGGGGTTTTAGGTACTCGTTGATTAGGGTATCTTGGCTGTGGATGTAGCCTTCTTTGCGAAGTTCGGTTTGAAGTTTACCTGCAGAGTAGCGCGATTTGGCGGTGGCTTGCAAAATGGCTATGCGAGTGTCGTTTTTGAGAACGTTGAGGAGGTCTTTTAGGAAGTTGGGGTTTTCCATGGTTTCACAAAGGTGCCTAAGTTCGTTGCGCAGTTTCCAAACTTTACATCGCGTCATGCATTCAAGAGGAGAAACAGGCTTACAGGCTTTACATTGACGGTCTAAAACATTCAATGTATCCGCAATTGAATTTTCACGTTCACTATCTACTTTACCAGGAAATATTATCAGATGTTCTTGGGCTTTCATAGTCACCCACTCATTTTAAGTGACGAAGTCTTGACGGGAAGAGGAAATAAATCGGCGTGAGACGATTTTAAAGGAGGATGCCCCCGTCAAGCACACGTCAGAAGCAAAATGACATTTGGCATATTCTTATAGATTTTCCCAGATGATTACCATATTGGTAAACAGTGCTACTCCTACGAGGTACTGCAAAAGAGGGAAGCCGTAGCCTGCAGGGTTTTGAAGCTACGCATCAGCAGTAGGGTGGCTGTTGAAGGTTTATTAAATCTTTAAACGAACTGTGCTACTAGGCGAGAGCTGTGTCTGCGCATGATGAAAAAGAGGTTCTGGATGGTATAGAGAAGGCGACTAAGGGCGTTGTTAACATAAGCACTGTCAGGCGCGCTCAGAACCTGTTCTATCAAACAGCAACTCCAGCAAGCGGCATGGGTTCAGGCACCATATACGACGACAAAGAAGGCTTAATCCTCACCAACAACCATGTGGTGGGCGGCGCAGACAAAATCAACGTTACATTCTACAACAACCAAGTCGCCCAAGGCACCATAGTAGGCTCATGCGTAGCCCGCGACATAGCCGTCATACAAGTCAAAGACAAAAACCTGCCCCCAACAAAACTAGGCGACTCAGACAAGCTACGTGTCGGACAAAGAGTCTTCGCCATAGGAAACCCCTTTGGCTTAACAGGCAGCCCAACGGTCACCTCAGGAGTCATCAGCGCATTAAACCGCACCATCCAATCCAAACGCGGACTCATAGAAAACCTCGTCCAAACCGACGCCGCCATCAACCCAGGCAATAGCGGAGGCCCCCTAATAGACCTCGAAGGCAAAATCGTAGCCATAAACACTGCCATCATACCCTACGCGCAAGGCATCGGATTTGCAGTCCCCATCAACGCGGCAAAAACCTGCACCACTGATATTTTAACCCAAGAAACAGGCAAACGACCATGGCTAGGCATAGTCGGCTTGACGTTAACACCCGAGATTGCACGATACTATGGATTTCCCGTTGGACACGGGGTACTTGTCAGCAAAGTTGCAGCAAGAAGCCCAGCAGGCTACGCAGGCATCACGCAAGGCGACATAATCTTGGAAGTAGACAACAGGGAAACTCACGGCGTAGAAGACTTGGCAGAGGAGATTCGCAAAAGAAAAGTCGGCGAACAAGTACGGGTATTTGCACTACGCAACAGCAAGGAACACTTTTTTGAGTTAAAACTCAAGGGCATGCCGTAGAGTTCTTGCGTCAAGAAATCTGTACAAACACGCTTTTATCTGCTAAAAAGCAACTGTCACAGGTGAGTTGGCATGGCAAAACCAGCACAGGTTGCATTTCTGGTTTCTCTTCTGTGTTTGAGTTTTCTATCTTTTAGTCCCGCAGTATCAAATGCTGCCCAAAACGACTCATCAACAACGATTATGGGAACACAAGCACTACAGCTTTGGCGCTACCCCACAGCCGCCCCCATCGTTTCAGATTTAACGGTGCACAACGGTTTAGTCTACGGCACCTCAAGCTGGACAAGCGCGCCAACAGACAACATCTTTTGCCTTGACGCCAAAACTGGAGAGCAAGTTTGGGAGCTCAACGGGTACAACCCAGTTATCACTCAAGAAACCGTATTTGCAAGTTCACGCGGCAGTAACGTTCTTGACCCTTCGATTTTTCATGCACTTAACGCGTCAACGGGAGAACAACTCTGGAACATAACCTATTCAGGATGGAGCAGCTACTGCGTACTTGACGGTGGAGTCATCTACGTTGGAAGCACCGCAAACAGGCAGGTTGATGTTTACCGCGACGAAAACAGCGTTATCGCTAGAACCGCGAGCGCAGGCATTATTCAGGCACTTAACGCTTCAACAGGCACACAAATCTGGGAGTACACCGAAATAGACGCAAAAATCAACGGCATAATAAAAAGCGGCGAGACCATATACGCCCTGAGCAATCTATACAATAGCACAGACAACTCACGCAGATGCTCTGTTTACGCGGTAAATGCTTCTGGCGGGGAAAAACTGTGGAATTACACCGTGGCAGGAGTTTTTGAATGGCAGGTCATGGCAAAGAATTGCCTCTGTTTAGGTCATCAAAGCCAAAACGCGGCGGGAGACGAAGACGCAAAAGAGATTATTGCCCTTGAAGCAAAAAGCGGAGCAAAACTGTGGGACAAGTTGAGCATTTACGGGTTGGGGCGACCTGTTTACGCTAATGACGTATTGTATGTAACGGCAGAAAATGGGGAAGCCTACGCTTTTGATGCCTTGAACGGGAACACGCTATGGAGTTATAAGGCGCAACCTGAGGTTGGGGAGTTGGATGTTTTTGGCGGTGCTTCGGAGCCGTTACTAGTCAATGACCGCGTGTATTTTGCGGATTATAGCGGCGTGCATTGCCTAAGCGCGTTGGATGGAGCGCAAATCTGGAAGTTTACCAACCCAACCCGAGACTACAGCTACGCGCCAGGAGCAGAAGACGGCTCAGTAGCTACAGCATTGACGTACTCTAACGGAAGCATTTTCGTTGGCTCTGGAGGTCCATTGACATTCAACAAATGGCTTGAGCACAACGTTTACGCCCTTGATGCCGTGTCTGGAAATAAAATCTGGAACTATACAATCGAAAACGTTGTCAACAATCCCGTGGTGGTCGTTGATGATGTAGTCTACATTGCCGCAGATGAAGTGACTCATTACAGCAGCACTTACCTGAAAAGTGGAGCAGTCTACGCGTTCAAGCTGCAGACCGTTGAGGTTCCAGCCCCTACGCCAACGCCGCGCCCAGCAAATCCGCCAACTGGAGCCATTGTTGTTCCAGACGATTACTACACTATCCAAGAAGCCATCGACAACGCCAGCGACGGCGACACCATCTTTGTTAGAAGAGACACGTACTATGCACAGGGACATAGCGGAATAGTCATTGACAAACAAATCTCGCTCATAGGCGAAGACCCCCAAACAACCATCATAAAAAAGAGCTGGTACCGATACCCCCAAAGCGTAATCCAAATCACTGCGGATAACGTGACGGTTTTAGGCTTCACTATTTTAGGCGACCCCAGCAACGTGGGCATACTCATAGAAGACAGTTCTAATCATGTGCCTTCAAGGTGCAACATAATAGGCAACAACATCGTGGGCAACTTAGAGGGGATTTTAGCCCGCGGCAACAACAAAGACATAGCAGAGATGGCAAAACCTTCTTTCAACGTCTTCTGCAATAACAACATCAGCGACAACAAAGGCTTTGGCATTTACGTTTCCTCCTCAAACACCACCATAACCAACAACACTATAGCGGGAAACGGTGCAGGTGCGATAATTGCAGATTCCTGCGCCAACATAACCATAGCTGGAAACTTTATCTCGGGCAGGAGCATAACCGACCCAACAAACACCCATGAGAACGGCGGGATATTCCTTCGCTGGTGGGGACCATTCTACGTCTACGGCAACAACATAACTCAAAACGGTAAAGCCGCCATAACCTTTGGGGAAAACTGCAGCAACGCCTCAATCCACGACAACAGCATAACAGACAACAACATCGGCATCCAACTAAACAACGTCACGGCAGATAATGTAGGCAAAGGAAACGTGGTTTTCAGCAATAACTTTGTGGATAATCAACAGCAGGTAGTGGTTATGGCGGGAACTACGGATGAGGTGTTGTGGGATAACGGCGAAGTGGGTAATTATTGGAGCGACTACGCCGCAAGGTATCCTGAAGCCTCAGAAATTGCGGGTTCGGGAATCGCAGATACGCCCTACGGGATAGATGAAAACAACGCGGATTATTACCCACGGTTGGAGGCTTTGGTGGTGCCTGAGTTTGCGCTGTGGAGTGTTTTGCCGCTGATTTTGGCGGCTACGGTTTTGGCAGGGGCACTTTTGAAAAGAAAAACCAAACCAGCCAGCTATATAGCAACAAAAAATGGGGCTTAGACAAGCCCTAGAATTACAGATGCTAGGGTTGCTATGCCTACTATAGCGAGGGTTTCGAGCAGCGTTACTTTCCAGTGTACCCGCGTTTTCTTGGAGCGGTACCGCACTAGGAATATGCCTGAGATGGCGGCGACAACAGAGAGCGATACGACAGCGTTGATGGGGTAGGGTAGCAGTAGGAAAGCGGCGATGGGTATGCTTCCTGCTACGAAGGTGGTGGTGGCTACGATTACGGCGGCGTAAAGGTTTGCGTTGCGGATTTCTTTGTCTAGGGCGAGGAAGAGGTTTTTGACTAGTATGAGGGATTTTTTGCGTTCGATTTTGTCTGGGATGTCGCTTAAGCTAAAGTTCATGAGGTTTCGCAGGGTCAGGATGTCGGCGAGGTCTTCTGTTACGCCTCCTAGGAAGAAGCTAGAGAAGTTGGTTATGGCTACGGCGGTTAGGGTGAGAAAAGCTGCGAACACTACGGTGCTTGGGGAGGATAGGGCGCCGCTGCCAGTTAGCAGCGAGATGAAAGATGAGAGAATAACAACAAGCCCTGTTATGGAGCCATCCACTAAGCCCGCGACTACTTCGAGGATGGGTTCTTTTTTGAGCAACAGGCTTTTCCATTCTTTGCCTAGGCGCAGTCCCTGCTTGGTTAGCTGCACGGCGTCTTTTTCGCGCGTAATTAAGCCTTCTTGCTCCATTTCAGTTAGGGCTTCTTCCAAGTCAGGCATGTCAATGCAGGAAAGGCTAGCGCAGACTTTGTCAAGTTTGCGTTTAAGAGACAACTTGGGAACCGCTTTGCCGGTGCTCAGGTTCAGCAATATAACAATCCTAATAACATCAGGAAGCTCTTGGATTTCAAAGGACACTCAATAAGTCACCGTACAATACGCACCTCGAAAAGATAGTAGCCTAAATAATAAAGTTTATGGACAAAAAAGCAGAATTTAAGATATACCCAAACCAGATGTCCAAGGCTGTACCCAAACGTCTATACAGGCGAATCAGGACAGCAACCGCTTAATTTTGCCCAGCGCACGCCAACTCTGGTATTTCAATTCGCCATGCAATTCACGCATCAGCAGCTTATGCAGCTCCTCATAGTCTTGCCCCTTAATCTTTGGCGCCGTCGGGCTGCGCGAACCGCAATCAACAGGGTCCTCAGACAGCAAAAGCCCCTTTTCGCGGCAGTACTCATACAGGTCAGTGCCCACTACAGGAGTGTAAAAGGAGGGGCTGTAATGCGTGGGGTTCATGGTCTTCACCATCCGCAACGTATCACGCACCTCGTCTAAGGTTTCAGTTGGGGCGCCCAAAATGAAGTTAGCCCACAACTTGACGCCTGCTTGTTTGCAGATGTTAGCCGCCTGCAAGTTTGTCTCAACTGTGGTGCCTTTGCGATACAAATTAAGAATGCGTTGGTTGCCAGATTCAAACCCGACGATAAACATCCACAGCCCAACTTCTTTCATGCGTTTAACCAAGTCAGGATGGTTGACGATGAAATCCGCGCGGCTTTGAGTTATGAAGGGGCACCCAATTTTTTCGTAGCGGTCACAAAACTCCTTCACGTAATCAGGCTTCAAAGTAAAACTGTCATCGTCAATCATCAAAATAGCGTAGTCGTAACGGTCTTTTAGCATTTCAATTTCGCCCATTAGATGGTCAATGCTGCGCATGCGGAATTTGCCAAAAATCTTGTCCTCGCCAGGCTTACAAAACGAACACGTAAACGGACACCCACGCCCGACAATTACGCTTAAAAACGGCGAAGGGAAAAAGGGATGCTTTGTTGCAAAAACCTTCTTCAGATTAAAAATTTCTCGTTGCTCGTAGGGCAAGCTATCCAAGTCAGGATGCGCCCCAACAACTAGGCGCTCGTACTTTTGGGGGTTTTCAAGCAGGTCAGGTAATGTGACTTCGGCTTCGCCGACAAACACGTAGTCAAAGCTGGTTGTTGCTATGACATGTTCGGGCAGTATGCTGGGGTGGGGACCACCGACTATGGTTTTTTTTCCTAAATCGTGAGCTATATCGCCGCAGCGTTTTGCCTCGTAAAAATCCAGAGTCTGCATGTACACACAGTAGTAGTCAGCGTCTGCCTCAGCAAACTTTGCTTGGACATCATCCCAGCTTTTGCATTCACGCAAATCAACCAAAGTAACCAAATGTCCCTTCGCAGACAACACCGCCGCGATACTTGCCAATCCATGGTTAACGTATATGCCTTCACTGTGCTTGCCAAGGCTATCAAAGCCGCCAAAATTCTTCAAACACGGAAACACCAAACAAACTTTCACGTAACAACCCCCAAACAGAGTCTGCTTTATCCTATAACAGGTCACCCATATCAATATAAGTCTAATAATTTGCGGTAGCCCTCAAACCAAGCCACAACCAAACAGCAAAAAACACAGGAAACATGGCATCAGAAAACTCTATATCACAACGTGGACAAGTTTGTGTGTGGCTGCTATGTTTTCTGGTAAGATAAAAAAACGTGATGGCAGGATTGTAGATTTTGATGCGGGCAGAATTGAAAGTGCCATGCATAAGGCGTTTCTTGCAGTAGAACTGGGCAACGGCGACAAATCCAAAAATGTAACTTATGAAGTGGTCAAGCGGTTAGAAGAGAAATTTGGGGAGGCGGTGCCGTCGGTGGAGGATGCCCAAGACGCTGTAGTTGAGGTTTTACAGGAAAAAGGTTACGGGAAAGTGGCGGTGGCGTATGAGGAGTTTAGGGTGAAGAAGGAGGAGCTGCGCAGGCTGCGGGGGCTACTGGGGGTAGCGCCCAAGTTGACGGTTAACGCGATGGAGGTTTTGAAGAAAAGGTATTTGCTTCGCGACGAAAAAGAGAAAATCATCGAAACCCCCGCGCAACTGTTTAGCCGCGTTGCAACTGCTATTGCTCAGGTGGACGCAGCGTATGGCGAAGACCCCAAGAAAACCCAAGAAACCTTCTACAACCTGATGGCTAAACTTGAGTTCCTGCCCAACACGCCCACACTGTTTAATGCGGGTACGCAGCGGGGGCAGCTTTCAGCTTGTTTTGTATTGCCCGTAGAGGATTCTCTGGAGAGCATATTTGATGCCGTAAAAAACATGGCGCTCATCGAGCAAACAGGCGGCGGCGTAGGCTTTGACTTCTCCAAACTCAGACCCCAAGGCGACCTTGTGCGTTCCAGCAAAGGCGTAGCCTCAGGACCCATAAGCTTCATGCAAATCTTCAACACCGCCACCCAAGTCATCAAAGCAGGAGGAAAACGCCGAGGAGCCATGATGGCAATCCTACGCATAGACCACCCCGACATCAAAGAGTTCATAACCGCCAAACAAAACCACACAGCCCTAACCAACTTCAACATATCCGTAGCCGTCACCAACGAGTTTTTGGAGGCACTCAAAACAGACGGCGAGTACTATTTGGTTAATCCGCGCAGCAAAGAGAGAACCCAAAAACTCAAAGCCTCACAAATCTGGAACCTGATGGCGCAGACCGCGTGGGCAACAGGCGACCCCGGCGTAGTCTTTATTGACGAAATCAACAAGCACAACCCAACCCCACAGATAGGCAGGATTGATTCGACAAACCCGTGTGGAGAACAACCGCTTTTGCCCTATGAATCGTGTAATTTGGGTTCGATTAACCTCTCCAAAATGCTGACCGCAGACAAGAAGGAGATGGATTGGGAGAAACTGCGCACGACAGCGCGGGCGGCGGTGCATTTTTTGGATAACGTGGTGGACGCGAATGTTTACCCGCTTAAAGCCACGGGGGAGATAACGCGTGCAAACCGCAAGATTGGGCTTGGCGTTATGGGGTTTGCCGACATGCTCCTGATGCTAAATGTGCCCTACGACTCCAAAGAAGCGCTGCAGTTGGGCAGGCAAATAATGAAGTTCATCAAAGAAGAAGGCCACAAAAAATCTGCCCAAATCGCCAAGAAACGCGGTTCATTCCCCAACTTTAAGGGCAGCATCTGGGACGGAAAATACAAAGCGTTCAGAAACGCAACAATAACCACGATTGCACCCACAGGAACAATAAGCATTATTGCGGGGTGCTCATCTGGAGTTGAGCCGTTGTTTGCTATTTCGTTTATGCGCAAGGTTTTGGGCGGCACAAGATTGTTTGAGACGAACCTGTTTTTTGAGGAAACCGCCAAGCAACAGGGCTTCTACAACGCCCAATTATTAGAAGAAATCGCAAAGACAGGTTCAGTGCAAAACATCCAAGGCGTACCAGAACAGGTGCAGCGCGTTTTTGTTACGGCGTTAGATATTGCGCCCAAATGGCACGTAAAAATGCAGGCGGCGTTTCAGGAAAACACCGACAACGCGGTCAGCAAAACCGTGAACCTGCCCCATGAAGCCACCGTCAAGGACGTACGGGAGGTTTATGAGTTGGCGTGGAAGCTCAAATGCAAGGGCGTTACGGTTTTTCGTTACGGCAGCAAACCTGAACAGGTGCTGTACGTGGGCGAAATCAAAACCGAAAAAGGCACGTTCGTCTCGGCAGATTCAGAATACGCAGGCGGCTGTCCCTCACAAAACTGCCCCGTCCCCGCATAAGGAGGCACCAAAATGGGTTACGTCTACTTGTACACGGGTTTGGGCGGAGGCAAAACAACAAACGCTTTGGGGCTAGCGCTGCGCTGTGTTGGGCACGGCAAAAAAGTTGTGGTTGTGCAGTTTTGCAAGTGGAGCAAAGACACGGGCGAAGTTCTAATCCAAGACAAGCTGGCAGGGCTGTATGAGATTTACCAGTTTGGCAGAAAAGCGTGGCTGGGCACAAAAGACAAAACCGTAAAAATTGACGGAGAAGCCTTCAAAATCGAAGGGGTGACACAAGAGGATAAGGCTTTGGCGCAGCAGGGCTTAGAATTAGCCTTGAAGGTTATGCTTGAGCGGGAGCCGTATTTGCTGGTTTTGGATGAGGTGAATTTGGCGGCGCACTGGAAACTCGTAGCGGAAGAGGCGGTGCTGGATTTGTTAAGCAAGGTGCCAGAACAAACCACGGTGGTTCTAACAGGCAGATACGCGCCCAAAAGCTTCATAGACCGAGCCGACTTTGTCAACTTCGTCGAACCCGTCAAAATGCCAAAAACATTCACACAAACCAAAGGCATCCAATACTAACAACAGCAACATCAGAAAACAAAAAAGAAAAGAAAGAAAGGTTGAGCCCGAGGGGTTTAGGTTTTGATTTTTTGGGCGATTTGTTTGCCTAGTTCGCGGCATTGTTTGAGGTCGTCGGGTTTGGGGATGTATTTTACTTGTAGGTTGGTGTCGTGGATTTGGAAGCCTGCTTTGGTTGCCATCTCTGTCATGGCGCGTACTGCTCCGCCTCCCCATCCGTAGGAGCCAAAGAAGCCCCAGAGCTTGTTTTTGGGTTTTAGTCCTGCGGCGTAGGTGAGGAAAGCGCTGATGGTGGGGAACATACCGTTGTTTAAGGTGGGTGAGCCGACGAGGACGGCTTTGCAGTCAAGGATTTCAGTCATGGCTTCTGTGGTGTTTGCAGCGCGCAGTTTGAGGACTTTGACGTCGACGTTTTCGCTTGCGGCGCCTTCTGCTATGGCACGTGCCATCTTGTCAGTGCTGCCCCACATAGTATCGTGCACGATAACGATTTTTTCTTTGGATTTTTCTTCGCTCCAATCCAAGTAAGCTTGTATTATTTTTGTTGGGTTTTTGCGCCAGATGATGCCGTGACTTGGGGCTATCATGTCAATGGGGATGCCCATTTTGACGACTTCTTGGATTTTCTTGATGATCAAGGGTCCTAGGAGCATGAGGATGTTGGCGTAGTAGGTTTTGGCTTCCTCCATGAGTATGTGTTCGTCGACTTGGTCGTCAAATCGTTGCACCGCGGCTAAGTGCTGTCCAAATGCGTCGTTGGAGAGCAAGATTTTGTCTTCTACGATGTAGGTGAACATGCTGTCAGGCCAGTGAAGCATCGCCGCGTCCACAAAGCTCAGGGTACGCTTGCCCAATTTGAGTTGGTCGCCTGTTTTGACGGTTTGGACTTTGTTGAAGTCTTCGCCGTAATGCTGCACCAACGCGTCCTTGCCACGCTCCGACGAGATGATAGTAGCGTTCTTGGCAACCTGCGCAATTCTTGGCAGCGAACTGGAATGATCCATCTCCACATGATTTACGATGATGTAGTCAATTTTGGCGGGGTCTATAACCTCACAGATATGCGCAAGCAAATCATCACTAAACGTATGCTTAACCGTATCCACCAACGCAACCTTCTCATCCACAATCAAATACGCATTATAACTACTACCACGCTGCGTCGTATACCCGTGAAAATCACGAATATTCCAATCAACAGCACCAACCCAAAAAACATTCTCAGCTAAGTTAACTTTGACCATAAATTTCTACCTTCATATAATACTAAGAGTTCTTGACTTTTATTCTATATGTTAAACAGACCATAAGCGCACAAAAGGTCAGTTGAACACAATATCGGGCAAACCTCAAGATAACACCAAGCATTTTTGTTAAAAACACAGTTTGAATAATTTGTGAAGAACAGTTTCAACTATACGCCGATAATCTTCAACCTCATAATCACTCACTTGAACTGAGGCCCGTTCATGCACAAGCTTACAACGCATCTTGTAATAATAGTCAATTTTTTTCCATTCAGTATAAGAGATGTTCTTTTGAAGCGCGCTAACCTCCTTCTGAACAGCAGCTCTTCTGCAAAAAAGCTGGCTTAACCGCTCATCGTTGGTTTTCAAGTCAATGTCATTAACTAAAAACTCTTTGAAAGCTATCTCTATGGTACTATCTAACAGTATCAAACAAATACGATTCTTTTGCTGTAACTTTTGATTATAGATTAAATCTACAGCGACAATAGATTCATAGAGACCTATTGTCCAAGGTTTTTCTTTAGCAATTTTTTTGTTTACTTGCTTCATTTTATCAACGTATCTTGGCTTTGATTGGGGAAGAGGAGGAAGGTAGGACTTCCGAGCTTCTGGAAAGTTAGATATTGAAACTTGCATGGGTTCACCTTCAGGGTAGGCAAATACTTTTTCCTCCCAATCGCCTTCAAGCCTGCGAGACAATGAAGCATAATCCTTCACCACCTGAACTAACCAATCCCGCAGAGCCACAAAGACCTGATGATTAGGGTTTATAGCCGATTTACTGCTATTCCAAGGCATTGACTGTGTTTCACCTTTGAGAGAAACTATGATTCTTGCCAGGGAAAGACTTGGATGGGGAACACCTGCCAAGCCCTTTGTAAAACCTACATTGTAGGTTTTTAAAGCCCGCGCGATAAGACGATCATTACAATAGAAGTAAACGCCATACTCACCTGTAGCAGGACTGGATTCCAAAGTAAGACCAGCAGTAACTTCCACACTTACACTTTGACCATCTTCTGTTACCAAAGTACCAGCATAGTTACGCGGCTCATATTTTGGAGGATACGCCCAATTTTCGAAGCCAAGCGGCTGCAATTTCTCCCCATTTAGAGTTAGAAGAAGTTGATCATTTGTCAAAAACTTGGCGTATGTAGCACGAATATGTTGCTTAAGATGCAATACGACATCGTCAGTTATATGAAGCCGCAGTTTTTGCAGATCAATTATTGTTGTACTTTCCGCTATGGAATCCACTTCATATAGAGGCAAATCCCAACCATCAGTTTCAAGCCAAGCATCATCGAATTCAACCTGGTAAGTTCTATCTCGTTTATAACGAGTTGTGATTTTGATGTACTGCGCTAATGCAACAACTGCTCTTTTAGTTCCCACACCAAAAATCCCAATAACCTCATCGGTTGGATGATTAGTTGTTTGACCAGGACCAACGATAACACGCATATCATCCTTTTTTACACCACCAGCGTTGTCACGAATACATATTGATTGCTGACGGGCATCAACAACTATCTGTATAGCAAGCTTTTTTGTTTTACCACTTTTAACCCAAAGATCAATAGCATTATCTACCAGTTCACAAATTGAACGATTCACATCATAATCGGCTATTATCGAAAGAAACAACCGTTTTGAAGGAACTGCATCCAGTTTAGATACTTCTTGTTTCATTAAACCCACCAATAACTCTTGTAATTAAACAGACAAAAACTAAACCAGTAAGCACAAAGAAGATAGCTTTTTTCAACTTGCCTGCTAACCCCACTTTTGTGTATTGGTTCAGTTTTATTTATAACAATTTGCTTAATAACAACATCACAGGATAGGCAAAAGATACAGAACAAAAACAGATCATAAGGAAAAGCCTGATTCCAACGAAATTACACCATATGTTAAGGTTGACGTTTTGGGACGCAAGAGGACTTTTAGGGACTTTTTAGGACGCAACCAAAACCCGAAGCAGGCAGTAAGGCAAGAAAGCGGTTTGAAACGGGGTTTTCTTAGAAGGGGAGGGAGGGGGTCTATAGCCAGAGAATCAGGTGTTGTGGCGGATACAGGGTTTTGGGGTTTGTGTCTTGAAAAGATGTATCTTTTGTAGGAAGCTATATCCATTTTAGGCGCCATGACTATGGTTTGTGGGAGGGCGTTTATGAGTCAAGAGAGAACCCGGAAAGTTGTTTTGGGTATTGGGGGTATGAGTTGTGTTAATTGTGCGCGTGCTATTGAGAAGGCTCTTGGCAAGCTTGAGGGTGTTACGCAGGCTACGGTGAATTTGGCTGCTGAAAAAGCCATCATAGACTACAACCCCGACAAGGTAAATCAAGAAGCAATTGAAGCGGCTATAACCAACGTTGGCTACCAAGTCATACATGAAAAAGCCACGCTGCAAATCGGTGGCATGAGCTGCATAAACTGCGCCAAAAGCATAGAAAAAGCGCTTAACAAAAAAGAAGGCATCTACAAAGCCGCGGTAAATTTTGCTGCTGAATCTGTTTTGGTGGAGTATAACGCGGAGCAGATAAGCAGGGCAGCAATCAAAAAAACCATCGAGGACGTGGGGTACAAAGTTGTTGAGCCAGAACAGAAAACCGTGGAAGATACCGAAAGCAAAGCCCGCAAAAAACACATAAACCGCCTAAAACTGCTCCTGACCGCCAGCGTCGCCCTAACCATTCCGATCATGGCGATAATGTGGCTCTCACCCCTGCCTATGGAGCAAAACAAGCTGTTGATGTTTGCTCTTGCAACGCCTGTGCAGTTTGTGGTGGGCTGGACATTTTACGTAGGCACCTACAAGGGCTTGCGCAACAAAACCGCCAACATGGACACCTTAATTGCCATGGGCACCAGCACCGCCTACATCTACAGCACCATCGTCACCTTCGCACCCACAATATTCCCCGACTCAGGCGTCTTTTTTGACACCTCAACCATGATAATGTCATTCATCCTGCTAGGCAAACTGCTAGACGCCATCGCCAAAGGCAGAACCTCCGAAGCAATTAGGAAAATTATGGGGTTACAAGCCAAAACCGCCCGCGTAATTCGAGACGGCGAGGAGTTGGAGGTTCCCGTGGAGGAGGTGCAGGTGGGTGATGTGGTGGTTGTTCGTCCAGGCGAGAAAATTCCTGTGGACGGCGTGGTTGTTAAGGGGTACTCAGCAGTGGATGAGAAAGTCATCACAGGCGAGAGCATTCCTGTGGAGAAGCGTGAGGGCAGCCAAGTTATCGGCGCGACTATGAACAAGACGGGCATGCTCAAGTTCAGGGCAACCAAAGTTGGCAAAGACACCATGCTTGCGCAGATCATAAACATGGTTGAAAACGCTTTAACCTCCAAGGCTCCTGTGCAGCGGTTAGCAGATGTGGCTGCAGGCTACTTTGTCCCAGCCATCATACTCACCGCCACGCTTTCAGCTTTGGTTTGGTATTTCCTTGTCGGCGAAACCTACATTTTCTCACTCACCGTGTTCATAGCCGTCCTAATCGTCGCGTGCCCCTGCGCATTAGGACTTGCAACGCCAACAGCCATCATGGTCGGAGTAGGAAAAGGCGCAGAAAACGGCATACTCATCAAAAACGGCGAAGCCCTCGAAACCGCCTACAAACTCCAAACCGTAGTCTTCGACAAAACAGGAACCCTAACCAAAGGCGAACCCGAAGTCACCAACATCACAACCACAAAACCGTTTACTGAAAAACAGTTGTTGGAGTACGCGGCGGTGGCAGAAAAGAATTCAGAGCACCCCCTTGGAGAAGCCCTCGTCAAAAAAGCAGCCGCACAGGGCGTAGAAGCAGTTGACCCTGAAGAGTTCAATGCTATACCTGGACAGGGCGTTGAGGTCAAGCATAAGGGTGCAGTGGTTCTTTTGGGTAACCGCAAGCTCATGCAAAACCGCAACGTAGACATAAGCGGGTTGGAAGCAAAGATGGCAACGTTTGAGGCATCAGGCAAAACCGCGATGCTTATGGCAGTTAACGGCGAAGCGGCGGGGTTGTTTGCGGTTGCGGATACGTTAAAGGAGAACTCGGCTGAAGCGGTTGAGACGCTTAGGGATATGGGGTTGGAAGTTGTCATGCTCACGGGCGATAACGCACGTACTGCCCAAGCTATCGCATCGCAAGTGGGAGTTGACCGCGTGTTGGCAGAGGTTTTGCCTAACGAAAAAGCCAACGAAGTAAAAAGGCTGCAAAGCGAGGGCAAAGTGGTCGCTATGATTGGAGACGGCATTAATGATGCTCCCGCGTTGGCACAGGCAAACATTGGAATCGCAGTAGGCACGGGAACCGACGTAGCCGTGGAAACAGGCGATATCGTGCTTATCAAAAATGATTTGCGTGATGTGGTAGTGGCGATTCAGTTGAGCAGGGCAACTATGCGTAAGATTCGCCAGAACCTGTTTTGGGCGTTCTTCTACAACATCATCTTGATTCCGTTGGCGGCAGGTGCCTTGTATCCGGTGTTGCATGTGCTTTTTGACCCCGTATATGCAGCGGCTGCGATGGCAAGTAGTTCAGTGACAGTTGTAACAAACGCTTCCTTGCTGAGGCGCTTTAAACCCAAACTAAAGTCACACAACAACAAAAGTGGAGGTGAAAAACGTATGGCAAAAGATTTGGTTTGTAACATGGATGTGGACGAGAAAACAGCGAAGTGGACAACAACCTATCAGGGAAAAACCTACTATTTCTGTGCGCCAGGATGCAAAACAGAATTTGAAGAAAACCCTGAAAAATACATAAAAGGTGAAGGACACAACCACAGTGGCTGTTGCTGTGGAAAGCACTAACCGCTTCTTGCGGTCTATTTTCTTTTTTTATCCCTTTTTTGTGCTCAAGGGTTTGGTGAAAAGTTTTTCATATTTTGGCTTGGTGGTGTGGTGTGTGCAGGACCGCCGTAGAATAGCCTTTTGGGAGAAAGGAGGAAAGGCGGAAAAGGGGATTTCCTCTACGAACGGTCTTTCTGCCCCCATTAGAGCGTTCTGAAAGGAAATGCAGCCAGCAAGTGGCGTACCAACCAGATAGCGATAAAGGTACGCAGCAAATTACCGTGTGTGCTAGAAATACAGGTTTAAGAGTCTCCTATAAATATATCTTTATACGATAGGTCAAGCGAGATGACCAAACAAAAGGAAATAGACGAGATAGTCTCTGATTTTTCTCGTGTCTACATGCTAACCATACTCTATCAAGGACCCGCACATGGCTACGAAATAATAGCGACGTTTAAGAAAGCCATAGGAAAAGACGTAAGCCCAAGCTTGGTGTACCCGTTTTTGCGCAAGCTAGAACAAAAAAACTTGGTCACGTATACCCTAAAGCCTGTGGGAGCAAAGCAAAAGAAAGTTTTTGAACTCACCTCCTCAGGAAAAGAGTTCGCCCAAAAACTCTTCAAACGTTTTTCAGAACTAATCAGCATCACCCTAGAACCCAGCCTAGACGTCTGCTCACACTGCGGCTGCAAAGTCTACCAAGGCGGCTACAAAGAAACCATCCAAAACAAAGACCACTCCTTTTGCTGCATACACTGCGCCGCAGCCTACAAACAAAGCATAGGACTCCTATAAAACCCACAAACAACAAAGAAGAAGACAGGGTAACACGACGCACCCGTCGCGTATCAGCAGTCGCAAAAAAGGGTGTTAGAGGCGTTTTATTATGTGGTAGCCGAACTGGGTTTTTATGGGGTCGGAAACTTCGCCGACTTGTAGGGCAAAAGCTGCTTTCTCGAACTCTTTGACCATTTGTCCGCGACCAAACGTTCCAAGGTCTCCGCCTTTTTTGCTGGAAGGACAAAGCGAAACCTCCTTGGCAACATCGCCGAACTTTGCGCCGTTTGCTAGTTTTTCTTTTATAGCGTTGGCTTCGCTTAGGGTTTTGACAAGTATGTGAGCACAACGAACTTTATCTGGCATAAAATAAACTAAGCAAAGGTTTTACTAATAACTCTTCCCCGCAGCCACAGGGAACCGCAGATTGCTGCAATATATTTAATTGATTCTTTGCGTCTTTGCTTTCCATGCATGAATGGGCTTTAGCCGAAGCTGTTATTGCGGCGGCAAAACAGATTGCTGAGAAAGAAGGTCTTAAGCAGGTTACTGAGGTTGTAGTTAAGATGGGGGAGCTGCAGGATGTGGAGCACGAGATTTTCCGTTTTGCATTGGCGCAGCTAAAGGCAGGTATCCTCAAGGAAGCCAAGTTTAAGGTAAGCACTGCTAAATCCACTCTTAAATGCCGCGTGTGCGGGAACATTTGGGAATTTGACAAACAAAACCTTGACGAGCAAACCGCTGAAGCCATCCATTTTGTACCTGAAGTTGCCCACACATACATTAAATGCCCAAAATGCAACAGCCCAGACTTTGAAATCGCCCAAGGACGCGGGGTTTGGCTTGACAGCATAAAAGGAGCCAGATAATTTGTCCGACCCGCGCACAGTAATTATTGATGAGCGGCTTAGAAAGGTTGGGCGTATAGTTGCGGTTTCAAGCGGTAAAGGCGGAGTGGGGAAGAGTATGGTTGCGACCACTTTGGCGTTGACGCTTGCAAAAGAGGGATGCAAAGTTGGACTGTTTGATTTAGACTTCACCAGCCCCTCTACACACATCATCTTGGGCGTTAAAGACGAAGTTTGGCCTGAGGAAGAGAAGGGGTTGGTTCCGCCTGTTGTTGAGGGGTTGGAGTATATGTCTTTGATTTATTATTCAGGCAACCAAGCTGCGCCGTTGAGGGGCGCAGATACGTCTAATGCGCTCATAGAGCTTTTGGCGGTGACTTTGTGGGGCAACTTGGACTACCTGATTATCGACACGCCCCCAGGCATTGGGGATGCCATGCTGGATTTGATACGGCTTGTGCCACGCATAGAATTCTTCATAATAACAACCCCCTCGCAACTGGCATTTGAAACCGTAAAAAAACAAATCGCGCTGCTCAAGGAGCAAAAAGTGCCTGTAATTGGCGTAGCCGAAAACATGAAAATGACCCAGGCAATCAGTGTGCAAGAACAAACTCGCGCGTTAGGCATAAATTTTCTAGGCGAGATTCCCTACGACCAAAACATAGAAGCGTCGATAGGGAGCACTCGAAAGCTTTTGGAAACCAAACTTGGAAAAAAAGTCCAGCAAATGGCAAAAACAGCGCTAAAGCAGTAAAACACAAACCAAAAACAGTATACTGTATTACGAAATCATACTCTTTAAATATTTTGCCGCCAATACTGTCTTTGGTGGAGAGAGTGCATAAGAGACGTGCAGTAACCATTTTGCTGTTCCCAGTTTTTGCTGCAATCTTTCTTGCAGGCTGGGTTCTTTACTCGCTATCAGAACCAAAAGCAGCAAAGAACATTGCTTCCGCCAAAAGAGAGTTTGCAACAGAAAAAGCAGCAGAACAAAACTGCCTTAAGATGGGGTTAACTGCCGAATTAACCCAAGACGAAATCACAGCCAAATAACCTGTTGCTACGCCGCCCCCTAATTCCCCAAGGCTTTTTCTTCAACCAAAAAAGACTCCATGACTTTTAACTGAAAATGTACTAAAAACTCATAAACAACCCCTTTCACTACCCACTGCATAAGGGGAATTCATATAGGCTGCGGTGTCTTTGGCGCAATAAATTTCGAAAAACAACCGGTTTTCCCATACGTGTATTGGGGTCTTCGCGCACAAAACCACAGGGGGCATCAATCCCACGGCTTCCTAACGTATCACGAAGGGAAATTTCACGGCTACAAAAACTTAGATTTAGTGCCTAAACTAAAATCAAGCGCCATCAACGAATGGTTTGGGCGATTACCAGGGAACATAGGAATAGCCAACGTGAGGTACACCACGTCAGGCAAATGTGATGAGCAATCCATCGTGCAGGGCACACAGCCCATGACGGCGGAATCAGACGGTATTAAAATCGCGGTTTCTTTTAACGGCAACATAGTTAACACGCAACAAATACGCCAAGAACTCGCCGACAGCTTCCAAGACTTCGTATCCAGCTGCGACTCAGATCTGGTCTGCAACAAACTTCTCTTAGAACTCACCAAAGGCAAAACCTTACCCGAAGCCGCCAAAACTGTCATGCAAAGCCTAGACGGCGCATTCTCTGTCATAGGCATAACTGGCGAGGGTACGTTTTTTGCTTTCAAAGATCCCCACGGCATAAAACCGCTCTGTGCAGGACACAGCCCAGATGGCAAAACCCGCGTGTTTTCCTCTGAAACCGTAAGCTTGGACATAAACGGGTTTGAACGAGACTTTGAACTCGAAGCAGGAGAACTCGTAGTAGCCACCCAAGACGGCTTTAAACGCCAGCAGCTTATCGAGAAACCCAAAAAAGCGTTCTGCGCATTTGAATTCGCATACTTTGCCCGCCCCGACTCACGCTTTGACGGCAAATACGTCTATGAAATCCGAGAGGACTTTGGCAGAAACATCGTAAATGAGCACCCCGAAATCATCAAGGACTCAGACATCGTATTGTCGGTGCCTGAAACAGGCGATGACCCCGCCATGGGCGTGCACGAAGCGTCAGGTTTGCGTTGGGAACGCGCCAGTCGCAGACACCGCTACGTCACCGAACGCGCGTTTATCTTGCTAAACAGTGAACGCTGCTCCACCATAGACCGCAAAGTCAACGTACTCGCACCCAAAGTCAAAGACAAACGAGTCATCATAACCGAAGACAGCGTCGTACGAGGCGACACAACCAAAGTCGTCATCGAGAAGCTGCGCAGGTTTGGCGCCAAAAAAGTTTACATGTTCGTCACTTTCCCCAGAATCATCGGTCCTTGTTTCTACGGAATTGACATGTCCACCTACGGGCAGCTAATTGGCTCCAAACATACTGAAGAGGAAATCGCCAAAATCATAGGCGCCGACGCCATCTGCTACCAAAAAGTTGACGATTTAGTTAAAGCTACAGGCTGCAAAAAAGACGAACTCTGCTTAGCTTGTGTCACAGGCAAATACCCCACTCCGTTAGCGCAGAAAATGGCAGATGAAATGAAAAAGAAGTTCCTCGAAGGCTACCAAGAGAAAAACCGCATCTACGAAGAAGACACCTGCAACTAAACCTAACCTTCGCGTGATGTGGGAAACAATTTAAACGCTTACGCCAATTCTCTACAAACGGTGTGTTAGATGGAGAAAACAGGCGTACTTGTTGTTTCTTATGGTGCCCGCGAAGCCGCCATGGTCGACGCTCTAAGCAAAAGCCCAAACTACAAAGTGGAACTCTACGTAGCCGATAAGCAACGTAACCCGTTTAACGTAGAAAAAGCCGCCAAACACGTAGTCATTCCAGATTTGAACGTTCAGGATATTTGCAGTTTTGCGAAAGCCAACAAAGCAAACATAGACTTCGCCGTGGTGGGACCAGAAAAACCCATCATTGAAGGCGCACGCGACCTTATCGAAGCCCAAACGGGCATACCTGTTATTTGTCCTAAACAGTCCTGCGCCATAGAAGTTAGCAAAGTTGAGCAGCGCCTGCTGTTTGAGGAAATTGCGCCTGAAGCCAACCCAAAATTCAAAGTTTTCAACCCCCAAGATTACAAGAGCACCCAAGACGCAAAAACCGCAGTTTACAAATGGCTCGACGAGCTAAACAACCAAGCGGTGGTAAAGCCCGACAAGCCAACTGCAGGCAAGGGTGTGGGTGTTTGGGGAGACCACTTCAACACACGCGAACAACTTTTTGAACATTTCATGTCCAACTTCCAATACGGCACCGTGCTTATCGAAGAGAAAATTGACGGAGAAGAATCCAGTTACATGGCGTTTAGCGACGGCAAACATTTAGCTCCGTTGCCTGCTACGCGCGACCACAAACGTGCGTTTGACGACGACAAAGGACCTAACACAGGCGGCATGGGCAGCTACAAAGACACAGGCGACGTTTTGCCGTTCATGACCAAGGCAGATCGCGAAAACCAACTAGAAATTGCGCAGCGCATCTTTGAGAAGTGGGCACAGAAAATCCAAGACCCAACCGCCCTACGCGGCGTACCCCTGTACTTAGCGTTTATGCATACACGCACGGGAGCGAAGATTTTGGAGAACAACAGCCGCCCTGGCGACCCTGAAATCATCAACATCTTGCCCGTGCTTAAAGACGACTTCGTGGATGTCTGCTACAAGATGGTAGAGGGCAACCTAAACCGCGTCCAAGTCAAAGACGTAGCAACTGTTTTGACGTACAAGGTTCCACCCAGCTACGGCGGCTACGCACAAGTTTACCCCGACCGCATAAACCCCGCACAGGCACAGACGCCCGTGGATTTGTCAGGCGCATACGAGTTAAGCCGCAAATACGGCGAACGCATCCAAGTTTACCCAGGCTCCATGGAACTCAAAGACAACCAAACCTACGCACTAAAATCCCGAGTGGTAGGTGTTTTGGGCATTGGCGAATCCATTGAGGAGGCTAGGCAAATCAGCTTGGAAGGTATAGGCGCTATTAAGGGTGGGGATTTGTGGAGCCGAAGCGATGTCGCCTCTGAACAGGGCATTGCACAAAGCATTGCACACATGAAGCAGCTAAGGGGCTAAAGCTTTGAAACACGTTTTCGTATCCGACTGCGAAGGCCCCATATCTAAAAACGACAACGCCTTCGAACTAACTGCCCAGTTCGTTCCCAAGGGCGATAAGCTTTTTTCGGTTATAAGCCGCTATGATGATGTGCTCGCTGACGTGCTAAAAAAGCCGGTGTACAACGCGGGAGATACGTTAAAGCTTGTTTTGCCGTTTCTAAGAGCGTTTGATGTTTCGGATGAGATGATGCAGGAATTCTCTGCCAAGACGCTGCGGCTGATTTTGGGCAGCAAAGAAACCCTGCAGCATATTCAGTGTTTGTCGGAAGCGTTCATCGTCAGCACCAGCTACGAACATTACATCAAAGCCCTTTGCAAATGCGTAGAGCTACCCTTTGAAAACACGTACTGCACCAAACTTTCCATGAACAACTACCACGTGCCCCAACACGAAAAAACCACGCTCAAAACCTTAGCCAAAGAAATCGCAGCCATGCCCCTCCCAACCATTCCAAACGGCGCAAAAAGCATAGAGGATTTTTCAGGGCAAGACCAAACAAATCTTAGTCGCCTTGACCAAATCTTTTGGGAGGAAATCGCGTCCATGAGTTGTGGAGAAATCGTCTCAGAGGTCACGGCTGTTGGGGGAGACCAGAAAGCGCAGGCGATTTGTGATGTAGTAACAAGGTTGGGCGTTGCGTTTTCGGGAGTCATGTACGTGGGGGATAGCATAACTGATGTCCAAGCTCTACAGTTGGTTAGGGAGAATGGGGGGTTGGCAGTTTCGTTTAATGGCAACGGGTACGCGGTGGAGAACGCGCAGGTTGCGGTGCAGTCGGAGAGCAGCGTGGTTACGGCGGTTTTGGCAGATGTTTTTCTTAAGCATGGAACAGAGCAGGCGTTGGATTTGGCGGCGAACTGGAACCGCGAAACCTTGGAAAACTGCATTGCAGACCCCACCACAACAAAGCAGCTATTTAGACTGTATCCTGAAGCGTTGCCCAAAGTTCAAATAGTTACAGAGGAAAATATGAGTCAGTTGTCTTTTGAAAGCAACGCGTTTAGGAAAAAAGTACGAGGCGAAGCAGTTGGGATGCTTGGGTAAACCTGCCGTGGTTGAGGACACGTTTGCAGAAGCGTTTGAAGGCATATTTTGCAGAGTAATCATAACCGCAGACGACCAAGAGACAGTTGTGGCAGCGGCTCAGGATGCAACGGCTACTCCCAGTGTGGTTATTGGCAGGGTCGAGGGCGGCGTAGAACGCTACCTCACGGCAAAAGGGACTCCTGATAATCGGGTAGGCGCGGTAGTGCAGTTTTGGGCAGAAATCAACCCCAACAAACCCTTTGCAGACGGACTTGCCAAGTTTGAGAAAGAGTTATCGTACCGTATTCGCCAAGACATTTTGGTAAAACCCTTCACAGCAGTTTACGACTTCCTACCGCAGGCAGAGGGTAAGCTGGATATGATGGATCGTGTGGGACACTGCGGTGACGGCTACGAGTGGACGGAAAAGCGCGGGGGCAGAGAAGTTATTGTGGTTCCGCTTATGGTTCCCGACTTTGTAATTGAACGCTACATCGGCTACGCCCAAGGCGTAACAGGCGGAAACTTTTGGATACTATGCCAAACCAAAACCGCAGTCAAAGAAGCCTCCGCGAAAGCCTTAGAAGCCATTAACCAAGTTGAAGGCGTAATAACCCCCTTTGATGTTTGCTCGGCAGGCTCCAAACCCCAAACCCATTACCCACAAATTGGACCCACCACCAACCACCCTTACTGCCCCACCCTCAAACCAAAACTTGGAGCAGAATCCAAAGTACCCCAGGGCGTTAACTATATTCCTGAAATCGTTGTAAACGGCGTTTCCATGCGAGCCGTTCAAACCGCCATGAAAAAGGGCATACAAGCCGCCGCAGAGGTGGAGGGTGTTGTTGGGATTTCAGCGGGGAATTATGAGGGGAAATTAGGAAAGTATAAAATTAATCTCTGTGATTTATTTGCATGACTGGTCTGGATTTTGTGGGTTTTGGCGCCCTTAATGTGGATAAGCTCTTTCAGGTTAACCGTATAGCCCACGCGGAAGATGAGAGTTACATCAAAACCCGCAGCGTAAACTGTGGGGGCTCTGCAGCTAACACCGCCGTTGGATTAGCAAGATTAGGCTGCAAAACGGGTTTTATCGGCAAAGTGGGCGGGGATAAAGAGGGCAAACTGCTTGTGGAAGATTTCTGCAAAGAAGGCGTAGACACCCAAGGCATCATCCACGCCAAATACGGCGAAAGCGGAACCGTCATGGGATTCGTAGACGACCAAGGACAACGCGCACTTTACATTCACTCAGGCGTAAACGACGCCTTAGCCATAGAAGAAATCAGCAAAGACTACGCCGCCAACGCAAGGTTCTTGCATTTAACCTCGTTTGTAGGCGAAAAAAGCTTCCAAACCCAAAAAGACCTCCTCGAAACCCTCCCCCGAACCGTGAAGGTCAGCTTTGACCCTGGCGTTTTGTACGCGCAAAAAGGCAAAACCAAACTACAACCCATTCTGCAGCGAACGTATTTGATGATGCCAAACCGCTCTGAACTAAAACTCATAACAGGCGAGCAAGATCCCACCAAAGGAGCCGCGGCGCTGCTGGAGTTGGGCGTGCAAATCTGCGCGGTAAAACTGGGGGCAAATGGCTGCTACATAACAGACGGAAAACAAACCCACACCATAGAACCCCACAAAGGAAGGCTTGTGGACACAACAGGCGCAGGCGACGCTTTTAACGCGGGCTTCATCTACGGCTTGCTAAATGGCAAAGACCTGTTGGAGTGTGGCAGAATCGGCAATTTCGTCGCGTCGCGCTGTGTCATGGAGTTAGGGGCAAGAACCAGCCTGCCTAACGCCAAAGCCTTAGAGCTTCTTAGATAACAAGTACTCCAAAACGCTCTCAAAGATCAGTTTGCCATCACCATACTGCGACATGTTTTGTTGAGCGGTCCAGTCGGGTTGTTGCCACCAGTACAGGGCACGTTCGGGGTGGGGCATTAATCCAAAGATGTTGCCTTCGCGGTTGCATATGCCTGCGATGTCGTTTAGGCTACCGTTGGGGTTTTGGGGGTACTTGTCGTTTGCTGCGGAGCCGTCTTTGTTGCAGTAACGCAAAACCACCATATCCTCATCGTATAGCCGTTGCAGCAGCTGTTGCTCTTTTTCTTTAGAGAATAGGAAGCGACCTTCTCCGTGGGCTATGGGCATACGCAGCACCTTCTTGGGGGGGATTTTGCTGGTGAAAACGCATTTGCTGTGGTTTTCGTTTTTCAGGTAAACCCATTCACATTTGAAGCCCTGAGGAATGTTGGCTGCCAACGAAGCCTGCGTAACCCCGCTTTGCGCGTCAAACCCTGGAAGCAAACCCTCTTCAACAAGAATCTGAAAGCCATTGCATATGCCCAGTATGGGGCGGTTGTCTTCAAGGAAGCTGCGCAGCTCTTTGCCGAGTTTTGCGGTGAGCATGCGAGCAAATATCGCGCCAGAACGCACGTAGTCGCCGTAGCTAAAGCCGCCAGGAAAAACCAGTGCGTGGTAATCTAGCAGGTTGGGGTTTTTGACGAGTTCGTTGAGGTGTCGGATTTCTGCGTGAACGCCCAGTTCGGTGAAGGCGCGTTTG
This sequence comes from Candidatus Bathyarchaeota archaeon, assembly GCA_026014465.1. Taxonomy (NCBI): domain Archaea; kingdom Thermoproteati; phylum Candidatus Bathyarchaeota; species Candidatus Bathyarchaeota archaeon. The sequence continues at coordinate 1,394,945 of JAOZID010000010.1, read as the reverse complement.
GTTTCCGCATCACAGTTAGTTCCACCCACCCGCATAACTAATACTTTGATTTCTTCAAGCTTCACTTTTAGGCCTCCACGTTTAGGGTTTGTTTCCACGCCGCCCGCAAATCCGCCACAGAAACATCCACTACGGTTTTGCCTTGGAGCCCAGCTATTACTATGCGGGGGGTTTGGGTGACTTTGCCGATTGGGGCGTGGGGTGTGTTTTTCATGATTTTTTCAAAGTCCGCTTGGTTTTGGGGGGCGACCTCGACAAGGAAGCGGCTGTTGGATTCGGAGAACAGCAAGAAGTCGTCGCGGCTGATTTTGTCGTGGGGGGCTTTGGTGAGGTCTAGTTGGGCGCCGTGTTTGCTTGCGAGCGCCATTTCGGCTGCTGCGATTGCTAAGCCGCCTTCTGAGAGGTCATGACATGCTTTGACTGCTCCTTGGGTTATGGCTTTGGTTAGGGCTTTGTAGGTTTTCTTAGCCTTGGCGGCGCGCAGTTTAGGTACGGATTTGCCTAGGAAGCCGTGGAGTTTGTAGTATTCAGAGCCGCCCAGCTCACTGTAAGTTTTGCCCACCACGTAGAGCAAATCAGCGGGCTCTTTAAGCTCCATAGAAACCGCAGAGCGCACGTCAGAGACGATACCAACAGCAGTTATGAGCAACGTAGGAGTTACAGGTCCCATGGGAGATTCGTTGTAGAGGCTATCTTTGCCTGAGATGAACGGGGTTTTGAAAGCCATGGCAGTGTCGTAGCAAGCTTCACAGGCGCGAACCAAAGAACCCAACCGTTCAGGCTTCTCAGGGTTACCCCAAACAAAATTATCCAAAATCGCAATTCGACCCCCACCCACAGCCACGTTATTTCGCACAGCTTCGTCTATCGCAGAGGCTGCCATCCAGTACGGGTCAATCTTGCCGTAGTTAGGATTCATGCCACACGAAATAGAGACACCCTTCCACGAGTTGTTAAGCGGCTTGATGATGGCGGCGTCGTTGGGTCCTGCATACTCGCCTTGCAAAGGTTTGAGCGCGGTGTTGCCTTTGACTTCGTGGTCGTAGCTGCGCACTACAGCTTCCTTACTGGCGATATTAGGAGCAGAGAGCAGTTGCATCAGGGTTTGGGTCAGGTCTTTAGGTTGGGGAATGTGGGGTTCTTTGAGGTCTGGTTTTTGGATGCGGGCGGTTTTGGTGCTCTCAAAAGTTTGGAACAGGAATTTCATGTCCATATCCGCAACGGTTACGCCTTCAAAGCGCAGGTGCAAACGCTTTTGCTTGGTGAGGGTTCCGATGGCGGTTGCTTGCACGTTTTCTTTTTCAAAAACCTCCAAGACTTTTTCCAGGTTTTCTGGGGGCACGGTTATGAGCATGCGTTCTTGCGATTCGGAAATGTAGATTTCCCACGGCGCGAGCCCCGCATACTTTAGGGGTACTTTGTCTAAATCTACGACCACACCGCATCCGTATCGGTCTGCGGTTTCTCCTACTGCCGAGGACATGCCGCCTCCGCCTAGGTCTGTTGTTGCTGAAGCGAGTTCACGGTCGCGGATTTCCATCATGGCGCGTTTTACTTTTTCTTCTTCAATGGGGTCGGCGATTTGCACAGCAGGTCGGCTGATTTCTTCGGATTTTTCAGTGAGCTCGGCTGAGGCAAAGGTTACGCCGTGGATGCCGTCGCGTCCTGTTTTGCCGCCTACGACCATGAGGATGTGTCCTGCTTGGGCTTCTTTCTTGAATTTCTTGAGCGGGAGTAAGCCGATGCAGCCGCAGTAAACTACCACGTTGCCAGTGTAGGATTCATCAAAATAGATGGCGCCGTTCACGGTTGGGATGCCCATGTTGTTTCCGTAAGCGCCAATGCCTGCGGTGACTCCCATGTAGATGTATTTTGGGTGTTTTACGCCTGCGGGTAATTTTTTGTAATCGTAATTTAGGGGTCCAAAGCCTAAGACGTCGGTGCATGCGATGGGGTCTGCCCAAACGCCAAGGACGTCGCGTATTACGCCGCCTACACCTGTTGCTGCGCCTCCAAACGGCTCTACGGCGGAGGGGTGGTTGTGGGTTTCGACTTTGGCGGCTATGGCGTAGCCTTTGTCGAATTCTATAATACCCGCGTTGTCTTCAAAGACGCTTACACACCATGACGGGTCTAATTGTTTGGTGGCTTTGGCTATGTAAGTTTTGAAAAGGCTGTTGATTTGTTTGCCGTCGTCGAGGAGGATTTTGCCTTTGAAGGTTTTGTGGCAGCAGTGTTCACTCCAAGTCTGCGCGATTATTTCAAGTTCCACGTCGGTGGGGTTGCGGTTTTGTGATTTAAAGTACGCTTGTGCCTGCTGCATCTCAACTAAACTTAGACCTAAAGCCAACTCGCCGCTTAGCGTTTGCAACTGCGTATCCGTTGCGTCTTGGATGGCGGCTTCATGCAGCCTAAACGGGGCGTCTTTGCGGGGGCGAAGGCTCATTTTTGCTCCTCTACAACAATTGAGTAATTGTCCTTTGTGGGATTTGCTAAAAGCCGCTTAGCCATCTCTTCTGCTTTGGCTTGCGCGTCAGCTTGGGTTTGGGCGGTTAGGGTTACGGTGTAGGCTTTGCTGACGTTGACGGCTTCTGTTTTGTAGCCCAGTTCCTTAAGTAGGCGCTGTGTGGTTTCGCCTTCAGGGTCAGTGTGTCCAGGTTTGAGGCTGACTTCGATTTTGGCGCAGTATTTCATGCTTAAATGTAAAAACGTGGAGATTTAAACGCTTCCGCAACTAACTTGGCAAAGCCTACGCAAGAGATAGCTTCTTGTCCGCGTGTTTTATGGTAACTTGGGGCGTGTTGGTTATGGCGCCGATTTGCTCGGCTTGTTCGCCTGCCTGCTCAAACGCATCCAAGATGGCGTCTTTCTCGTTTTTGTCCACTATAACCGCGAAACCCCAGCCCATGTTGAAGGTCTTGAACATCTCCTCATCAGTTATGCTATAACCAAGCTCCAACGCAGTTTTCTGCATAAGATTGAAGATGGGTTGTGGGTGGAAATTGTTGAATTCAAAGCCGATGCCCGGTGAGTACGCGGTGAGGTTGTTGAATTTGAGGTAAGAGTCGCCTGTTATGTGTATGGCGGCTTTGATTTTGGCGGCGGCTGCGGCTTTGAGGAAGGGTTTTACGTAGATTTTGGTGGGTTCAAGCGTTTCCTCGACCACGCTGCGACCCAATTCTTCGGGGACTTGGTTGGGTTGGTATTTGCCTCCCCAAGCTTTGAAGAGGATTTTTCGGGCTAGGGTTATGCCGTTACTGTGCAGACCGCTGCTGGGTAAACCGATGATTGAGTCGCCTGGACGTATGTCGCATCCGGTGATGATGTTTTCTTTTTTGACTTCTCCGATGCTAGCAACTATCATGTCAAATCCTGCGCCTTCTTTGATGCCGTTGATGATTTCTGCGACATCTCCAATTTCGCCGCTAACCACGGGGCACAGGGACTGTTTGGCGCCTTCGGTTATGCCCTGCAACCATTGGTGTACGAGTTGGGGGTTGCTGGCTTGTGCGTGGATGTTATCCGATATCGCCAGCGGTGTTGCTCCTGAGCGTATGACATCGTTTACTGCCATTGCCACGGCGTCTACGCCTATGCTGTCATATCGGTTGGCAAGCTGTGCTAGAAGAACTTTGGTGCCCACGCCTTCTATGGTCAAATCCAAATAGGTCTTGTCTGAGAACTGGAAGATGTTGCTGTAGGGCAGATGCATTACGGAGCCAAAACGGTTAAACCCGTAGGTTTCCTGCAGCATGTTGAGGGCTTTTTTGGATTCGTGGCGTTGTTGGCGGTTTACGCCTGCATCCGTGTAGGTAAAGTTTTTTGTCATTGCCTGTTTTTTCCTTGAAGTGAGTTTTCTGTTAAAGGTTGTTGATAATCATTTTGTTAAAAAACTACTTTTTTCGGTCTCTTTCCGCTTTACACGCAGGGCAGTATTTTGCTTTCAAGAAGAAGTATTTCCTGACATTAAATATGTGGTCGCTGCATACTTGGCGACCGCAGGAATCACATATGTAATTGTCTTTAGAACAGGTTATTTTCCCGCATTCAGCACAAACAAATTTGCCTAATCGAAAATCACCATAGCAACACATGCAAGACTGTGGATAAGGGTCAACTTCAGACGATTTTTCTAAGCGGAGTAAATCAGGGGGAAGAACATTCAATTCAGAATCGTCATCAAGTACAGATAAAACATACTTTTTGTTTATGATTGAGGATACAACAATCCATAACGGAATGTAAACCTGCTTAATACCCAAAATTGTAATATCTTTATGTTTAGGCTTACATTGTTTTTCATAGTGGTGGTTATTACCGCCAACATAAACCACATCCTCAGTTTGTGCTATAGAAACTTTTTCTTTTGCGTCTGTTTCGATGTCGTCAATAGAGTTCTTAAAATCATTTTTTTCTAAATTGAGTTCTTCAGTAGGGAGAGTAAAAGGGGAAATGTTTAGTTCATCCAAATTTTCAGTTATTTTGGGAGGCAGTATTTTTTCGTCATCTGAAAGAAAGAGAGTGAAATCACCGTTTATTTCATGTATTACGCCCACAGATGTAGAAAAAGTGGCGTCTATAGAATAACTAATCATAAAGGAGGGAACCAATGATAATTTTATGGTATCAATTGTTATTTCCCCCTCGAATTGTGTTAGATTATTTCTAAGGAAAGAAAGAGTATCTGTTTTGACTTGCGAGACAGGTGCTATAGGAAAAGTGTAGTAAGTCTGTTCATAGTCTTTAGTGGTATTCAAACCAGTTTTGATGCTGAGGGCAACCAGTTTTTGAGAGTCTAAAAGCTCAACACCTACAGTTTCTGCGAATTTTATTGCTTGTCGGCTAAACCGTCCAGAAGTAATAATCAAACCCTTGTCTAACTCAGGTGTTGCAACAACTGTTGAGTGATGGATTTTAACTGCAGAAAGACCCACAGTTCCACGTGGTTGATGTTTGGATTCAACAAGATACTTAATCACCCCACCAATATTTGTCGCTTTTTCCATAGTTAAATCCACAGATTTAACAGCTGTATCAGAACCCACTTTAATGTTAACGTACCCAAGCTTTGTGAAAAGAGCTACAATAAATTCTTGGAACTCATCGGAATCCAAGTTATCCAGAGAGAAACCTTTCACATGTTTAACGGTCAACACTTCCTATGCATAATCACATAGATTTTCTAAAATTTAAAATATTCAGATAGAACAGAAACAAAAAACAGAACCCACGCGGTGTAGCAAAAGCGTTGGGCTCAACAAAAGGTTTACGCCTGCGTTTGTGTAGGTAAAGTTTTTGGGCACGCTTAGTTTTCTCCTGCTTATGTTCTTTGGGGTTGGTGTTGATAACGATTTTGTTTTTGGCTAAAGATGAAGGGGTTTTGGATGTGAATTTCGTGGTTGGATGTAACATTGTTTTCGAAATATGAAAAAAATCGTCAGGTTTTTCGAAACATAACATTATTTATCACAGAAGAAGTGTTAAATGCAATAATCACGTGGTGATTCTTAGGAAGGAGATAGGCAAGGAAAAGTATAATGAACAAAACAAAGACAGTAGTGTTTACGCTTCTGTCAATAATGACAATCGTTTTGGGTCTTGGAATCAGCACCGCTGCAGCAAGCCCATTAACAGGACATGAAGACGAATTCACCAACTCAACCCTACAGCCATTCTGGACATTTGTTAACCCTTCAGGCCTTGGTTCATACAACTTAACTGACAAACCCACATGGTTAACCATAACAGCACCAGGCAACCAATACATCGCATTATCTCAAAAATCAAACTTTGATGCACCCAGAATTCTTCAAAACGTCACAGGCGACTTCATTGCAACTACCAACGTAACTGGAAACTTTGACCAAGATGGTTTTCGCGCAGGATTACTCGTATGGGGAGACCAAGACAATTACTTGCGTTTTGAAAAATGGGGAAGAGACAAACTCTTGCTTTACGGATACCTAAACGGCTTTGAAAACAACAAACACGTATCCACAACCAGCTGCGATATGCTTTACTTAAAACTGGAGAAATTCGGCAGCACAGTAACAGCAAGCTACAGCTATAACGAAATCTCATGGATTACCATTTACTCCTACACCCTTAACACCGTAGACCCCGTCGAAGTCGGATTGTTTGCCATAAACGTTGGCAGCGCCACTTTCAACGCTGAATTTGACTACTTCCACATATGCCCCAACAGCCCATTTGTCGTACCAGAATACCCCTTAGGACCCATAGCCATCCCACTAGCCATAGCAGCCGCGGTACTTATCCGCAAACAAACAAGTAAACAAAAAACCAACTAAGCCCCAAGCTTAGTAACACAACTTTAATTTTTTTCAACTCCATTTTTACCCAGACCACTCTATTTAGGAGCTAAACGGCTAAAAGTTTAAGTTCCAAAAACGGTCTATTTGTTAGCCACGCGGTCGTAGTCTAGTTCGGCAGGACTCCAGCCTCCCACGCTGACAACCCGGGTTCAAATCCCGGCGACCGCACCACACCAACCTTGCACTTTCTGTTTCTTGTAGAAAAATACTGTCAAGTTAAAGGCGTAGGGGTTGTCCTGTTACGCTTAGGTAGATGGTGCTTTCGTTTGTGCCGTCTACTTGTAGGAGTTGGTTGATTTGGTCGTCGTAGAAGGCTCCGATTTGGCAGGTTCCCAGTTCTAGGCTGGTGGCGGCTAGGGCGAGGTTTTGGGCTATGTGTCCGGCGTCTATGTAGACGTAGCGGTAGGCGCGTTGTTGGTACTTCCATTTTTGGCGGGGGAAAACGGCGGTCCAGATTAAGACTGCTGGGGCTTCGCTGCACATTTCTTGGTTTAGGGCGGCTTGGGTTAGAGCATCTGAGAAGTTGCCTGTTTGGAGTTGTTCAAGTGCGTTGTGTTCTATGTTGTAGTGGTAGAGTCCCTGCGTAAGGGTTTGGATGTTGTTTGCGGCAACATAGGTTTCTATGGGGTATAAAGCGCCAGCGGAGGGGGCGGTTCGAAACTGGTGGGGGTTGTTTTGTTTGCGTATGCCTGTGGATGCCCAAAGCAAATAGGATAGCTCAGCAAAACTTAGCGGCTTAGAAGAGAAGCGCCTTATGCTTTTACGGTTCTTAATCACCTCGCTTAAGGGCATATGTGCCCTAGACTTCACATCAAAATCCACGGCAAGCGGAATCTTCTCCACAGGGTAGCTCTTGTAGGTTTGGGGTTTAGTAGACCATGAAAGAAAACGTCTAAAGGACTGCCCCAAAACATACTTTGTGTCTTTTTGGAAAACATCACCAACACCCTCAGACAACAAATACACCTCACCAAAACAACCACCCCAAAATATAAGAACAAACCCCAAAAACCATCCCACACACCAATATTAGACGGCAAATAGAGATTCAATGCAAAAACCCGTAGGGGGAGGGTCTGCCAGTCAAAAGACGGGGGAAGCGTTGGGTTAGGGGGTTAGGCGCATTTGGTCTCTGGGGTAGAGGGTGACTTCGCGGATGTTTTGTTTGCCTGTTAGGATCATGGTTAGGCGTTCTAGTCCTATTGCCCATCCTGCGTGGGGGGGCATGCCGTAGTCGAAGGCTTGGAGGTGGTATTTGAAGGAGTCGGGGTTTAGGTCTTTTTCTTTCATGCGCTCTATGAGTTGGTCTTTGTTGGCGATTCGGGTGCCGCCTGAAACCAGCTCCACCCAACCATGCATCAAATCAAAACCTTCACACAGTTTGGGGTTATCGTCGCAGGGCTTAATGTAAAACGCCTTGGAAGAAGTAGGCCAGTTGGTTATGAAGTAATAGTAGTTGCGGTTTTTGCCAAAGACGCGAAAAGCCTCAGTGGGTATGTCTTCGCCCCACGGAACTTCGATGCCCTCGGCTTTGAGCTCTTCAATAATCTGGTCGTAAGTGAAGCGTTGAAACGGAACATCAGGAACCTCAACCTTGTAATCCAATACGCCAAGTTCTTTTTCGCATTTCTCGTTAACTGCCGTGGCTGCGCGGTGGATGACTTGCTCTAAAAGCGCCATGACGTCTTCGTCGTTGGCAAACGCTTCTTCAACGTCTACGGAGACGAATTCGCTTAGGTGCCTGCGGGTGTGCGAGGTTTCAGCTCTAAAGAAGGGACCAACTTCGAACACGCGTTCTATGCTCATGGTTAGCTGTTCTTTGTAGAGTTGTGGGCTCTGGGCGAGGTAGGCTTTTTTGCCAAAGTAGTCTACGGCGAAGAGTTCAGCGCCGCCTTCAGTGGCGGAGGCGATGATGCGGGGAGTGTGAACTTCTAAGTAGCCTTTTTCGAATAGGAATTCGCGGATGGCTTGCAGGGCGCAGTGCTGGACTTTGAAGGCTGCCGTGTTTTGTTCCTGGCACAGATCCAACGCGCGCGCATCCAAACGGGCATCAATAAGCGCAGGAGTCTTCCCTGTGATATCAAGGGGCAGCTGCTCTGCGGCAGAGTTGAAAACGCGGATTTCAGTTGGAATTACTTCAACGCCGCGCCGAGTCATCTTGGTTTGTTTGACAGAGCCTTTTACGCCTATGCTAAAGCGTTTTTGCAGGCTGTCGGATTTGGAGAGAACTTCTGGTGCGACGCGTTTTTTGGGTATGGTTATTTGGATGGTTCCTTCGCGGTCTTGCAGTATGATGAAGCGTATACCGCCTAGGTCGCGGACTTCTTGCACCCAGCCTAAGAGGGCGACTTCTTTGCCGTCCATTTCGGGCGTGACCAAGGAAGAGTAGGTTCTATCCCAGTTGGTTAGCGAATCAAAAACCATGCTGTATGTGCCTCCTTTAATCGGCGAATTCTACACGTAAGCTCATCTTACGCACGGCGTGCGCGATGTCTTTTATGGCGTTTAAGTCAAAAGGCAGCTGTGAACCGCGTTTTTTGCGCAGGATAACTCGTGTCTCGGTGGTTCCATCGGGCAACCAGATGGTGTTAATGGTCAAGATATTAAGGGGCGTGAACAGGTCTTCTAAGAATTTGCGGTCGTCCACGCCGCTTTCCAAGACGCGGATGGATTTGTTGCCTGCTTCGTCGCCTAAGGCTTTGATTATTTTGCCGCCGTAACCTAAAAGTTTTGGAACATCTCCATGCCCTACAATTAACGCGATGGTTTTGTTGGCGTCTATAGCTTTGTAAAAACTCACGTTCTGCAGAGAAGGATACTTTTCTTCCAGCTGCAAAAGCAGACGGGCGATTTTTAGGTCTAACTCGCTGATTTCTCCAGCTTTAACTTTGGCTGAACATTTTTGGCATAGCATGCCACTTTTTAGACAGAAACTGCATAGCTCAGTCTTCATGAAGATACCTTCCCGCTAAGTTTTCAGGAGTTGCCGTATGTCGGAAGGCGATGAAAGGAAGCGAGTTTAACGTTGGATGATTATCTCGATAGTGCTCACGTTGGTGAGGTTCTCATCCGCCCCATCATACTGAGGCGATACCGAATCAGTTCCTATGTTAACGGTTTTGACCTTTACATCAGGCAAGAATCGGCGTCTGACCACTTCGACTACATCTATAGCGCGGCAGATGGATTTTCCACGCGCTTTTATGCTGACGTCTTTAGCGCCGCCATGGAAGAGCGTTATGCAAGCAAGCACATAGTTCATCACCGGCTTCTTTCCGATCAGCACCGAGTTGCTTTCTGACATGACTTCAGGGTTACTCCTAATTTTGTCGGCTCGTAAAAGGTCTTCGTTCCGCTCATAAATATGTTGTGGTGACGTATCTACGAATTGTTTGGACAGGAAATTCGGGTTTGTTAATCTAAAAGTTGGCTCCAAAGTTGGATTAACCAAGAAAAAACAGGCAGACAAACCACGCTCCGCAACCAAAACGGCACATTCCAAATGGCATATCAGGGCAGGGGAGGTTGTAAGGTTGCTGTGTATGTTTTAAAGCACTATGTTCTTAAGGGTCTTCACAATTGTAAAGGTTTACGTTAACAAACTAACGTTAAGATGGTAACTTTGGAGCCGTTAACTAAAAGGTCAATTCAGCTTCTCAAAACTCTCTACGACAAAGGAAAATCCACCAACGCCTACACGCTAAGAATCAAACAAGACGAGCTGTCAAAACAGCTGGGCATAAGCAGGCAAGCCCTAAACGTGCACCTGCGCAAACTAAAAAGCACAGGATACATACGCACAGGCAGAGGCTTTATAGACGTAACCGAAAAAGGCTTAAGCGTACTTGGCGTATCAACCACCCCCGCATTCATACTCATCAAAACCAGCCCCCAAAAACGCATGCACGTTTTCGAAAAAATCCAAGAACTCGCCATCGCTAGAGCCTTTCGCATAACAGGCAACGCAGACGCCCTCATAATGGTCGACAGAAAAAACATAGACGAAACCCTAAAAAAACTCTACACCATAGACGGCATAACCCAAACCTGCAGCCACATAACAATTGAAGTCATAAAATAAACCAACCAAACACCACAAGGTTTTCGGGGCAAAAAGTATATCTAAAAGCTAACCATCTTGGTTTAAGCCTAAGACGGAAGGTCAACTCTAAATGCCGATATTAGACCCAATCAAGAAATCCATAGCGCAAAAAGCACGCCTCTACAAAAAAATCTGCAGAGACTGCGGAGTCCGAAACGCAGCCACAGCCAACAAATGCAGAAAATGCCACAGCAAAAACCTGCGCTGGAAAAAACGAGAACTAGTCAAGTAACCACTTCTCTTTCTCACTTCTTCTCTACAATCAAAAACAGCTACTGCAAAGTACAAGCATTTTTGCACAAAAACCTAACATTTCCAAAACTGCACTGTTTTTAGCAAGGTAAAACAAGAATATGCTCTGCCCAAGAAGAAGGTTTTAGAGGGTTTTTGTTAGGGTGGTTAGGTTGAATTTGGTGTTGGCGCAGCCGTTTTTAAGTAGAGGCACGGCTTGTCCTGCGACTTGGAGGTTGTTTAGGACTTCGTCTGAGAGTTTGAGTTCGCCGCCGCATGCTACGCCGACTATGCCTTCGTATTGTTTGCTGTTTAGGATTTGGGGTATGCATGAGCCGCCTGCTAGGATGTAGACGTCGTAGCCTTTTTCGCGGGCGATTTGGTCGGCTTTGTTTATGGCGCAGTCTTGTGAGCAGTGGTTGCAGATGTAGGAGGGTAATGTGGGGTCAAAGTCGGCTTTGCATCTGCCGTCCATGTATTTGCGGCTGCAGTGAGGCAAGAAGAGCGCGCGTTTTTTGGTTTGCAAAAACCGTTTGCGGTACATCAAATTCAGGGCCTGCATGTCGATGAGGTCTTGGATTAAAAGCACCGCGTCTTGGACGTTAAGTCCCGTAGCTTCCTGAATCCGAAAACGCTTCACCATATCCTGCAACGTGTTAAGAAAAACTTTGTGAACGCCCCTCTGGTAACTTTCCATGGCAATTTCTGCAAAAAAACGCTGTGGCGCCTTAGAAATATCGAAAGTAAACTTATAGGGCATAACTCAACAATAAAACCCCAAACTTAAAAGAATATCCCAAACGAGCATTTTATTGGGGGTTGGATTTTTTCGGGTTGTTGTCTTGTTGTGGGGGTTTTTGGTTTTGCCTAAAAATTGCCTGCTCCAGAGCAAAATAAACAAAAAGGAAAAGAAAGCTACAGGCTTATTTCGAACATCATACGTTCGACAAGTTCTTTGTAGCGGTTGCGGATGGTCACTTCGGTGACTTGGGCGATTTCTGCGATTTCACGTTGGGTTTTGCGTTCGCCAGTTAAAACAGAAGCGATGTAGCTTGCGGCTGCGGCGATGCCTGTTGGACCGCGTCCGGAGGTTAGTTTTTGCGCTTTGGCGGAGGCTAAGATTTTGTGGGCGATTTCTTCGACTTTTCCTTGCATGGTGAGTTGGTTGGAAAACTTTGTGATGTACTGGCTGGGTTTGAGCGGTGGGATGGAGTAGTTGAGTTCTTTTATGAGGAAGCGGTAGCTGCGTCCGATTTCTTTTTTGTTAACGGTGGAGGCTTGGGAAATCTCATCTAACGTTCTGGGCAACCCGCATTGCCTGCAGGCGAGGTAGAGCGCGGCGGAGGTTACGCCTTGAATTGAACGTCCCCGAATCAACCGTTCCTTTACGGCTTTGCGGTAAATAACTGAGGCAGTTTCCAAAATGTTCTTGGGCAAAGTCAAATTATTAGAGATCTTTGTGATTTCTGAGAGGGCAAAAGCTAGGTTTCGTTCGGTTGCATCAGAAACTCGAATACGCCGCTGCCATTTGCGTAGCCTGTAGACTTGGGCTTTTTGTCCGGGGCTGAGGCTTTTGCCGTAGACATCTCGGTCGTGCCAGTCTATGGTTGTTGATAAGCCTTTATCATGTATGGTGTAGGTCAGGGGAGCGCCCACGCGGGTGCGTTTGGAACGCTGCTCATCGTCAAAAGCGCGCCATTCAGGTCCTCGGTCGGCTATTTTGGCGGTTACAACAAATCCGCAGTCCATACAAACGATTTCTGCGCATTCATAATCACGCATAAGACGGGTGCTTCCGCATTCAGGACATGACTGGACCTTTACAGCTTCCACTTGCTGCGACGACGATGAGGGTTCGTTTTCATCGTGTAGCCTGTTATTTCCACTCATTCTTTTAACGCCGTTCCTTTTTCGAGGGAGAAACATACAATTTGTGGTTAGCCAGCGTTTCAGGATGCTTTACAGAAGGTTTAATCACGGCATACGGAGAAGACACAGGACCAATTATGTCAAAGACCCTGCCAACAACGTTGAGCTTTTCATCGATGATGGCAGCCCCCATTTTCGGGGTTTTTTCAAGCTTTACAATGACACTTTGCGACGGGGTCACGTTGAGAACTTTACCTAACCTCTGCAACACATTCCCCTCCGAAAAACAAACACGTTCACCGTAGTACAGCTTATAAATCTTTCGACAAAAAGGGTTTTTGGACGTTTCATAAGCTAATCTCCCGGCAGAAAGCTTCTTAAACAAGAAGTTGCGTTAAAACTGTGCCTTAAAAGGGTGAGGCCAAGAAATATGTCAAAACCATTCTATGTAAAATATGAAGCACCAAAAGAAGTAGTAGATGCAGCCTATGAAGCCCTGCAGATAGCTTCAAAATCAGGAATCGTCAGGAAAGGAACAAACGAGGCGACCAAAGCTGTAGAAAGAACACAGGCTAAGCTTGTGGTTATAGCTGAGGACGTGGAGCCTCCAGAAGTGATTGCACACTTGCCGCTCCTTTGTGACGAAAGAAAAATTCCGTACGTGTTTGTTCCAAGCAAGCAGGAAATTGGCAAAGCATTAGGAATCGACGTCCCAGCAGCGTCCGCGTGTATACTCAAAGAAGGAGAAGCCGCAGGCTTAATCAAAGAAATCATTTCCAGACTTGAACAGATACAAAGAGGCTCACAGTAATGAGCAAAGACGCCAAAGCCGCAGCAGCCACTGAACTAATACCAGCAGAAGTCATCCAAATCATCGGACGCACAGGCGTAACAGGCGAAATCACACAAGCAAGAGTACGCATACTCGAAGGCAGAGACAAAGGACGCATCATAACACGCAACGTCAAAGGACCAGTACGCGAACAAGACATCCTGATGCTGCGGGAAACTGAACGCGAAGCAAAGAAAATTAACAGATAAAGAGGAGCCAGTCCATGCCAAAAGACAAAAAATGCTCATTTTGCGGTATCGAATTCCCAGCGGGCACTGGCATGATGTACATCAAAAACGACGGAACCATCCTATGGTTCTGCACCGCCAAATGCCGAAAAAGCTCACTACACTTCAAACGCGACCCCCGCAAACTCAAATGGACCGAATACTTCGGCAAAGAAGAAAAAGGCAAAGCATAAACCGCACAACCAACCACACACCACAACCATTTTTTCTCATTGTTATGTTTTCTGAGGCGAAATTACAGTTAGCCCGTCAATTTTGTTAAAATGGCTGCTGTTTCGGGTGACTACGCTGTATCCGCGGGTTAAGGCAATGGCAGCTATGAAGGCATCTGAGAGACCGATGGATTGACCCTTAGCTTCCAGACCAGCAAATATGTGCCCCGCTTTCGCAGCAGCCCTGTTGGTGAAGGGCAAAATAGGCATTCGGCGCAGCAACTTTTTGGTTGCCTGTAAACTTTGCTCTTTCTTTGTTGACTTGTGCGCGCCATAGTGCAGTTCATACACGTTTACTGCGGTTGTGAAGAACGTGAATCTTTTGCGCTCTAATGTGGAAATGAGAACCTCAGCGTCCTTTTTGCCCCTTAGCAGGTCAATAAGGATGTCAGTATCAAGAACTACTTGGGAAGGCTCCATTTCTCCCACGACCCCTCAATAGCCTCCTCAATTTCCTTAGCCTCTTGATCCGACACATCCCACGAACCAGCAAGATCAGAAATCTTGGTCACCCTCTTTTTTCTCCGCGCAAGATGCTTAATCGCCTCATCAAGAGAAACAGGCCGCTTCAACTTGACCTGCAATTCCCCCGCAATCCCACTAAGCTCCGCATACGTCTCCTTACTAACCTTAATCGTCTTCGTCTCAACCATAAATACCACCAAGTAGAAAAAGTAGACAAAACACACTTATTAACCCACCACACAAAACACGCAAAACCAAACCTACACCACACACCAGTTTTTCCTTTTCAACAAACCAACCAGTGCTCTAAACCAGCAAAATCGGGTCTACCCCCCAGTTTCTTGCAGAGCCGTTTTTGGGTTGTTTCATGGTGTTAGGGCTTGAAACGGGTTTTTCTTGCGTCTTAGAAAGTCTCTAAAAGGCGTGTTTTGTCCTTAAACGTCACAACCTTATTTGTTTGGGGGCAGCAAAGCTTGTTTTCTAGTGAGGAGGTTTTTGGTAAAAGTTAGTTGGTAGCGGGGAGTAGATTTGAACTACTGATCTCTGGGTTATGAGCCCAGCGGGTTAATCCTGGCTACCCCACCCCGCTTCATCTGTCTGTTTGGCTGCCATGGATTTTGGCGAGTCTTTACTACTACCACCCGCACAGTTATTAATAGTTTCTTTTTTTGGTTGGTGAAAAGCATTTTAGCAAGGGGCGGTTTTGTGTATTGTTTGATGGGCTGTTTGATGGATAAGCCGTATTTGCGTGAGTTGCATAAGCCTGAGTTGGAGAATCCAACGTTTGTTCAGGGGCTACCAGGGTTTGGCAACGTTGGCAGGATTGCGGCGCGGCTTTTGGTTAAGCATTGTGGGGCGAAGTTGTTTGCAGAGTTGTATGCGCCTAGTTTTCCTGATTACGTGGCGGTTAGCTCGAAGGGCATTTGTCATTTGCCTAAGTACGAGTTTTACTCGGCTAGGATTGGGGATGCGGATTTTGTGGTGATGACTGGGGAGTCGCAGCCTTCATTTGATGATGTAGTGGCGCATTATCAGGTCTGCAGCGAAATCGTTGATTACATGGAGAAGCTTGGCTGCGGGTTTGTGGTGACCATGGGGGGTGTGCCCATGAACGAGGACAAAGCGCATGTTTACGTGGCTGGAACGGCTCAACGCTTCACAGGAGATTTCGCAGATAAAGGCGCAGTCGTGTACAGTCAAGGAAAAATTGTTGGCGGCACAGGTTTGACGTTAGCGTTGGCAAAGGAGCGCGGAGTTAACGGCGTTTGCATTTTGGGTGCCACAGCAGGGTTTAACGCGGATAAAGAAGCTGGTACGTTGGTTTTCAAATTTTTAATGAAGGCATTAGGAAAAGAGATAAAAGAAGGAACCACGCAAGAAGAACACTGAAAACCAAACAAACGCAGAGACGACCAACATGACAGAAAACGGTGATAACAGCTTTTTAGGCTCCAGCTTAGGCAGAGCCATACTGACAATAATTGCGGTTTTACTTGTTTTTGCTGGACCCACCTACGTGGTTTACGGCATAGCGGTCGGTTTGAACATGGGCATCATCGCAGCAGCCGCAGTGGGAATCGTTTTGTTCATAGTCGGAATTTTCATGATGCGTTACTTGATGCAAAAGGGAATCATTTCCTAAATTTTTGCCTCAGATACCCTAGGGTGCATCATCAAATCAGCTCGTTAAAGTTCGTCATCGGCGTTTTCCTATAACCCACAGGCGGTATTAAGGTTTCTTGGCTCATCATCAGGTTTGGAAAGGCATATAAGGTATTGCTTAGGGTATATCAGGTATGCAAGGCATCAAAGATACCCCGCCAGCCCCGAAAAGAACCACCATCATACTTGAAAAAAAAGAAAGAGAATACATCGACCGCTTAATTCAAGAAGGCAAAGAAGCAGGCATCAAACCACTCATTAGCAAGATGCTGGATATCTACAAGAACCTCATGGTCTACGACTGGCACTTCCCCGGCGAATACTACTGCGGAATAAGCCGCATAGCCTTTGTCAACGTTGAGTTGCTAAACATTTTGATGCAGCAAATCCCCAAGCAAAAATGGCGCGAGGTAGGCAAAACCATGGGTGCCGCCCTAAAAGTTTCCATGGAAACCACGCTGGAAATTTCCAAGATAACACGCGAGAACTGGAGTCACGTTTTTGACAGGCTGCGGGTGCAGGGGTTTGGAGAATTCTACACCAAAGACAAATACATCCTAACCAAGACGCCGTTTCTTGCTGAAGCGCAGGTTCTCGCGGGCATTCTGGAGGGGCTGCTGGATGTAGAGTTAGAGGTTAAAACATCTGTTCCGCCGCTGGTTTTTGAGGTACTCTCCAAAGACGACGAAGCCGCCGCAGAGCAGACCGTTTAAAGTTTAATAGGAATTTACGAAGATATGTTTATTAGCAAGCTTTCGAGTATTGGTGCGGTTAGTGAGAAAAGATGAGGGATTGCATTCACAAAAGGCGATTGTGTTCATCTTTGATAAATGCAAGCCTAAACCATGCTTAAACGCAAAATCTTATTCTACCGCATGCATCTCTCAAACCACAAAGAGTTCTCCCCCAACAACCACCAAAGCAGTAGGGGATTCTCTGAATGTTTCTTTAAACCAAAATTTAGGTGAAATATATGGATAAAATAAAATTTGCAATACCAGCAGGCTCCCTGTCAAAAGCAACCTTTGAATTCTTTAGTCGTTCAGGATACAAAATTTCAGGTCAAGAACGCACGTATCGTCCAAAGATTAATGACCCCAAAATTGAGATGAAGATTTTGCGTCCGCAGGAAATTCCCGTGTTTGTCTCTGAGGGGCTGCAGGATTTGGGCATTACAGGGCAGGATTGGATTAAGGAAAACCGCGCAGACGTTGAAATCTTGCAGAATTTGGAGTACGGCAAAATCAGGCTAATTGTGGCGGTTCCTGAAAGCATCGGCGAGAAAACCTCAATGGGCGATTTCATGGAAGAAATCTGGAGCAGCGGCGGCAACTTCCGCATAAGCACCGAGTACCTAAACATCGCTTCAGAATACATCAAAAGCATACCCGCCTACCAAAAACGCTTTGGAGATCAAGACCCGATGATGGTTACGCCGTGGTGGAAAAAAGGCGAAAACCCGCGCGTGAAAATCTTTTTGTCTTTTGGAGCAACCGAAGCCAAGCCCCCCGAAAATTCAGACTGTATCATGGACGTAACCGAAACAGGCTCCACGATTAGGGCAAACAACCTTAGAATCATCGAAACCGTCATGCAGTCCTCAGCCGTGCTCATCGCCAACAAAAAAACCATGCAAGACCCCGAAAAACGCGAAAAAATCCTAGACATACTCGCCTTGCTCAAGGGCGTAGTTGACGGCTCCAAACGCATACACCTCTTTGTCAACGTCCAAAAAGAAAACCTGCAAAAACTCCTTGACGAACTGCCCGCGCTCAAAAACCCAACCATAGCCCCCCTAGCAAACGAAGGCTGGCACAGCGTAAACACCGTCATCGAAAAAGACTGCCTAATCGACTTACTCCCCAGAATCCGCAAACTAGCACAGGGCATCATAGTCTACGAACCACGACAAGTACTGGCCCTAGATGAGATTACTCGGAGAAAAGAAGGAGCATGCCAAACCCAATCGGAATAAAAGTCTACAGCTCAGCTGCGGAGCTTGCGGCGGACTGGTTCAAACGAGCCAACGCCACGCAAGAAAATGAAGACCGCGGTGTTGAAGAGATTGTTTGGGGCATAGTTGCAGACGTAAAAAACAGGGGTGATAAAGCCGTTTTGGAGTACGCACAGCGCTTTGACCAAGCGCAGCTAACCCCGCAGACCCTTAGGGTGACGGCCAAGGAAATCAAGGCTGCTTATGATGTTGTGGCGCAGGAGCAGGTTGATGCACTTAGGCTCATGAAGCAGAGGCTTGAGTCGCGGGAAAAACAGGTAATCCAGAGGCAAACCCAGCAGCAACTCTCCACCCTGCAAGAAGGCATCTCAGTTCAAACGGTACTTCGTCCCCTGCAAAGCGTAGGATGCTACGTCCCAGGCGGGCTCGCCGCTTATCCAAGCTCAGTAATCATGACCGCAACACCAGCAAAAACCGCAGGAGTCCCGCGCGTCGTCGTCTGCTCACCCGTAAAAGGCGACCAAAATCTTGACCCGCTGGTTCTTGTCGCAGCTGACCTTTGCGGCGTAGACGAAATCTACAAAATTGGCGGAGCCCAAGCAATCGCGGCGCTGGCATACGGTACAGAAAGTATCGGCAAAGTCTGCAAAATCGTAGGTCCAGGCAACAAGTACGTAATGAAGGCGAAGATGGTGGTTTCCCAAGACGTCGCCATTGATATGCCCGCGGGACCTAGCGAAGTTTTGGTTTTGGCTGACGAAACCGCGAACCCATGTGCCGTGGCGGCGGATATGATTAGCCAAGCAGAACACACGCCTGATAGCACCAGCGGCTTAATCACCACCTCAACAAAACTCGCAGACGCAGTAGAGCAGTGCCTAAAAGAGATGGCGGCAAAGGCGAAGCGCAGAGAAATCGTTGAGGAAGCACTTGGCAACTATGGGTTTATCATCAAATGCGAGGGCGTAGAGGAGATGACAAAGTTGGCTAACGTTTTTGCTGCTGAGCACCTTGAAATCATGATGGCAAAGCCCCAAGAAGTCGCCGACAAAATCACCACCGCAGGACTCATACTAATTGGGCCTTACAGTCCAGTGGCGCTTAGCGACTATGCGAGCGGAACGAATCATGTGTTGCCTACGGGCGGGTTTGGAGCGTCGTTTTCGGGGTTGTCGGTTCTGGATTTCGTGCGGCGCATAAACATTGTCGAGGCCACCAAAGAGGGACTGCAAAAAGTAAAACCCGCAATTGCGACGTTAACCAAGGCAGAGAGGCTGCCTAATCACTACAGGGCAGTGGAGGCAAGATTTGAATGAACGTGCAAGGCAAAGCGTGGTTAGATAGAAAGCTTGAGGAACTCAGAGGTTTTGAGATTTACAGTGCAGAGAAAACGAATCAGGAAATTGCGGATCAGTACGGTTTGCAGGTTAGCGACATCGTCAAACTCAACTACAACGAAAACTTGTATACGCCGCGCGAAAAAGTCGTAGCGTTGCTCAAAGAAGTCGCCGACGAAGTGGACTTTCGAATTTACCCCCAGCAAGAAGAAACCAAACTCAAAGCTGAGATAAGCCGTTACCTCAAAGTGACCCCAGACGCAATAGTAATTAGGAATTCTAGCGACGAAGTCATGGAACACGTCATACGCACTTTCCTTGACAAAAACAGCACCGCAGTTACGTTCACGCCAACCTTTAGTGTCTTCAAATACTGCGTCAACTACCACGGCTCCAAATTCGTCGGGGTACCACTACGCGAGGATTTCTCGATGGATATGCAGGCTATGAAGGAGGCGTTTTCGGCGGATGTGAAGCTGCTGTATTTGTGCTCGCCCAACAATCCCACCGCAAACCAGCTTGGGCAAGAAGAACTTGAAGAGCTAATCCAGGACTTCCCAGGCATCGTACTAATCGACGAAGCGTACGGAGAATACGCAGACTACTCAATGGTGCCGCTGACGAGCAAATACGAGAACCTCGTGGTTTTGCGCACGTTTAGCAAAGCGTTCAGCTTAGCGGGGCTAAGGCTAGGTTACGCCGTGGCAAATCCTGAGTTAGCAAGGGCACTGGATAAGTCGCCTGCGCCGTATCCTGTGAGCGTAGTTTCGCTGAGCATGGGCGTGAAGGTTTTGCAGAACATAGATATTATGCAAACGTCTGTGGCGGCGCTAAAGCAGGAGCGTGAAAAACTCATACGCAGCCTCAGCGAGATAGAAGGCATTAGAGCGTTTGATTCGAAAGCGAATTTTGTGCTCTTCGAAACCGACAAGCCCTACTTGGAAGCGTATGAACGCGTTTTACGACAAGGGTTAGTCATCAAAAAATTGGGGAAGCTGCTTTCGTATGAGAATTGCTTGCGAACCACGGTTGGTTTACCCGCTATGAACGCTAAACTCTTAATGGCGTTACGCGAATACATGGGTGAGAAAGCATGAGAACCGAAAAAGTAATCCGAGAAACCAAGGAAACCCAAGTCACAGCCAAAGTTAACTTAGATGGAACAGGAAAAGCTCAAGTGGAAACTGATGTCGGCTTTTTTAGTCACTTGTTAACGTCGTTTGCCACTCACAGCCTCATTGACGTCACTGCCAAAGTTACGGGCGATTTGAAGCACCACTGCATCGAAGACTTAGCCATAGGCTT
Source organism: Candidatus Bathyarchaeota archaeon (assembly GCA_026014465.1). Classification (NCBI taxonomy): domain Archaea; kingdom Thermoproteati; phylum Candidatus Bathyarchaeota; species Candidatus Bathyarchaeota archaeon. Next base: position 1,374,393 of record JAOZID010000010.1, on the reverse strand, counting down.
AGGCGAAGCCCTCAACAAAGCCTTAGGCACCCGCGAAGGCATAACCCGCTTTGGATTTGCCGCGGTTCCCATGGACGACTCATTATCCTTTGCAGCCATCGACCTAGTCAAACGCCCCTACGCCGTCATAAACCTCAAACTCAGGGGCAAAAAAGTTGAGGACATGGCAGCAGAGGACATCACGCACTTCTTTGAAACCCTATCCGTCTCGCTAAACGCCAACATCCACGTCTGGGCACAGTACGGCGGCAACGACCACCACAAAGCAGAAGCCGCAATCAAAGCCTTAGCCATAGCGCTCAAGCAAGCGGTAGCCATGGATCCACGCAGAACAGGCGTCCCAAGCTCCAAAGGAGTAATCTAAATGCCCCAAGTACAAATCGTCGACTACGGCGTAGGCAACCTACTTAGCCTCAAAATCGCCCTAGAAAAAACTGGACTAAACGCAGAAATCACCGCGCCAACAACGCAACTCAAAGACGCCGATGCCATCGCATTGCCAGGAGTAGGCAACTTCATGGCAGCTGCCAAAACCCTGCAGCCCATCAAACAAACCCTGCAAGATGCTGCAGACGCGGGCACGCCGTTTTTGGGAATCTGCCTTGGCTTGCAACTGTTTTTTGAGCGAAGCGACGAAGGACCAGGCGAAGGCGTAGGCTTATTTGCAGGCAAGAACGTGAGGCTCCAAGGTCAGGTCAAGATTCCGCACATGGGCTGGAACACCCTCAACATCATAAAACAAAACGAGCTCTTTGATGGCGTACCTGAAGACTCATACGTGTACTTCGTGCATTCGCTCTACCCTGCACCCGAAAACAAAGATGTCATCTGCACCCAAACCCAATACGCCACTCCATTCACTTCAGCCGTTGCAAACAAAAACATTTATGGCACGCAGTTCCACCCTGAGAAAAGCGGCGACATAGGATTACAAATCCTGAGAAATTTCGCCAAAATCGTGGTAAAGTGATGAAAGATGCAGTTGATTCCAGCAATTGATTTGATGAATGGTAAAATTGTTCGTTTAACCCGTGGAGACTCAAAAACTGCTAAGAGTTACGAAGAACAGTTTGGAACACCTATAGAAGCCGCCAAGCGGTGGCACGCCGAGGGCGCAAGTAAATTACATATTATCGATTTAGATGCTGCTTTCGGTAAGGGCGATAACCATACAGTTATTTCCGAAATTGCAGCCAATGTTCCGTTACCTATCCAAGTAGGCGGCGGTATCCGCAGCCTCGAGATAGCCGCAAAACTGTTTAAAACTGGCATAAAAGAAGTTATTTTGGGCTCATTGGCGTTCAGCGACCCCTCAGCTGTTGACAAAATTCAAAATCGGTTTGGTGCCGACTCTGTTATTGTCGCCTTGGATAACAATGAAGCTGGATTAGTTATGACACAAGGCTGGAAAACACCTAGAGGCTTTTTAATGAAAAAAAGAAGACGCTTTGTTTTGGCTGAGTTAAGCGTAAAAGATGCATTAGAAATGTTCATTGAACGCGGTATCACACGTTTTCTAATAACGTCAATAGCCCAAGATGGCATGCTGACTGGACCCGATCTAAGAACCCTTAGCCACATAGTCAAATATCCAAATGTAAAAATTATCGCGGCAGGCGGCATAGGCAGCATAAATGATTTGATAAAGCTCAAAAAGATTGGGGTTGAAGGCGCTGTAATCGGGAAAGCTCTTTACGAAGACAGATTCACCCTTAAAGAAGCTATAGAAAAAATTGGAGTTTAAACATGCCATTAGCAAAAAGAATAATTCCGTGCTTGGACGTTACTGGGGGTAGCGTGGTTAAGGGGATTAATTTTTTGAATCTGCAAAACGCGGGTGACCCTGTGGAGTTGGCGAAGCGTTACTCAGATGAAGGCGCAGACGAACTTGTGTTTTTGGATATTACGGCGTCGTCAGATAACCGTGACACATTGCGCGATGTGGTGGAGGGTGTGGCTAGAGCCATAAGCATCCCGTTCACGGTGGGCGGAGGCATACGTAACGCCGCGGATGCAAGGCTGATTTTGTGCAGCGGAGCCGACAAGGTCTCAGTGAACACCGCCGCAGTTCAAAATCCCCAGTTGATAACGGATTTGGCGGAGCTGTTCGGGCAGCAATGCGTGGTGGTTGCTATAGACGCGAAACGCAACTACAACATACAAGAAGGCAAAACCGTGGTGCAAACCGCTAAAGGACCCGTATGGTTTGAGGTCTACACTTATGGCGGGCGCAAACCCACAGGCAAAGACGCCATCCAATGGGCGCTACAAGCCGTGGAGTTGGGCGCGGGCGAGTTCTTGCTAACGTCCATGGACTGCGACGGAACCAAAGACGGCTACGACTTGGAGTTAACCAGCGCCATTTCAGAACGCGTCAAGGTTCCTGTCATAGCGAGCGGCGGCGCAGGAGTTCCAGAGCACTTCCTTGAAGCCTTCACTAAGGGCAAGGCGGATGCGGCGTTGGCGGCGTCAGTTTTCCACTACAGCGAATACCCCGTGCCCGTGGTCAAAGAGTACCTGCGCAAGAAGGGGGTGACCATTCGACCATGACCCAAACAAACTTTGAGAAGCTTGACTGGAAAAAGATGAACGGCTTAATCCCCGTGATAGTGCAGGACGCGAAAACGTTGGAGGTTTTGATGCTCGCGTACGCAAACAAGCAAGCCTTAGAACACACGCTAAAGACGGGGAAGGCAACATACTGGAGCAGGAGCAGGCAAGAGTTGTGGGTGAAAGGGGAAACCAGCGGTCACACCCAAAAAATCGTAAACGTCCAAACCGACTGCGACTACGACACACTACTGTACGTGGTAGAACAAACAGGACCCGCCTGCCACACAGGCAAAAAAACCTGCTTCCACAACCCCTTATAGCAGCAGTTGCCCTAAGAGTTTTTAGGGTAAAACCCCATAGTTTTCTTTGTTTACCCTCTCTTTAAACGCTTAGTTAGAGGGCAGTTAGGGGTATATTTCGTGTATAGGGCGATTCTTTACCAGAAAGAAAAGGATGACAAGGTTCAGTGTAATTTGTGTGCGCACAGATGCCACATAGCACAGGGCAACTCGGGGTTTTGTTGCGTTAGGAAAAACGTTGAGGGCGTTTTGTATTCTCTTAATTATGGCAAGGCAGTTTCGGCGTGTATTGACCCGATTGGGAAGAAGCCGTTGTCGCATTTTAATCCAGGCGCAAGGGTTTTGTCGATTGCGGCGGCGGGGTGTAATTTTCGCTGTCAGTTTTGTGATAACTGGATGATAAGCCAAGAAACAAAGGTTCCAGGCAAAGATTTCGCGCCTGACGAGGTGGTGCAGGCAGCTAAGGATAGGAAATGTCAGGGCATAAGTTACACGTACACGGAGCCCACGGTGTACATGGAGTACGCTTTGGATATTGCCAAGTTGGCTCAGAAAGAGGGGTTGTTTAACAATTTTGTGACTAACGGTTACATGACCCCTGAAGCAGTTAAGGTGGCATCGCCGTTTGTGGATGCGGTTACGGTCGATTTTAAGGCTGGGGGTGACCCGAGCTTTTACAAGAGAGTGTCAGGGGCTTCAAACGTTCAAGCTATTTATGATGCTTTGGACGAGTTCAAGCGTCAAGGCGTCCACGTAGAAATCACAAACCTAGTGATACCCAGAGTCGGCGACGACATGCACAGAATCGAAAAAATGGCAACATGGATACACGAGCACCTAGGCGAGGATACACCGTTTCATCTGCTAAAGTTCCATCCAGACTACAAAATGACCAACACCCCCGCAACGCCCCTTGAAACGTTGGAGCAAGCCTATGTCACCAGCAAAAACGCGGGGCTAAACTACGTTTACATCGGCAATTTCCCAAGCCACCCCGCAGAAAACACGTACTGTCCCGTCTGCGACGAAGCCGTCATTAAACGTTACAGTTTTGACGTTACACAGTGGAACCTTACCGAAAACATGGAATGCCCCGTCTGCGGACAAAAAATTCCCATCAAAGGAAAATACTACCCAAGCAAGTCGTCGTTTCCGTATGCCCTGTTTTGAACAGCTTCGCATTTGAGGTTTTTGGCAAAGCAGCAAAGGGCAGTTTTAGAGTGGAACAGGGTTGTTCACAGTTTAGAACAGTTTGTTCTAAGGCATGGTGCTATAAGCTACGTGGACGCTATGGGTTTTGGTGAAAAACTTGAAGCACGCAAAACTCGTATCCCTCGCTCTCATGCTGGCTATATTTGGCAGTGTTGGCGCAGTTAGCTGGGCAATTATGAACAGTCACGCTCAAACTCCTCTCTCCCCTCAAGAACAAGCACGCGACGCAGCCATGGACTACATCAAAACTAACCACCCCGAAACAATGCAGTTCATAACCGAACTAGCTTGGACAGGCGGCAGACAAGATTCAGGTCTTCTGGGCGCAGAAACCTACATCTACCAAAGCGAAGGCTGGACTCTAACCATAAAGTACCCCGTCGTAGCAAACCCCATCTACGAAATCACAGTCGACTATTCGACCACATCCACCCAAATAGGCATACCCTACCACATAACATGGACAGGCACCTACCAAAACGGATGTGCAACTGAAGCAAGCTACATCTTTGCACAATAGCATCCCTCATTCCCCCTCGTCCTCCTACCATATGTGTAGGGATGTGGCTTTGCTTCAGTCTTCTTTTACCTTTTTAGTGCCGCTTACAGCAAAACACCCAACAACATAAAAGAGGAAGGCATCGCGCAAAACTGGTAGGCACTAAAACAGCTCATGGTGGTTAAGCAGAATCTCAACTTGAACCACCTCGAAAAACAGATGCCACATCCATCATTTATTTTTGATTCATAAAGTGTATTTTTGTTCAACAATAAATGCGCAAAACCGTTGGTAGTGACATAGTTATATAGACATTTTAGAAGAGAGGTTCAAGTGAACATTTGATGCAAAGGAAATTGATTTATGCAATAGCACTGGTGGCAATAGTAGCGTTGGTGGGCGGTTACGTTGGCTTTACTGTAAATCAGCCTGAATCTAACCCATCACCTTCTCCCACCCTTACCCCAACACCTTCTGAGACACCTCAAAGTTCTCCGCTCGAAAACGAGAATCCCCCCTCAGAGGATGATTCAACACAGCAGCAGGCACGCGACCAAACCATGACATACATTGAAACTAATCACCCTGAAACCGCACAATACATGCAAAGCCTTAGCTGGACAGGCGGTAAAATAGAAACAGAGCTAATTGGTGCTCAAACCTACAGCTACACCACCACGCATGGAGAAGTCGGTGGAGCATGGTGGACAGTAACCCTTAGCTACGCGGTAGTTCTAAACCCAGTTTACACCGTGATTGTTAATTACACTCAAACAGGCGTGCAGACCCCCGCCGAGATATCATGGAATGGAACATGGCAAACTGGAACCATAACCGAAACAAGCTACAGCTTTAACCCATAAACCCCTCACAAATCATCTTCTTTTCTTTTTTAGACAAACCAACAAGGAGGGGTGATAAGTTTTTAAGATAAACGCGACTACTACCAACAATAATCCTTTTCGCAGCAACAGGAGGAGAGCTTAAAAATCCGATTAATTGCCGATTTGCATATTCATGGGCGTTTTAGCAGGGCAACAAGTCCGCGTATGAGTATAGAGGAGATTGCGCGTTACGCTAAAATCAAGGGCTTACAAGTTGTTGGAACAGGAGATTTTACGCATCCTGACTGGCTCATGGAGGTTCAACAAACACTGCGACCAGAAGACGGCACAGGACTGTTCAAGGTCGCAGAAAACCCCGAGTTAGCCACTAAGTTCATGTTAACCGCTGAAGTCTGCACCATATTTGATTATGAAGAAAAAACCCGCAAAGTTCACCACGTGATTTTTACGCCCAGCATCGACACGGCAATCCAAATCAACGATGCCCTAGCCGAATACGGCGACTTGGGTGCGGACGGCAGACCCATCCTTGGCATGACTGCGCCGCAGCTAGTGGAGGAGGTCATGGAGGTTTCAGGTGAGAACATAGTTTTTCCTGCGCATGCTTGGACGCCGTGGTTTAGCGTGTTTGGAGCGTTTAGCGGCTTTGACACCCTTGAAGACTGCTACCAAGACATGACCAAGCACATCCACGCATTAGAAACAGGGCTGTCTAGCGACCCGCCAATGAACTGGCGACTAAGCAACCTTGACAAGTACACATTGCTTTCAAACAGCGACAGCCACAGCTTTTGGCCCTGGCGCATGGGCAGAGAAGCCAACGTCTTCGAACTAAAACACGCAACCTACAAAGAAATAACACAAGCCATACGCGAAAAGGACGCCTCCAAACTAAAATTCACCATAGAAACCGACCCCGCCTATGGCAAATACCACTGGACAGGACACCGCAGCTGCAACGTCTCACTCTCGCCCGCGCAAGCCAGAGAACACAACAACATCTGCCCCGTATGCCACAGAAGCCTAACCAAAGGCGTGGAACAACGCGTAGAAGAGCTCGCTGACCGTCCTGAAAACTTTAAGCTAGATGGAGCAGCGGGGTTTATGCGGTTGCTTCCGCTTTCAGAAATCATCGCGGCGGTACTGGGGGTGGAGTCGCCTTCAACACAGACGGTCTGGAAAGTGTATAATGCGTTGGTGGACAAGTTTGGAGATGAATACACTGTGCTTATTGACACGCCACGGCATGACTTGAAGACGGTTGTGCAGCCCGCGGTTGCCGAAACCATCGTGAGTGTCAGGGAAGGCACCATCAAAGTCATCCCAGGCTACGACGGCGTATACGGCAAACTAGACGTTGAGAAAATCAAACGCGAAGCTATCAAACCCAAACCAGCCAAAACACGCAATGGGGCGCAACAGTTGGGGCTTTCAGAGTTCTGGTAAACACGTTTTCTGACTTGACGAGCATAACGATTTTATTGATTATGCCTATTTACTGATGCAGGGCGATAACTTGTGAAGGAACTTCTAATAGAGCTAACTCAGGCAGCGGTGGAAAAGTTTGGAGCAAAATATGCAGAGGTACGGGCACAAAATCTTGTCAAGACCATGTTTACCATGAAAGAAGGGCGCGTGGAAGCAGCCAAGCAGGGCATCGAAAACGGCGTGGCACTGCGGGTTTTGGTGAACGGCGCATGGGGCTTTGCTTCAGTGGGCTCTGCGGATAGGGCAGTGTTGATGGATTCGGTTTCTGACGCGTGCTCCATGGCAAAAGCAGCCAGCTACAGCCTCAAACGCCCCATAGAGTTAGCCGAGATTGACCCTGTGGAAGACCGCGTGCAGATTAAACCGAAAACTGACCCCGCACAAGTCAGCATAGAAGATAAAATCAAAAACGCGGCTAAAACAACTCAAATCGCCCTCAAACAAGACAGCCGCATCAAAAGCTGCACCATCGACTACTTGGACTTAACGGGAAAGAGCCAGTTCGTAAACAGCGAAGGCACCAACATAGAGCAGGATAAACTCTATGTGTGGTCACGACTAACCGCTTCCGCCCTGCAACAGGGGGTTTTTACGTTTAGCAGAGAAGAAATTGGCTCCACCGCGGGCTACGAAATTTTTGAACAACAAACGCCCGAAGTTTTAGGGGAAAAACTGGCAAAACGTGCGCTGTCGCAGTTGTCGGCAAAATCACCGCGGGGCGGCGGGTTTCCCGTGGTTTTGGGACCTAACGTGGTGGGCGTATTTGTTCACGAAGCGTTTGGGCACTTAGCAGAAGCGGATTTAGCGTTAGCAGGCGGCGTACTCGCAAACAACATGGACAAGAAAATCGCGTCAGATTTAGTCACGTTCTATGATGACGGAACCGTAAACGACGCTTTTGGCTCTTTCAAGTACGACGATGAAGGCGTCCCCGCCCAAAAAACCCTGCTCATCGAAAACGGCGTCGTCAAAGGCTTGATGCATAACAGGGAAACCGCCCAAAAATTCGGTGCAAAACCAACGGGGAATGCTCGGGCAGAAGATTTTCGGGTAGAACCTATTATTCGCATGCGCAACACCTACATGGCACCCCATGACCGCTCGTTTGAAGAGCTTGTGGAGGATGTAAAGTTTGGTTACTACTTCAAGAGTTTCCGCGGCGGACAAGCAAATCTGGATGGTACCTTCCAAGTGGGCATACAAGAAGCCTACGAAATAGTAAACGGCGAAGTAGGCGAAGCGGTGCGGGACGCCTCGTTTAGCGGCAGCACATTAGAGACGTTGCATAAGGTGGATGCTGTGGGGAAAGATTTTTCGCTGCATTCGGGCAGGTGCGGGAAGGGGCAGACTGCCTTTATAGGTGATGGGGGTCCACACGTTAGAGTGAGTGAGGTGGTTGTTGGTGGCAGCGCTTAACAAAGAATTCATGTTACAGCTTGCGCAGGACGCGGTGCAATTGGCGTTGAAGCAGGGCGCCGCCGAAGCAGAGGCGTTTGTTTACGATGATAAAGCAACCAGCATAGGAGTTGAACGCGGTCAAATCACCAAGAGCCAACGCAGCATCGATAGAGGCGTAGGCATTAGAGTACAGCTGCAAAAAGCCATAGGCTTTGCCTACACCAACATCATAGGCAGCCAAACCGCAGTTGAAGACACCATCCAAAAAGCCATAGCCGCAGCCAAAGCAAGCAAACCCGACCCCAACTGGAAAGGGCTCCCCGAGGCAAAACCCTACCCCACCGTAGAAAAAACCTTCGATAGACAAATTTTGGAGTTGCACCCTAAGGATTTAGTGGATATGGCGTCGCGCATGTTAGAAGCAGCCACCGAATCAGATAAGCGGGTGTTTCCCATTGAAGGCGGCGTAGGCGCGGGATACGCTTCGAATGCGATTGCGAACTCTAATGGCATCGCCAGTTTTGATCAGGGAACCGCCGTGGAATGCAGCTTGGCAACCTTAGCCAAAGACGCGCAGGGGGTGACTCCGGTTTGTTTTGAATTTAACGCGGAGCGTAACCTCAACGTTGATCTCCAATGGGTAGGTGAAGAAGCTGCGCGGTTGGCGGTTTCTGCCCTAAATCCTCAGCCCGTGCAAACAGGCAACTACAAAGTCATCTTGACGCAGTTTGCCCTCCAAGACCTGCTTTATCATACGTTGATTAACGCGGTGAAAGCTGATAACGTGCAGCGTGACCAATCGCCCTTCAAAGATAAACTGGGCATGCAAGTGGGCTCAGAAGAGCTTACGGTTTTTGATGACGGCTTATTCCCCACGGGGTTGCGTTCGGGACCTTTCGATGCTGAAGGTGCACCCCACCAAAAGACGCCCCTTATTGAAAATGGGGTGTTGCACGGTTTTCTCTACGATAACTATGCTGCCAAAAAAGAAGATAAACAAAGCACGGGAAACGCCGCACGCGCAGGTTACCTGTCCACGCCCAGTATAGAAATCACGAACTTTCACATTTTGCCTGGAACCAAAACCGAAGCAGAGCTTTTAGCGGAGGTGGATGAGGGCTTAATCGTGTATTACTTGCAAGGGGCGCACAGCAGCAACCCAGTTAGCGGCGAGTTTTCAGTGGTGGCGACGCCTGCGTGGAAAATCAAAAACGGAGAAATCAGCCACGCAACAAACGGTGTCATGCTTGCAGGCAACATCTTTGAGCTGCTCAAAAACGTAACTGCAGTAGCCAGCAACGAACGTAAAATGGGGCAGGTAATTGCGCCTTGGCTGCTTGCTGAAAACGTGAAAGTCATCGGCAAATAACAGCCAAAGCTAGTTCTGGTTGCCTGTCTGCTGCGGAGGTTTGGGCTGGATTTTTTTGTGCATTTTGATGCCTTCGGTTAGGAACAGGGTCATGGCAATTGCGGTCATGGCGGTGAGGAAAAGAAAACTTATTTCAAGCGTTGACCCCATTACTAGAAAGCTTACAGTCAGGGTGATTTCAGCGATGAAGGCGCCCAGAAAAAAGAGGGAGTAGAATATCAGGCGGGGTACGAGGTTTTTGCCGACCCACACGTATCCGCTGACGTCTACTTTTTCTTTGAGCATGTAGTCGCCGTACGCGGTTTTTTGGATTAAGCCTAATGCTTCAAGTTTTAGCAGGTGCCTGTGTGCTACGCTGGGGCTGCTTAGGTTGGCGCCTCGGGTGACATCTCGGGTGCCCACTGGTCTGCCTTCTTTGGCAACGTAGGTGTAGACGTTCAATGTGTTACCTTCGATTTCCGCGTTAGCCATTGTTTCATCAGCTACCCTGTTACTAGTTCGGGGGGTATCGGAGCCATTCCTTCTAAGTAAGTTCCATAGGCAAAACCGTTGTCGGTCTTTGTCAAAATCATATGCTGGAGTACGTCGCTGTTTTCGGGCGTCATAACTGTGGTGTTGCCTTTCACGGTGAGCATACACTGCCGATGCACGTCTATGTATATGGTGTCAGCGTTTCGAAGCTTTGTAACTGCCTCAGGCGGAGCATTGGGGTCTGCGCTGACTATTTCACCATTTAAGAAGCCAGTGTTATTGGTGCTTGCAAATCCGTCACCTACAGTAAGACCGCCGTCGACGAGGGTTCCAGTATAGGTCAAACCGTTTGTAAAGCCTAATGTTCCATTACCGCATATCATCCACGTGAGGGTGAGATTTGCGTAGCCGACACAGAAAGTCAGGTTAGCGATTGGCCCTTCGTCAGAGTAGACACGGAACTTGAAATATTCAATTTTGGCGTCATAATTCTGCAAGGGGTCAGGCTTTAGCATAGTCATGTTGAGGGGTCCGTTAATTGTGGCGCCGTAAACCGTGTTTGTTTCGTTTTGGCGACTGTGGTTAAGGTTGCAGTTTACGTAGAGGGCGTTGACATCGAATAATGGCTCGGCGGCTAAAGCTTGGAGGTTTCCAGTTGGTTGCGCTGGGGCTGCCATCAAGTATTCCAAGGGCATTATGCTTGCTATCCCTATTGCTATGACAAGTATGCTACTTGCAATCAATTTTTTTTCTATAGGCATTTGGTTATTCACCACTCCCCTTACAGGTAAAAGTGCCTAATTATTCTCCCTGAGAAACAAAATTGTTCTCCAAAAGAACACAAAAAGAAAAGAGCCGAAAACAAGGGGGAATCAAATAGACAGGGTTGTTTAGGTGGCGAGTTTGAGTTGGATGGTGGTGTGTTTTACGCCGTATTTTTGGGCGAGGATTTGGTTGATTTGCTGTAGGATTTGCTGGGATTGCTTGTAGTCTGTTGTGTCTAGTTGGATGTGGGCGGTGAAGGAGTACATGTGGGAGGTGATTTCCCAGATGTGCATGTCGGTTATGGCGGCGATTTGGGGAATCTGCTTGTGTAGCTGTGCGCTTATGTCGTCGATGTTCATGCCTTTGGGCGCGGTTTCCAGCAGCACATTCACGGAGTCTTTGAAGAGCCCCACTGCCCAGACCAAAATAAGCATGGAAATTCCAATGCCCAGCAGCGGGTCGATGATGTACCAGTTGGTGAAGTAGACAATTACGGCGCCGACGATTATGACAACTGAGGAGATGGTGTCGGCGAACATGTGCATGAAGGCGCCTTTGATGTTTAGGTTGCTGTGTGCGCTGTCTTTTAAGATAAGGATGCTCAGGCCGTTGGCGGCTAAACCAAGCAGGGCAACAAGGAACATTTCAAAGCCCACTACAGGCTGCGGATTAAGCAAACGAGCTATGCCGTCAATTAAGATGAAAGCGGTAACGGCGAAAAGAAACAAACTGTTAAAGAGAGCCGCCAAGATTTCGACGCGGTAAAACCCAAAAGTGCGGTGGTGGCAGGGTTTTTTGCAGGCTAAAACGGCGGCGGTGTAACTAATTATTAATGCGAATAGGTGGGTGAACATGTGTCCTGCGTCGCTGCCAAGGGCTAAGCTGCCGGTTAGGATGCTGCCAAAAACCTCCACAACCATGACTACACCCGTTACAGCCATGGCTAAGAGCAGGCGGTGTTTAGCGACGCCTTCGTATTCGTGCATGCCAGATAGGGAATCTGGATGGGGCTTATGGGGGTGCGTCATCAACAATTCCGATGAGAAATCTTGCTAATATTAATAATGACACAAACAGGGAAAACCAGAAGTTAAAACACAAACTGCCTTGTGGAGGCGGTTATGCCCAGAAGCTTTTGGAGTATTCACCTATAACGGAGAGGTATTGCTGGCGGGTTTGCTGGGCAATTTTGTTCCAGTCATATTTTTCGAGGATTTCTTTGTAGGCAGCTGTTTTGATTTTTTCGCGGTAGTTGTCGTCTTGGAGTAGTTTGGTTATACCCCATGCTAGTGAGTCGGCGTTGTTGGGGTAGACTTTTACGCCTGTTTTGTCATGCCGCACAATCTCTGATAAGCCGCCTGTATCTGAGACCACCACGGGGCTTTTAGCTGCCATAGCTTCCAAAGCTACGATGCCAAAGGGTTCAAACATGGAAGGAACCACAGAAACATCTGCGATTTTCTGCAGCTTAAGCAGAGTTTCTTCATCCACAAACCCCGCAAAGAACACTTTATGCTCTAAACCCATACTGCGCACGATATCGCTAAGTTGGTCACGCATATAACCCGTCCCCGCTACGATAAATTTGGCGTCCGCTTGTTCAAGAACTTTGGGCACCGCGTTTATGAGCAAATGCACGCCCTTCTCATACACCAAACGCCCCACGTAAAGCACAATCTTCTCGTCGGGCAAAGCATATTTTCTGCGAAAACTGCTTAGGTCTTGTTTTTCTAGTTTGTTGTAGACGTGGGGGCTTACGCCGTTTGGGACCATGACCATTTTGTCGTTGGGTAAGCCAAATGCCCATTTTACGTGTTGGACCATGTAGTCGCTGCAGCAGACCACGCGCCAGGCTTCGTAGGTGAGCCACGCTTCGGTTTCGTGAATCATCTTCTCTGTGTTGGTGTTTAAGCCGTCGCGTCGTCCAATCTCAGTAGAATGCATAGTCACCAAAAGGGGCTTGCGGAAGATGTGCTTTAAGCCGATGCCCGCGTTTGCAACTAGCCAGTCATGCGCATGAAACACATCAACAGGCGTCTCTAGCTTGGCGGCTATGGAGGCAGCTTCCTTTTGCATGTTTAGGTTCATCAAATAAACCCAAGTGGCAAAGTCAGGAGACGGGTTTTTGTAGCTGTCAATACGGTGAACATGCACGCCATCAACAACCTCATACGAGGGAGCATCAGGGAAGTCGCAGGTGACCACGTGAACGTTAACGCCGTTCTGGACTAGGCTCTTTGAGAGGTAGTACACGTGGGGGGATATGCCGCCTACGATTCTGGGCGGGAACTCCCAGCTAAGCATCATAACAGTTAGGGGATGGCTCACAGGTTTTTGCCTCCTGACTCCGCGACGGCGTTGTTGTAGACGGTTTGGATGCTGTTCACCCATTGCTCTTGCGGGCTGGTGGGGGTGACTTGGATTTTTTCTTGGGGCACTTTGTAGAGGCGGATGATTTCGTTTTTCATCCACTCGGATTTGGCAGTGATTTTGTCGGCTTCATAAAAGCCCAGCCATTCGATGCCTTTGATTGCCATGTTGAGCGGGGCATCGGCGTTGGGGGAGCGGTGGTCTTCAAGGCTATCCACCGAGTAGACAAAGGGCACGCCTAGGGCGTTTTTGATGGCTACGGCGGCGGGTATGAAGTGCCAGTCGTGCACGTCGAGCAGGTCAAGCTGTTTTTTGGTTTGGTAGTAAATGTTTGCTATTGCACGTTCAACTTCAGGGTTTAAGGTTAGAACCCAAGTTAGCAAGCTTACATGGGTTAAGACAGGGTTTGAGACGCGAGTGGTTTGGGCGCCGTTAGGTTCTTGGATGGTTCCCGTGTAAGAGTCATGGTAGGTAACTACGAAGGTTTCTACGCCGCGGTTCACAAGCTGCGTAGCAAGCTCACTAACATACTCGGATAGTTTACCCACAATTCGGGGCGGATATTCCCAACAAAGAAGTACAACGCGCATGATAACTTTCCTTACTTGGCTATGTGAAGATTGAACAGACTTTTATGATGCCCCTGCCAGTGAGGTAGAAGCGTTTTTTTCCTTCGTTGTCGTAAAAGCTTTCAGTAAAGCCGTCAGATTTGTAGCGGTCTAAAACGCCCTCGATTTCTTGGGGGTCACGTTCCAAAATGCGGGCGACTTCTTCGCTTCTTCGCGCCAAATCCGCGGCAGTAGCACACAAGTTATGCAGGGTCTGAAGGACTTTTTCGGGAAACGGAAGCTCATCTCTCATCTGTGATGCCTCTTCTCTTCACACAATAATCACGGCTCTGAACTTATAAAAGCATACACACAACGCCGCGCTAGAACAGACCTGTTGCTGCTTGAACCTGACGGGAAAGTTGAAGGTAACGTTTCTGGGCAACTGTGGCGAGTTGTTTGCGCAGGGTTTCCCCTTGGGTTTTTGTGTTTCGAATCGCTTCAAGCTGCTTTTCCAAGTAGGAGTCGCGCAGGGAATGCTTTGCCCAGCTTTCAAAGTCGCCGCGGCTGTTGTGGAACTCTACGCATTTGACTGGTACGGTTTGTAGTGCCGCCTGAAAACCCTTAAGAGTCCAGGTCATGGTGCCTGTGAAGTGTTCTTTGTCGGGGGCAGTGCAAAACAGGAAAGGCTCATTTGCGGCTACGGTTAGGGCGCGTAGGCGGTTTTCGAAATCCAACAGCGACGTCTGAGCAGCTACAAACGCGTTTACAGGAGACTCAAACGGGCTAAAGTAACTGTGCACTTCTCCGGGGGCTCCGCCTGCTGCGAACATGTAGTAGAGGTGGTCGCTGGTTTGGAAGCATCGCCAAAGTCTAAGAACCTCGGGGTCAGCAGCTTCATGAACTAAGGGTTTGAGGCGTTGCAGGTTGGTGCAGTATGCCCATTGCATCGCGTTACCTAGCCAGCCGCTGCTGTCACGCTCTAAATCAGCCCACGAAACCGTACCACCCGATTCAGGAACATCCACCTCACCTTGTGACGGATACTCGGCTATGACTTCGCTGGGCGTTGCCATCTTAAGGTTGCCCCATTTAAGAATCTCCTCGGGCAGGTGTTTTAGGAAGCGGTGAATCCCAGTTTCAGGCCAGTGATGCTCCCCAAAAGTCTCATAATCAGGAAATATGCTAACGCAGTCGCCCTGCTCTTGAGCTAACCACCGAGCGTACTTGTCAGCAGTAAGGGGCCATTCACTCCACCAACGAGCACTGAAGCGGAAGCCTACGTCGTCGGTGAGTTTGTAGTTTCGCAGGAGCAACCGCAAGTTTTTGGTGCCATGCGGCGTGTAGGGGTGGTTGGGGGATTTGCCTTTAAGGATTTTTTCTATGCCTTCGGTGTAGATGCCTTTGTAGCCGAGGTCTTCGATGGTTTTGGCTATGGTGTTGTTGTAGAGAAGCTCCGTGTTTTCAAAGACTTGGGGCGTATAGCCTATGGTGGTTTGGATGGTTTGCTTGTGCATTTGCACTTGAGCTATGAACTCGTCTTTTTCGGGGTATAAACTGGCTATGGAGTGGTAGTAGGTTTGGTCGAGGAATTCTACGCAGCCCGTTTGCGCGAGTTGCCTAAACGTTTCTAGCAAATCAGGGCTGTACATTTCGCACTGCTCCAAAAACGTGCCCGACAAACTAAACGCCACCTTAACAGGACGCCGCTCTTTTTTGTGTGCATCTATGAGGTCAAGCAAAATCTGATTCGACGGAAAATAACACTTCGCCGCCGCGCGCCCAAAAATTTCGCGGTCAATTTCGCGGTCAAAATAGTAATCAAAAAACCCTTCTTTGCCAAGGCGCCTAAACAGCTTGTTTTCCCAAAACAAGTTCTTACGCAACCGATGCGGCTGATGCACCTCAAAAACAAACACAACATCCGTCACAAGCAGACCTCACACCAGTAAAGAAACAACACCATTATTTCAGACTTGCCGTAAAAAAAACCAACAAAAACAAACCAAAAAAACGCCAAAAACAACAAACCACACCACAAAACACAGCAAACACCACAAAAACTGCCAACTAAAACCGAAAAACAACGCTGCCAGTATACAAAAGCATCAACAAAACACACAAAACAAACAAAAAGAAAGAAGAGAAGGCTTTAGATTTTCTTTTCTGCAACTGCGTTTTCTAGTGCAACGACGCCAGGAAGTTTTTTGCCCATCAAAAATTCGATGAGGGCTCCGCCTGCGGTGCTGATGTAGCCGATTTTGTTGCTTAGGCCGTATTCGTTGATGGAGGCTATGGTGTTGCCGCCGCCTGCGAGGCTAAATCCGGGGCTGTTTGCGATGGCTTGCATGACTTTTTTGGTGCCGTAGTTGAATTCTTCGCTTTCGTATACGCCCATGGGTCCTGAGACGACTATGGATTTGGCTTGGCTGATGATTTTTTCGAATTCTGCTACGGTTTTGGATCCGATGTCAAAGATGCTGTGTTCTGTGGGGAGGTCTGAGACGTTGATTTCTTTGCGTTTGCCGTCCATGTCTAGGGCGACGTCTACGGGCAGGATTACGGATTTGGGATAGGCTGCGAGCAGGTCTTTGATGCCAGGGATGAACTGAACGAGGTCCTTTTTCTCTAAGAACGCCATAGTTTTTGGTCCTAGCACAACGCCTTTTGCTGCCAAAAACAGCTGCGAGGTAACACCGCCAACAAGCACATAATCAGCAATGTTGTTGCTCAAAACATAGCGGCTAATCTCCAAAGAATCATCCGCTTTAGCTCCGCCCATAACGTAAACGCAGGGTTTCTCAGGCTTTTCTAGGGCGCGTGAGAGGGATTTTAGTTCGCGTTCCATGATTCTGCCTGCGGCGCTGGGCAGTACAGCGGTGAATCCGACCATGCTTACGTGTCCGCGGTGGGCGGCTGCAAACGCATCGTTCACAAACAGGTCAGCAAGGGGCGCAAGGTTTTGCACTACGGGGGTTTTTGAGTGCTCTTGGGGGGTGCCTTTTTTGGTTTCGCCATCAAAACTGCGCGCGTTCTCCAACACGAGGATTTCGCCGCTTTTGAGGGTTTTTATGGCGGCTTGGGCTTTTTCGCCGTAAAGGTCATCAACATATTTCACGGGGCGGTCTAGGATTTTGCTTAGAACCTGCGCGTGCTGCTGTAGGGGTGTGTAGTCGGGGTCACCTTTTCTGCCTTGATGTGCAAGGATTACAGTTTTAGCGCCTTTATCTGCAAGCTCTTTTATGGTGGATTCTCCGTGAGCACGAATACGCACATCACTAGTTACGTCTTTGGTTTTTGGGTCAATTTCACTGTTAAAATCTACGCGAACCAGAACTACTTTGTCTTTCACGTCAAAATCGTCTAAAGTCTTGTAATTAGCCATTTACTTTATCTCCCAACTGAAATTTTGTTTGAAAAAAGAAAAGGAAGGGTGGGTTTTAAGGTTTCAGGGGTTTTATAATCCGGCTTTTTTGCCGACCATTTCGATGAATTCGACCATGCGGTTGCTAAAGCCCCATTCGTTGTCGTACCATGAGAATACTTTGACGAAGTTGCTCTTTTCACCCATGACCATGGTCAATTGTGCATCGAAGACTGAGCTGTAGGTGCTGTGCAGAACGTCTGTGCTAACGATTGGGTCTTCAGTGTACTGCAAGATTCCTTTGAGTGAACCTTCAGCGGCTTCTTTCATGGCGGCGTTGATTTCTTCTTTTGTTACGTCTTTGCTCAGAACAGCAGTCAAGTCAACGATGGATACATCGGGGGTTGGAACCCTAAGGGAGTAACCGTTCATCTTGCCGCTGCAGCTGGGCAAAACTACGCCAATTGCTTTGGCTGCGCCTGTACTGGTTGGGATAATGTTCACCGCTGCTGCGCGTGCGCGGCGCATGTCTTTGTGGACGACGTCTTGGACTTTTTGGTCGTTAGTGTAGCTGTGAGTAGTTGTCATGAAGGCTTTTTCCAAGCCAAAGCTGTCAGCCAAAACCTTGCTAATTGGAGCTAAGCAGTTGGTTGTGCAGCTGGCGTTGCTTAGGATTTCGTGTTTTTCAGGGTCATATGTGTCGTGGTTGACGCCTAAGACAACTGTTACGTCGGGGTCGGGGCTGGGTGCGGAGATGAGGACTTTTTTGGCTCCTGCTTGGAGGTGTTTGGCTGCATCTGCACGTTTAGTGAAAAAGCCAGTGGACTCAACAGCAAGATGTACGCCCAGATCTTTCCAGGGCAATGCTGCGGGGTCGCGTTCACTTATGGCTTTTAGAACTTTACCGTTGACAACTAGGTCGTTGCCTTGGACTTCAACTGTGCCAGGGAACCTGCCGTGGACAGAGTCATACTTGAGAAGATGCGCATTAGTTTTGGCGTCTGCCAAGTCGTTGATAGCAACAAAATCAATGTTTGCATTGCGTTCCAAAGCGGCTCTATACAAAAGCCTACCGATTCTTCCAAAACCGTTAATTCCAACTTTTATCGCCATTACAATCACCTAATGTTTTCCGAGTTCTAACACCACACTCTGACTTAATTAATTTTTTGACCCTCCACCAAAAACCAAAACAACACAATACAACCCACCAAAATACAACCAAAAACCAAAACAGTAGGTAGGGGGAAAGGGTGGCGGGTCCGCTGGGATTTGAACCCAAGACCTCCGGCTCCGCAGGCCAGTGTCATAATCCGTACTAGACTACGGACCCTCATGTGGTGGTGGATTACGACGTGTCAGTGTTGAGCCTGCGTTGTTGCCTTTGTTCTTCCTCAATTGATTACTGCCTTACAGATATATTATTCGTTTTGCAAACGGCAAAGATGCCAAGTTAGCCTGTTGTTTGGTTGCTGTGAAATGTTATGTGTGTGCTGGGGCTCAAGACAGATTGATTTGTGGGAGAGAGAAGGGGCAAATTCAACCTACCAGTGATTTAATGGCACTCCTTGAGCCCATTCAGCCAGGTTGTAAATAATTTGGATTAAAGAAAAAAGAAAGGTGGGGGAGTTTTGGTTGTTCATTGTTGTTTATTTTTTCTTGCGGACTACGACTATGACTATGGCTATGGCTGCGATGATGAGTACTGCGACTGCGGCGAGGATTTCCATTGGCAAGTCTGCGGCGGTGCCTGGGGTGACTTCGGGGGATACTTCAGCTACTGCTGCTGAGCATACGCCTACGGCGGTTTCTGCGTAGGATGCTGCGTAGGATGCTGAGCCTTCGAAGGTTGCGACGATGGTGTATTTGCCTTCCGCTGGTGGCTGCCACATGGCGCTAAACATTCCGCTCATGTCGCTTTGTACTGTGCCGATGCTGTAGCTGCTGCCGTCGTCACTCATAGCGGTTAAGACTACGGAGACTCCTTTGGCGTCAGCAGGAATTGGTCGTTGCTGGTAGATGTACTCCATCCAGTCGTTCATGTATTCGTCGGCAATTGCGGGGGTACCCATGGCGCCTTCACATTGATCGGTTACGGTGCCTTCAATTAGGACAGCTCCGCCATTGGCTACGACTTTGGGTGAAGTTGTGACGGTGGTTTCGCTTGGACCTTTGCCGTAGCAGTAGTACTGGTTGTCATAGAGGTTTAGGTCTACTAGGTAGCCGTCTGCGATTGCTGGGTCAGTGCCCCAGTGTTCAATCTTCCAGAGTTCTGTGCCTGAGTCAATGTCGATGCAACGCATGTATTTGCCTCGTGAAAGCGGCATGGTTGGAGAGTGCTCAGAGGTGAAGAGGTAGATCTTTCCGTCAGCAATAGCACCTAACTGCAAGGGGTCGTTTTCGTAGAAGGTTTCAAAGCCTGTGGTTCCGCTAGTGTAATCCCAAAGTTTTGTTCCAGTTTGCATGTCATAGCATGTCAAGAAGCCAGCGTAGCCGTAGGAGAGCAGTTTACCATACGCGATGGATTCGCTCATGCCGTAGAAGTCCCATGCGGGTTTTGACTCGGTTTCCCAAAGCTGCTGACCTGTCTCTAGGTCATATCCCCAGTAAACGCGGCGGATGCTTTCTTTGAAGACAAAGATGCCGTCTTCATAGCTGACTGTTGGTCCGCTGACTTTGCCGTAGCCGAAGAGACCTCCACCGTATGTTAGGGAGTTCTTTGGCGGGGTGAAGCTAACGTTCCAAAGCAAGCTGCCTACGTGTCCAGGTGCTAAGCTTATAGCCCAGATGTGACCTTGGGTGACACCGTTGTCATCGTTGTTTCCTGAAACACCACCGATCATGATTTCGTCAGGGATAATCTTGTAGATGCTTCCAGCAACATCAGGTATTGAAACGTCTAAAGAGTAGCCGTCGTTACCATCGTAGGTCGCGTTGAGGTCGGGTCGCCACATCCAGTAATAGTTGCTTTCGAATTCGTCTTCGTACCAGATGGCTTGGGTTGTGTTCCAGATGGTCAAGCGGGTGTCTCCGTCAGAGCGTACGATGTTGTACCATAGAAGACTGCCGTCTTTGCCTGTTGCCATGGTGCCCGCGGTTGAAACGTTTGCGATGCGGCATATGTAGTTGCCAGTGAAGCCGTCAAAGAGCATTAGCTCGTTGGTGTATGGTCCTGCAGTGCCCCATAGATACGGGAAGCCGCCGTGCTGGTTAGGCGAGTCATAGTTGAGTACTTGACCATACAAGAGTTCCCCTTCAGGGAGTCTGCCTGAATAGTCAAAGCCATAAGGCGGATAATCGTATGTCACTGCGCCTGTAGTGTTGTGGAAGTACAACTGTTCGCCTGTACGCAAATCAACACACCACCAACCCATTCGTGGGGGCGCGCGGACGTTGTAGTACAGTTTTCCGTTAAGAATTATCAAGCCGTTTCCGAAGGTTTCGTAGGATTGTCCAGTGTAGTAGCTAAGGTCGCCTAGTTGGCCGCCCATGATGCCGCCTTCCCAGTAGGGTAAGGTCCACATGATGTGGCTGCTTTCAGGACCTAAGCTGTATCTGTTGAAGTCTCCAGGGTTGTCTGCTCCTTGTAGCCAGTGGCCAGCAATTGATCCCCAAGCTCTGTTTAGGGCGCTTATGGGGCGTTCCCAGTAGCCATCAGGAATTGGAGTTTCCTCATATGGCTGAATCTGCTCTTCCTGAACCGTCAAAGTAACGGGGTCACTGGTTGCACCCAGATAGGTGTCGCCAATGTATTCGGGGTTACGTTCGCCGATTTCAGGAGGGGGAATAGGTTCGCCAGTGATGAGTTTGCCTGGCCAGCTAAAGACGAAAGTATATTCGCCTACCTGGTTAGGAGTGTAGGTTGTGTATGCGGCTCCTACGGGGTCAGATGTGAATGGTCCAAGGGTTTCTGTGGTTCCGTCGGGTTTTGTTACTGTTACTTCCATGTTTTGCCAGCGGTCACCGTATTGTCCGTTTGCAGTAATCGGGTAGTCGTTAACCCACATGACGAGCAATGCTGGTTGATTGACGCCGATGGGGTTGGGTGAAGCGCTCATGTACGCGTATGTTTTTATGGTCCATGGTGGGTCGTGTGCGGTCGATGTTGGCATCATAACAGCAAAAGCGGATGAAGTTAGCAGCAGAATCAATACAAGCGTAGGAACTACTGTTTTTTTGGGTTTCTTTTCAGCATTAAACATTTAATATTTTCCCAGTCCTATTTTGGTTGGCGATAGTATAACACATTTGCTTTAAAAATTTTTTCAATATCAACGTAAGAGCCGTGTTTTAACAGTCAAAAAGCAAGAGCAGTTTTCTTGACACTATATAAGAGACACAAAGCAGCAACAAAAAACTTTGACAAAAAGAAAAAAGGGTGGGGTTATTGGCGTTTTCTAAGTACTAGGGCTGCGGCTGCTATGACGATGACTGCGATGGCTATTCCGATGGCGATGTAGGTGGTGGTTGGCATTTCACTAGTTGGTGGAGGAGCAACGCTTGGGGAGGGGGAATCAGACTGCGAGGGCGTAGAGGTTGGAGGTGCAGATTCTGAGGGTGCTACAGAGGGTGAGACAACAGCTGCGGCGCCTGCGGGTCCTACGCCAAAGAAGGTTTCAGCGCAAGAGCCATAGTATGAGTTGCTGCCTTCGAATGATGCGACAACTGTGTATTTGCCTTCAACTGGGGGTTCCCACATTACACTGTATTGTCCGCTTGCGTCACTGGTTGTTTGAACTTCGTGGTCGTTTCCGTTGGGGTCAGTGATGGTTAAGACTACGGGTACGCCTTGGGCGTCGCTTGGACGTGACTGCTGCATGTAAGTGTATTCCATCCATGCTTGCTGGTCAGCATCAGATATTGCGGGGGTACCCATTGCACCTGGAGATTCGTCAGTTACGGAGCCTTGAAGCAGTATGGGCATACCTTCGGGTATCACAGTGTCGGGGGCAGATACAGTTGTTGCGCTTGGTCCTTTAGCCCAGCAGTAAATCTTGTTGTCATAGGCGTTCAACGCGACCAAGTGGCCGTCAGCGATTGCAAAGTTGTCACCGCCGTTTCCAGAGGGCATAGAGACACCAAAGTCCATGCATTTCCAAAGTTCGGTGCCTGTTTCTACGTCAATGCATCGGATTGCAGAGCCGCGCCATAGGGGCTGTGTGGGAGAGTGTTCGCCAGAGCCTAGGAAGACTTTGCCGTCAGCGATAAGACCAATGCCTAAGGGGTAGTTGCCGTAGGGGGATTCCCAGCCTTCTTGTGAGGCAGTGTAGTTCCAAAGGACATTGCCTGTTTGGAGGTCATAGCATATCAGTACACCGCCATAGCCTGTGGTTAAGAGTTTGCCGTCATAGATGTTCTCTGTCATGCCGTAGTAGTTTAGGGAGGGTTCGGGTTCGCTTGGGCCCCAGAGCATTTCTCCAGTTTCAAGGCTATAGCCCCAACGTTGCAGACCAATGGCTTCCTTGAACAGGAACACGCCGTCTTCAGGGTCTACAGTTGGTCCTTGCATGGCACCTGCGGAGAATGCACCAGATATGGCAATGTCAGGTACTTGTGGCGGTGGAGTGAAAGTTATGTTCCACAGCATAGTTCCTTCATTGCCTTGCTCTAAGCTTAGGGCGCAAAGCCAGCCGTCTTGGCTGTATGAACCGTTGTTCTTGCCAGAAGTTCCAGCTATAACGAATTGGTCTTCGCGTACTGCACGTATGCTAGCGCCAGACATGTCAGGTATTGTCACGTTTAGGCTGTAGCCGTTGTTACCGTCGAAAGTAGCGTTTAGGGTGGGTCGCCACATCCAGTATTCATTGCTGCTCCAGGTGTCTTCGTACCATATTGCGCGGGTAGTGTTCCAGCATTGCAGGTAATAGTTTGGTGCTGCTGGAGAGCCTAAGTTGACCAAGTTGTAGTGTAGAAGGCTGCCATCTTTTCCGTAGACTTGTGTGCCCCAAACTGCGGGGGTTCCAAAGAAGGAAAAGCCTTGAGGAACGTTCTCGATCCTGCACATGTAGTTGCCTGTGAAGGCATCGTACATACGCCAAGTGTTAGGCTGTTCAGGGTCATACATGCTCCACAAATACGGGAAGCCGCCGTGCTGGTTAGGTGATTCATAGTCAAGTATTTGAGCAAAACTCAACAGTTCACCTGTTATAGCACCTGAATAGTCAAAGACTCCGCCTACGCCAGTTACGGGTCCGGTGGTGTTGTGGTAATATAATGTTTCGCCTGTGTAGAGGTCAACGCAGTACCAGCCTTCTTTTGGAAGCGACAAAACATTGTAGTATAGTTTTCCGTCCAAAATTATTGGGGGCTGGAAGTGCAGACCTTCATAGTGGTAGGTTTGGTAGCCTTTTGCTCCGTAGCGTGCATCCATAAGTCCGCCAGTCCAGATTGGGCGTGACCACAAAATGTGAGCGCTTTCAGGAGCTTCACCATAGCCAAACTGAGTAGTTGGACCAACGTTCTGAGCGGCACCTGCTAGCCAATTACCAGCAAGAGGCCACCAGTTACGGTTGGCGTTGTTTATGGGGCGTGTCCAGTAATAGTCTGGCAGAGGAGTTTCAGCCCATGCTTCCACAGGGTCTTCCTGCACCACAAGGACAACAGGTTCGCTTTCACCACCCAAGTAAGTATCACCCATTGCAGCGTTAGGGGGTGCTCCAGGCTGGGGGTTTGGATTGGTTATGACATGGTCGTCCATGACAACAACAAAGGTGTAGCTGCCCACTTGATTTGGGGTGTACACGGCATATGCGCCTCCGACAGGGTCGGACACAACATCTGGGATTGTTTCTGTGCTGCCGTCAGGTTTTGTGACCATTACGTCAAAGGTCCATCTGTCACCGTATTGTCCGTTTGCGGTTGGTGGAACTGCATTAGACCAGAAAAGCACAAATGCAGCTTGGTTAACGCCGATGGGGTTAGGGCATGCGAGGGTAGCGTATGTCCACGTGGGGACTTCTATTGGGGGGTCATGTGCATCAGCAGTGGGTATCGTTGCCGCAAAGGTTGAAACAACAAGCAACATAGTCAAGACTAAAGGAAATAAGGTTCGTTTGGTATTCATTTTCATCTCTCTTCTATTTGGTTAGTCAAGCTATCAGAGCAATTTGTATATAAAATTTTGCAAGAAACAACTCCGTTGCACAGACACCAAACAAAACCAAAAGCAAACCCACACGTTGACGGAAAACAAAACAAAAAATCCCGTGATAAACACGCAAAACAAGAACAAAAAAAGAAAAGTTAGGCGTTTTTGTTTAGGGCACGTTGGATGGCGTCTATGACGTTTTGGGTTCCCATTGCTAAGACGTAGGGTCCAAGTCGGGGTCCTTGGGGGGAGCCTAAGAGTATGGTGTAGAGGGTTTTGAAAAAGTTTCGTGGTTTGATGTCGTTGGTTTTGGCGGTGTTGAATATGGCGTTTTGGATTTTGTCGGGGTCGGTTTCGGTTTGCAGGATTTGCATTAGGCTTTGCAGTGCAGCTTTCTCGTTAGCTTCAAGGGTTATGGGGTTCTCGGTGATTTCGTCAAAGTCGTGTGCCCAGTTAAAGGCGTATTGTATGCGTTGTTTGAGGTCGTCGGTGAGTTGCTGGTTTTTTTGGAGGTAACGATAACTTTGCAGCGTCTGCAGTATGTACTCTTCAGGGTTTTCTTTGGGCGCCATCTTTGCCAAAAACGCGAGTAGGTTGTAGGGTACGTGTATGCTGGCGGCTTTGGGGGGATTCATGACCCAGCAGTACTCGTAGAGCCCTTTGAGTTTAAGAAGCTCTTTTTCGTCTTTGACAGGTTTGTTGCCAAAATAGGCATCTTCAAGCACGTCAAGCTCGTTCATATACGAGGGAATATCAGAAACCGCAAGTGTACGCGCACCTACGAACCGTTTTAGCATAAGCAGCAGTAGCGATTGGGGAGAGCCGTAGCGGAACCAGATCTGCGGCGTGAAAACATTGCCTGCGGATTTGGAAATTTTTTTGCCGCCTTTATCCAAGAACATTTCGTATCGGGCGTGGCTGGGCGGCTCAAACTTTAGTACTTCTTTGGATATGCGGTCGTTGATTCGCACGGAGTCGGCGATGTCTTTGCCAAACGCTTCAAAGCGTATGTCCAAAGCGCTCCACCGCGCGGCGAACTCTCCCTTCCAAGTCAGTTTGCCTTCTCCCTTGGTTATGTCAGCTTCGCCTTCATGCCCACAGCCTTCCAAGAGCTTGCCGCGAATTTCCAAGCCTTCACATTTGTAGAGAACCTTGTCGGTTTTGGGCTCATACGTGTGAGCTTTAGTGGTGTAGATACGCCCACAGTTGCTGCAAATCGGGAAAAAGGGCAGTACTGCGGTGTAGCGTTCTTGCCCGACCTCTTCTTTTACGATTTCGCCAACTTTCTCAGCGTTGCTAAGTATGGTTCGGATTTCATTTAGCAACAAGCCTTTTTCATAGGCTTCTTTTGCTGAGTAGTAACGGTACTCTATGCCGCATTTATCTAGGGATTCAAGTAACAGGGAACTCATGTGTTTGCCAAAGCTTTCGTGGCAGCCAAACGGGTCAGGTATGCTTGAAACGGGGAACCCCAAGTATTTGGAGAGGGATTTTGGTAAGCCTGCGGGGACTTTGCGTAGGCCGTCTTTGTCGTCGCAAAATGCTACTAGCTCGGAGTTGTAGCCCATCTCCTGAAGTGCAAGTGTCACGGAGTACGAGCGTGAAGCATCACCCAAACTGCCAATATGCGGAAAACCTGAAGCTCCAAGACCCATCTCTGTTCGAATCAAATCCAAACTTCTGCCCAGCTCACGCTCCCTATCAACAACCTTCTTCGCCATCATATCATACCATGTGCCGTGACCAATGATTTCTTCGCTCATACCAGAACCTCTACACAAACAGTGACCTTACACAAGCAAATAAAAAAACATTTACAAAGAAAACAGGCAAGAGACGCTTTAGCTTCGCTTCAACGCCGCCGCCACAGCCAAGACGCCCAAAGCCAGCAAAACCACAACCAACGAATACAGCCAGCTAAACGCAAACAAGTACCATGCTCCGCCAACGGCTACTAAAACTAAGCCTAATGAGAGCGTGCTAAAGGCGGTCCGTTCGTATTTTTGAGGAGAAGAGCGTTGCATTGCAGATAGAGCCAGCAACCACAATCCAAAGAGCACAAAAACAACGGGGAAAAACAAGCCCCAACTCATGATTTGGGTTGCGCCAAGCAGTATGGCAGCGACAAGGATAAGGAAGAAAACGCCAATTGAAAGCAGTCCTCGTTTATCCTCTGCCATTGTTGGTTGCCGCCTTAGGTTGGGTTGCCGCATTCAGGGCAGAATTTGCTGTTGGCTGGGATGGATTTTCCGCATTTGCTGCATTTGGTGGCTTCGGCGGTGGGTGGGGTTAGGGGGTTGCCGCATTCTGGACAGAATTTGCTGGTTGCGGGGACTTTGGAGTTGCATTTGGGACAGATAACCAGTGCTGCTACGGGCGCGGATTGGGTGCCTGTGGGAGTCATGATTTGGGGGATGAGTACCATGCCTGTGCCTAGAGCTGCGCCGCCTCCGCCGCCAGATTTGCCCAGCGATTCTGCTGCGCTTTTGAGGGTTTCCATGCGTAGGACTTCTTCGGGGGCGGTTTTTCCTGTTTTGAGCCAGAAGAGGCGTTCGCGGTACTCGGGGGTGGTGTCTATGCCTTCAAAACGCAGGTCAGTAAGTTCGATGCCTAAACGTTTGAAGTAGTCAATTAGCGAGTTCTTTACGATAACTGAGGTTTCATCCAGCCGTGTAAAGACGGTTATGAGGTCGTAGTGGCTAAGTTCGTCAATGATTTTCTCGTTGAGAAAGCCGCGCAGGAAGGTGTTGACGGCGTCGGTGGTGTAGGCTTTTTGTCCGCCTATAACTTCGTTTACAAATAGGGTTGGGTCTTCGGCTTTGAACCAGAATTGTCCAAAGACTTGCAGGGGCGCAAGCTCCGTGGTTTGGGCGCGGGTGCCCCATTTGCCTGCGAAGACTTTGGTGCTGATGAATATAACTTGGGCTTTGAAGGGTTTTTTGCCGCCAAAACCCGCTAACGCCGAAAGCACTGTTGTGAGCAGGGGCAGGTTTAGGGTAGTTAGGGTGTGGCGTCCTGCAGTGAATACGTCGTAGGCTTTGCCGTCTCTAAAGAACACCGCCATTTCGTATTCGCGCACGACTAGCTGGGCGCCCCAAGTGAGTTCAGTGTCGGGGTAGCGCCAAACGATATCTTCTGCGCCTGGGTTTTGCCATTCAACAATCTGGGGCATGTTAGTTCACTCCCAAAATTTCTTCTTCACGTTTATCAAAATCAGCTTCGAAACCTTCCACCTTGTCGGTTATGCTCTGGATTTTAGGTTTTAGGTTTTTGGTCTCGCCGCCTACAAGCTCGTCTTTAAGAGAAGAAACCTCCGCAGCCAACGCCTCAATCGCGTCAACCAACTTGTTATCAAACGCTATCATGCGGTCAAGATTCTCCTCGTTTACCTTGATTGCATCAAAAAAGCCCGTGTACCCATACGAAGCATGACCCACCTTCTCAACAACGCGGTCCATCTTGGCGACTAGGCGGTCCATGTCGGTTAAGACGTCGAAGTAGCGGCGGTCGGAGAGTTTTTGGAAAACCATTTTCAACTCTGTTTTTGCAGCCGACAACTGCGCGGACAGGTGGTTGCGGATAAGCTTGTCAGATTCACGGCGAAGCTCCTTTTCTTTGTAGCCACGAAAACCTGGAATAGCTGCCACAACACGCTCAGATAGGCGCATTTGGCCTTTAGCCGCTGAATACACGTCCTTATTGTCGCTCATTACAAAAAACCACCCATTACTGCACTGCAATGAATTCTCAAATGGGCTATTAAACGTTATTTTACAGCAGCCCGAATTTGGATGAGGGGATGTCGCCTTTGAGGGCTTGTCCAGTGGCGGCGTCAAGTATGATTTGGTAGGTTTTGCGTTTGTACTCGTATTTGACAAACCAGATGGGCGCGTGCAGGTAGACCATTTGTTTGAGGTCAAGGCTGGTTTGGATTTCTATGATACGGTCAAGGTCTTGCTGTAGCAGGTAGCGGTGATGCTCTTCGATTCGCTGACGCGCAAGCTCCAACGCCGAGTCACGATCAATTTCACTGTTCAACACTTTTGCGAACTCTTTGATTTGCCTAAAATCATACGGTATCTTGCCTTTTAGTGGCACTTCGTATTCGCGTGTGGGAAAATCTGAAGCTTCCCTAGCCAAAATCAGCCAGTCATACTCTTTCTCCAAAGTGCCCTCTTTTACAATCGGGGGCGAGATGCGCTCAAAAATGCCTTTGTAGGTTGTTTTAGCTTTGGCAGAGACCACCCAAAACGGCAAGTAAACCAGTTCCTTGGTGGTGATTTTGGATTTGCGTTCAAGGTCTTGAGGTTTTAGAAAGCCCTTTCGCATCCACATTTTAATGGGCGCTTCGATGCTGTCGGGGTCGTATTTGTTAAGAACCAAAGAATGCTCAAAAGTGAAGGCTTTGCCCGTGTCAATGACGGTGGTGAAGCCGCAGTATTTGCAGGTGGCGATGATTTCTCCGGGTTTGAATGTGACGGGGGCGCCGCAGTGGCTGCATTTGATGGCTTGGGCTACTGGCATCCATGACCTCACGCCTTCAAGTGCTCACGCTCAAGAATTTCCCTAGCAACTATAACGCCTGAAGCCGAAGCCTGTATAAGTCCGCGGGTAACGCCTGCGCCATCGCCTATGGTGAACATGTTGTGAATCTTGGTTTCCAACGAGTTGTTGAGTTGCAGGTGTGACGAGTAGAATTTGACTTCTACGCCGTAGAGCAATGTGTCGCGCGAGTGGACGCCTGGAGCGATTTTATCTAATGCTTGGAGCATTTCGCGAATATCTGAGAGGTAACGGTAAGGCAACACGAAGCTCAAGTCGCCTGGCGTTGCGTTCTTTAGGGAGGGGGTAACTACGCTGCGTGCGAGCCGTTCTGGGGTGCTGCGTCTTCCAGCAACCAAATCGCCCAAACGCTGAACCATAACGCCACCACTAAGCAAGTTAGATAGCCGCGCGATGTATTTGCCGTAAGCGATGGGTTCACGAAACGGCTCAGTGAAAGAGGTGCTGACCAGAACCGCAAAGTTTGTGTTTTCAGTTTTGCGCTCAGCATAGCTGCCGCCGTTCACGGTCAAAACGCCATCATAGGATTCGGTGGTGACTTCGCCGTAGGGGGAAACGCAAAAGGTGCGGATCATGTCGTCGAAGAGTTTGGAGTAGTAGACCAGTTTGGGTTCATACAAAACCTTGGTTAGGCGCTCCATGGCGGTTGCGGAAACTTCTACGCGTACGCCTACGTCGACGGGGTTGTTGACGGTTTTTAGTCCGCGAACTTGCGCTTCGGTTTGCAGCCACTCTGCGCCGCCTCGTCCAGGTGCAACTATGACGTATTTGCCCGTGTATTTCTCGCCGTTGACGGTTTCGACGCCTTTGATGGTGTGGTTTTCGGCTATTAGGCCTTTGACGTCGGTTCGGGGCATGAACGTGATTTTGCTGTCGAGGTGTTTGCGCATCATGCGTAGGGTGTCGGCGCATTTTTCGGTGCCCATGTGGCGGACTTCTTGGCGAATTAATCGTAGACCCGCGGCGGCGGCTTGCCGTTTGATTTCGTCGACTTTGTCTACGTCGCCGCCGTAGACTTGTTCGCTTGCGCCAAACTTTAGGTAAATATCATCAACGTACTTGACAAGGCTTCTGAGTTCAGTTTCAGAAACGTACTGGTTGAGCCAGCCGCCTACCTCGTTGGATAGGGTGAGTTTTCCGTCGCTGTACGCACCTGCGCCGCCCCAGCCCGAAAGAATCGAGCATGGCTCACAGTGTTTGCATTCAAAACCCCTGCTAGAGGGGCACTTGCGGTTATCAATCTCTGCACCGCGGTCAAGCACCAAAACACTCAGGTTATTCTTTTCCGTAAGCTCTAAAGCAGAAAAAATTCCTGCAGGACCAGCACCAACGACAATAACATCGTACTTCAAAGGGCATTAACTCCTTGGAACCCAAAGTTAGATGTCACCACTCTCATATATTTCTAACGACAAGCAGCCCAACCTCCACACAAGAACGCATCAAAAAATAGGCAAAGACTGAAAAAACAAAAAGTGGTAGGGTGCAGGTGTCAATCTGCAGCTGTGCAAGCAATAACCTCAAAGAAGCAAGGGTATGAAGCCGTCTGTTTTGTGGAAACAACGGTTGTGTTAGTCTTTGATGGCTTCTATGAGACTCATAACGTTCCAAAGTTTTACCCGTGTATAAGCGGGCATGTTGGGGTCTTGTAAAATCTCGTCTAGTATGCTTATAACGTTGGATGCTCGCACAGCAGGAGTGAATTCTTTGCTCTGCAGTGTATTCATGGAGTCTTTGGCTGCACGCCTTATGTTTCGGGGCGTGGTGCTGTCTTCAGAAACTTCGCCAAGCACAAACAAGGCATGATTAGTTCGCTCTTCGTATTCTTCGCTTTTTTTCTTACGCACCATACTGGGTCACCTACTCATTCTCGCAACAACCAAGTTATATATGCTTTGATATGTATTTACTTTGGGGTTTCTCCAAAAATGCAAGAGAAAACAAATGATAATGACATAAAACGTATGGCAGACCTGCTTCGTCAAGGTGCCACTTTAACTGACCTTGCCTGCCCCATGTGTGCCTCGCCCCTCTTTAGGCTCAAGGATGGAACCTTGTGGTGTGGCAAAGACGAAAAAAAAGTTGTTTACGTCAAGACCGGTGAAGACGCAGGAAAAGCCGCGGGCAACTCTGCTATGGATACGTTAGAGAAAACGTTGATGGCGAAAGTGCAGAATTTGGAGAACAAAATAGGGCAAACTGACGATGTGGAAGAGCTAAGCAAGTTAACAACGGCGCTTTCGGAGTTGCTGGGCAGCTTAGAGAAAATCAAACGCATGAAGAGCTAAACGCAATGTTTGGGTTCTACGAAAACTTCCCCCAAGGCACCCACCTCACCCAAACACTCACATCCACAGTTGCGCCGCGCAGCCTGCAACGTAAACTCACCAAAGTTTTCTTGGAAATCAACCAAGCCACTTTTAGCTTTGAAGAAGTCTGCAACCCAACCGTACCTAACTGCACCCTAATTTTTGAGTTCGGCATCGCAGAAGAAGAAAACTTCAACTACCTCACAATTAAAGAAGCAAAAAAACTCCAAACAGCGCTGTCCAAAGCCACCCTACACATCATGGACTGGTTCTGCTCCATACGCTACTACAAAAACGCAGAAGGCAAAAAGACCCCCCTAAAATTTGATTACTACATGTTGCGGGTTAGCTTTGCAGACCAAGACAAATTGGAGATACAAGTGTTTCACGAGAAAGGGCTGCGTTACGTTGGACCTGAAGACCTCATCAACTTTGTCGTGGTTAAAATCAACGAGACATCTAAAAGAAAGATTCTAAGGCTAACACAAGATTAGCTGCGGGTTTTCAAAAAAGCCATAACTGCATCGTGAACAGCTTGGGTAACTTCTGCTTTGGATTTGTCACCACCAATTTTGCAAAGTTGCCCGTTTCCTACAAAATGCATGTAGATGTCGCGGACGCTTTTTTGGGTTTGCAGTTTCAAGATGTTGCTAAAGTCTGACTAATGCGCTGTTTTAGAACTACAGAACAAGCGAATCAACTCAGAATAATGCATTTAAAGAAGCGTTGAGTCTAAAGCCGAACCTCTGCGAGGCAATTGGTTTTCTATTCCATTGGTTTTTAAGAATCTCTGAACCACATCGTTAACAGTGTTTTGTATTTCGCCCTGCTTTAACGAGGCATCAATTGTGACTATCGTCATTCCATCTGTGTCACTAGTCGTTTTTGCTTTATTAAGAGAAGTGGAAAACAAAGGTTTTTCAAACAAACTCGTTTGCTTTTGTTGTCTGTTCAGTTTTAGTATTTCATAGTACGCTTTGCGAATGCGTTTTTGGGTTTCAATGTTTTCAAAGAATTTGTCATCATGGATGCGTTGCCATTTGCCAATGCGGTTTAAACCTTCTTCTGGGGAAATATCCAAAAATATAACTAAATCGGGGTTTATTGAAAATTTATTTATAGATTCCAGCCACTCCTGTTTGAAAACTTTGCTCATTCCACTTTTTTGATAAGCTAAAGAACTATGTACATAACGGTCACTTATGACTACAGTTCCTTTGTTTATTTCAGGAATTATTCTACGTCGAGTATGATCTGCTCTGTCTGCGGCAAACAAAAGAGGTATTGCTTCTTCAGCCACTGGTGTTGACCCCATTAGAATACTTTGTATTAATGTACCAATTTTTGATATCGTTGGTTCTCTTGTCCACAGGATTTTATATCCTTTAGTTGATAGATATTTCTCTAAATTTCTTGAAGCAGTAGTTTTTCCCGAACCTTCAATGCCTTCGAATACAATTAAACAGCCTTTTTGGGACAAACCAGTCAAACCTATTTTACTTGTTTAGTGTTCAACCGTATTGAAAAAGCCTTTTTTAAAGGTGACGTATAAGTCCAAAAAGATTTCATTCTGAAAGCAGTTGGAAAAAGAGAACACCCGCAACACCTAAACAGGAAAACCATAATTAAGGATTAATTGAGAGATGCATAAATAGTATTTCGAAAACTACTGCGAGGAAAATAAGGGTGCCTAAGGCTTATTGGGGAGAAATCAAAGACCCCGTACACGGATTCGTCTATATTACAAAGGCAGAAAAAACGGTCATAGACCTGTATCCCATGCAGCGGCTACGGCGGCTTAGGCAACTGGCGGGTTCAGAATACGTGTACCCAGGAGCCAATCATACGCGTTTTGAACACAGCCTAGGCGTTATGTACCTTGCGGGCAAAGTTATGGAAAACCCCAACATCAGCAGTGTAGTTAGCGAC
This sequence comes from Candidatus Bathyarchaeota archaeon, assembly GCA_026014465.1. NCBI lineage: Archaea > Thermoproteati > Candidatus Bathyarchaeota > Candidatus Bathyarchaeota archaeon. Next base: position 1,341,324 of record JAOZID010000010.1, on the reverse strand, counting down.
GAAGAAGCTGACATGACTCGAATAGCTGCGTTACTACACGACGTAGGGCATGGCCCATTCTCGCACGTGTTCGAGCACCTGCTCACTCGCCACTTGGACAAAACCCATGAAGATTTGACCTCGTGGATTGTGGAGAAAAGCGAAGTAGCTGACCAACTATCCAAACTAGGCTACAGCGCACAGGAGGTTTCAGAGCTTGCCGTAGGAAAACTACACAAACCTGGCAGGGCGTTTTTGGACCAGGTAATTAGCAGCGCCGTAGACGTGGATAAACAAGATTTCATCGTACGAGACACGTTCCACACGGGCGCCGAGTACGGTTTTATTGACGTGTTTAGGCTAATTCACGCGTTGGATGTTTTGGGCGAGAACTTGGCGGTTGAGTTAGGCGCATTGTCGGCGTTGGAGGCATTCATAATTGCGCGTATTGAGTCGTTCAAAAGCATCTACTTCCACCGTGTGGGCAGGGTAGCGCAGATTATGTTGGCTATGGCTATGGAGAAGGCAAACGACGAGTTGGGGTTGACCGCGTTTAAGGAGCCTGAGGAGTACTTGGCGATGGATGATTACACCGTCTGGGCGGCTCTGCGTAAATGCGAAAAATCAAAGCCCGTTATCGAGGATTTGGAGCGGCGGCGGATGCTAAAATGCGCGTACGAACGCACTTTCTACGATAAAGACACCATGGTATCCAACATTTTTAGCCGTGACTCGTATCGGCAGCAGGTGCAAACAGAAATTGCCCAGGCAGCAGGCGTAGAATTGGACGCAGTGGTTATTGATGTGCCTACGGTGCCGTCGGTTCCGTATCATCATTCGGCGTTGATGGAGAAAATGGAGATTCCCGTGTTTAGCAAGGCGCAGTCCAGCTCCAAAGCCCTGTATCGGATGAGTGAGATTTCAAAGATTTTCGAAACCCTCAAGGGCTTCATCAACATACTGCGAGTATACACCGACGCGGAGAACCGCGCAAAAGTGGAAAAAGCAACCTCAAAGGTTCTTGGAAAAATACCCGTAACAGCAAAAATTTCATATTAGCAAAACCCATGTTAGGTTAGAAATTGGATTTGTGATTGGTATGGCGGGAACGGCAAAACGCAAAACTTCAAGCAGGACGCGAAGGCGCACAAAAAAAGATACCCCAACAGCAACGGCGGTAGCTCCATCGGCGGCGGCGAAGGTTGAAGAACCCTTCAAGGTCAGGGTGCGCAGGTCAAGAAATGAACCAGAACCCACTACGTTGTTCACCCAAAAAGACATCAAACGTTTTGTGACCGAATTTGTTGCGTCCTGGCTGCGAGGCGACATAATCATCCGTTTCCCCACTGCCGCAGAACTCAGCAAACAAACCCCCTTATCCATGGCGGTGCCCTTCCCCAAAGACCCCTCCGTAAACGCGGAGCTTAAAATCAAGGAACACTACATCGACTTGCTCTCCATATGCGCAGGAACCAAACCCGCCACCACACAAGAACAAGAAAAAGCCATATCCGACGTATTCAAAATGATCATGATGTTCCGCTCAGCCAACCGCATAGAAGGCAAAATCCTATCCAACGACCTGCAAACCAAAGTCACCAACCTACAACAAGAAATCAACCACCTCCAAGAAAAAACCCAAACCACAACTAAACTCGTCGAACAAATCACCGCCCACCTATTCAAAAACGAAAAACCACCCAAATAAAGCCACAAACACCCAAAACAAGGGCAAAGTTTATTCATACCAAAACTCATTCAAACAGATGCTCCACCAAAACAGGGGCGCGCTCCGGTAGTATAGTCCGGTCAAGTATTCCGGCCTTTCGAGCCGAAGACCCGGGTTCGAATCCCGGCCGGAGCACCAACTTCACTCGACATTTTAGTTTAGCTTGAAGGTTACGGAAAACTCGGCAATTGCATAATTTTTACCGTTTTAAAACTACTTGTTCGTAATCTGCATATTAACTGGTTTTTACTATGAAATATGCCAACAGAAACCAGTCGGATGAAAATTCTCGAACAAAAACCGAGTTGTGAAAAGAAGATGTTGAAAATCGCCAGAATCTATCTTGACTTGGAAACTTATCGGAGTAAAAAAGAAAATGCTTTTGTTGACGAAAAAATAGTCTCAGCAGGGCTGTTGATTGATGAAACTATATACCACGAAGATAGCTTAAAAGAACAAATTAAGCCGGTTTTCATAAGTGAATGGGATGGCTTGAATGAATGCCAAATTGTGACAAAAATTAACACTGTAATCAAAGAAGTGATCTCAAGTCATAAATTCACTTTAATAATTGGGTTTGGTATCCTACGCTTTGATATTCCATTACTTATTGCAAGATGTACCCAAAACTCTTTAATGAGTCTTAACAAAGCAACAAAGATGTGGCATGATTGCATAACAATTGACCATGCACAACAGCTTTTGGCAGCAAACGGGAACACATTCAAAAGAGCAACACTCGACAACATAATTGCCACAGCTGAAATGCTTCACTTAAATCCACCAGCCCATAAGGGGGATGGTGGCATAATACGTGAACTTTACCCAAAAGGAAAATATGCAGAAATAAACGCGCATCTTAAAGAAGACCTGGACGCCATCCGCTGGCTTGACTTATACGGTACTAGAAAGTTAATTGAAATTAGTGTCAAAGAAAAAAGACCGTTATTTGCGGTTCCATATAGCATAAAGAAAAAAGAATAATGCATTAGGGAAACAACTAAGGTTTGAAAGTACTGCCCAAGTTATTATGAGCGGACAGAACAAAACAAAACTCATTAGTTCGACAGCACGGGAAAATCCGTTTTGCGTAAGTTCTGTTTCTATTATTCCAGCTAATCAACCAAAGAGGGCTACATAACGTGTGAGGTTAGAAGCCGTGGGCGAATTTTGGTGGGGTGGGGTTTTTGTTTGGTTTTTCGGGTTTTTTGGCGTTTTTGAAGGGTGTGATTTTGATGGTGTTGCCTTTGGTTGAGGCGTAGTATTTGGTGTTTAGGTTTCGTTTGTAAATGAACTTGGTTACTATTCTTTGGAGCTCTTGCGGGGGTAGGGCGTCTGAATTGATGGTTAGTTTGTTTGTGCCTGCGTCTGTTATGGTTGTTTTGAGGTTTGACTGCAAGAATGTTTGGAGCAGGGGTTTTTGGTCGTTTAACTCGCCTAGGTCTACTTGCAGTTTGTTTTTGTGTCCAAACAGCATTTAGGTTCGCTCCCGTTTCCCTTTTAGCGCGCAGGTTCTATTAAAAATTGCTAAAATCTACTGTGAAGAGCGCATAAACAGCAAACTACAGCCGCCAAAACAGCAAAAGATGCCTTTGAGCTGAAAAGGGTATGTGTAAAACAATGCTTATATGAGCAGGCGGGGTATATGTATGTAGTTTAGTTAAGTTTTGCAGGGTTGTTAGTATGCGTAAAATGTTAGTTGAGATGGAGAAATGCATTGAGCAAGCTGCGGGCAAGGAAGTCGCAGAGCAGGTTATGGAGGGTAGCGCGGATATTACAGTGAGAACCGCCAAGAAGAAGGCTGCGATGTGGGGCAAGGAAGCTGTTGACAGGTTAGATTCACTAGTTGATGAGGAAACCCGAAATGAAATCATGCAAAAATGCGGCTACAACTGCGCGAACCGAAACCGCAGGGCAATAGAGCGTGCCATTGCTAAACGTGATAAATACGAAAACATCGAAGAGTTTTTGGAAGCTGAACAGAAAAACCCTATGGCGGGAACCAAACTCAGCAAAGAAGGCGACGTCTTGTACTTATCGTACACTCCCCAGTCGTTTACTCGACCCATGAGGTGCTACTGCAGCGTATTTCGCGAGCTCCCGATAGAAGAAACCGCATCCATCACTTACTGCAACTGCGCCAAAGGCTTTGTAGAAAAATATTGGGGAGCCGTTTTGGACAAACCCGTAAAAGTTGACCTGCTACAGTCAGCTATATCAGGCGCTCAAGAATGCAAATTCGCCATCCACATGCAAAACGGAGTTGAATCAGAAGAAACCAAATAGCAGCCCAAACTTTCGCTACAGGTTCTGTTTTAGGTTTAAAGCGAATTCTTGGGCGTTTTGGAGGTCTTCCTCGTTAGGTCTACCCCTGTTCATGCCGCCCACGAACTTTAGAAAACTATTCGTGTTGTAGCCCTTGCACTGAAATTCGTCCACGACCACGTAGCCTTTGGCTTGAAGTTTCTCCCTAAGCGCGCGGTGGTCTTTTTTGAGTTTCTTTTCGCTTGTAATACCAGCGGTTGAAAAAAGGAAAACTTTTTGGTTCTCAGCTGCAGGAGGTAGTTTATCGGCTAAGTCAAGCAGGGGCTTGTAGTGTTTGCCGCTTTCTATGCCCGCTCCAAAACCCAGCAAACCAAACTTTCCAAGCCCTCTGGGGTCTACTTGGGAAGGCGTCTTCACTTCGCAGCCAAGAACCTGCGCAAAAACCTCTGCGATTTTCTCAGTGCTATGGTGATGATAAGAATACACAACAACCAAAGACCCCACAACAACACCCTGTTTCAACCTAAACATAGACCAACCCAACTAATTAGCTCTAGCACACAAAAGCCACACAGCCCACTTTCGGAGCAAACGCTTCAGTGCGGTACGGTTATGACGATGTTGCCTTTTTTGTCTCCTGTCTCGGCGTATTTGTGGGCTTCTGCTGTTTGCTCTAACGTGTAGGTGCGGTCGATGATGGGTTTGAGCTTTCCAGTTTCAATTAAGTCGTTGAGGAAAAGCAGGTCCTCTGTTGTTGAAGCTGCAGTTTTCGCTACCACTGTCTTGCCACTTGTCGCTGAAACCCACGAACCTCTAAGCATATCCAAGAGCCCAGGATTAGCCAAAAGCAAATGCCCCTTAGGTTTTAGGGTGTTTATGGCACGGGAGAAAGATGCTTTGCCCACTACGTCAAGGATGGCGTCGTAGGTTTTTCCTGTTTGGAGGTAGTCTTCTTTGGTGTAGTCAACTACCAAGTCGGCGCCTAATTCGCGTAGCATGTCTAGTTTTTGGGTGCTATCCACGGCTGTGACCGTTGCGCCGTAGTGTTTGGCTAGTTGCAATGCGTAGGTGCCGATGCTTCCGCCTGAACCCACGATGAGAATTTGTTGTCCCTGCTGGATGTTGGCGGTTCTTAGAAAGTGCAGGGCTTCAAGACCCGCTACGGGGACAGGGGCGGCTTGTTCAAAACTCAAATTCTTGGGCATCGTAGCCACTACGCCGTCGCCTGCCTTTTCGGGTACGCAAAGGTACTGGGCATACGCGCCAAAGTTTATCCCTGTAGTTCCAAAGACCCGCTGGCCAGGTTTGAATTGTGTGATGCTTGTCCCGACTGCTTCGATTTCGCCTGCGAATTCTTGCCCAAGCAGCTTCTTTCGGGGCTTAAATATACCTAGCCACAGCCTCAGGGGCAACCAGAATAAGCCGCGGACTTTGAAACTGCGCATTTCGCATTCCCCCGCAGTCACTGATGTCGCATGCACCTTAACCAGAACCTCACCAGCTTTAGGCACAGGCTTTTCCACCTCGGCAAGCTTGAGAACATCAGGAGCACCGTACCGTGTCCACTCAACAGCCTTCATAAGCATAAACACAAAAGAGCCCAACAGAGGTAATAACAGTTTGCGCTCAGAAAGGGTTAGACCCAAGTCCAAGCATACCAAACCGTCAAAACATTGAAAACTAAACTGACAATCAAGAGAAAGTTATCGTATGCAGAAGGGGGTTAACGCTGAGAACGTGAGCATCAGAACGGTTGTCCATGGGATCATACAACCAGCATCCACTAACCACCAAAGTCACCACAAGGTCTACGAAGCAGGTGATTTTGGATACAGCAAAAATCAGGCAAAAAAGAAAAGGCGGGATTAGACCCATTTGGTTGTGGGGTTTTGTTTGTTTGGTTGGATGGCTTCAAAAGCGCTGGCTTGGGCGGGGTTGGGGTTTGCTTTGGGGTACCCGAGCAGTATGGGACCGTGGATTTCTTCTTTTTCTTTTAGTTCAAACTCAGAGGCAACTTCGGGGTTTGCTTTGACCATCGCGCCAAAGCCGACGTAGCAGCTTCCCACGCCTAAGGATTGGGCGGCTATCATCATGTTCTCACAGGCAAGTGCACAACTCACGGCGCTGCCTTCAGGACCTATAACAAAGACAATGGCAGGGGCAGAGTAGTAAACGGGGTCTTTGGGTTCATCTAAAGCGTCATGTATGCTCATAGCCATTTCGTAGAGGTCAGGGGCAACTTGTTTCATGCCTTCGATGGATTGTTTCCAGACAGGAAAGGCAGTTTCGAAAAGTTTTTGCCTAAACTCGGGGTTTTCGACAACAACAAAACGCCAAGGTTGAGCGCGCGTCATGGACGTGAAAGGAGCTTGGTTCCCCGCTTCAATGATTGCTTTGAGAACATCTTTGGGAACGGGTTTTGATTCGTAGAGTCTAACCGAGCGCCTGTTCTTTATGGCTTCAAGTACAGAATTCATAAACATTCACAACCAAAATATGCCCTAAAAAACTTAAAAGCATTCCACCCAACGCAGACAAACAAAAACACACTTAAAAACGAGTTTGCTAGGATTGCGCGGCAAAGAAAAACGGCAGGTTAGTGTTTGCGTGAAGCTAACGCGGTCACGATAAGACCAATTCCCAAACCCAGCATCATGGAGCCAACAAACGCCATCGTATTAGGCAAAAAGAAAAAACCAACACCCAAACCCGCAATCACGCCGCCGCCAATAGCCCACGTGCTTCTATCTTCCTTCTTATCCGACATACCCCAAAGTATAGATGCAAATCCATAAAACGTTTACGCGCAAAACCACCCCAGCGCCAACCTATTTGGATACAAATATTAATTCTATGCAGAAAGGGGGAGGGGGTCTATGTTTTGAAGGAAAAGTGGACGCGGGCAGTGGTCTGAAGCTGTTTGGTTGGGGTTGCAAAGCCATAAATGAAGGCGCCGACACAGGTTGGTTGTATGGGATGAGTTTGTTTATGTCGTCTGGTTTAGAGTTGGATTATAAGCGGCTTTTGGCGCGGAATCGTGAAGTGGTTGTTTTGGGTTCGGTGGAGGCGCTTGTGAGTTGGGATATGGAAACTATGATGCCTCCGCGGGCGGTGGAGTTGCGTAGTGAGCAGTTGGCTTTGCTTAGCCAAATCAGTCACAAATTGAGCACTTCGCCTAAGACGGGAAAGCTTCTTGAAGATATACTCAAAAACAGTAGCTACGAAAACTTGGGGGCAGTTGAGAAGCGTAATGTGGAGCTTATCAAGAAGAACTATAACGAGCAAACCGCGTTGCCTAGTGAGTTGGTTGCGAAGCTTGCCAAGCAGCAGGCCTTGACTATTAATGTGTGGAAAAAAGCCAAAGCCGCCAAAGATTTCGCGTTGTTTAAGCCTGAACTGGAAAAACTCGTCGAGCTAAGCAAACAAGGCGCCCAAATACTCAAAGAGGTTAAACAGACCAAAACCGCCTACGATGCTCTCATCGACATTTACGAACCCAAAACACAGGCGACCACTATAAACCAAGTTTTCGAAAAGCTACAAAGGGAACTCAAAAAGCTCATCTCGCAGATTCAAAGCGCGCCCAAGCAGCCCAACCCAGAGAGCCTCAAACACAAAGTCCCCACCCAAAACCAGAAGCAAATTGCCCAACTTTTTATGCAGACTCTTGGCTACGACACCACCTCCCCAGCATCGGCGGGCAGACTCGACGAAACCGAGCATCCCTTCACCACAGGCTACTACGATGACGTGCGCATAACCACCCATTACTACGAAGACAAATTCGCCAGCTCCATCTTTAGCACGCTGCATGAGGCAGGACATGCACTTTATGAGCAGGGACTACCCCAGCAGTGGAAGTATCAACCCGTAGGCGCAGCATGCAGCATGGGCTTTCACGAATCCCAATCACGCTTCTACGAAAACATCATCGGACGCTCCAAACCCTTCTGGACATTTATGTTCCCCAAACTAAAACAGAAAGCTCCCAGCCTTGCCAACGCAGGTTTGGAAGAGTTTGTGCACGCAGTAAACGCGGTTGCGCCCTCCAAAATACGCATCGAAGCCGACGAAGTCACCTACAACCTGCACGTGATTATACGCTTCCAAATTGAGCAGGATTTGTTCTCGGATAAAGTAGATGTGGCAGAGTTGCCGCAGGTTTGGAACCAAAAATACAAGGACTTGCTGGGTGTTGAGGTGCAAAATGACGCTGAAGGCGTTATGCAAGATACGCATTGGGCAAGCGGCTTGTATGGGTACTTCCCCACTTACGCTTTGGGCAACATCTACAGCGGACAAATCTTGGGCGCGCTACAAAAGCAGGTGCCAGATTGGGAAAGCAGCGTCGAGAAGGGCGACTTAAAACCCGTTAGCAGCTGGCTAAAAAGCAATGTCTACAGCTACGCGAACCTTTACGACCCAACTGACCTCATACAAAAAATTGTTCAAACGCCAATATCAGTGGAGCGGTACATGGGGTATTTGCAGGAAAAGTTTTGCAGTCTTTATGGTTGCTGAGTGGCGTGGTTTTGCCTTTGAATACAGCGTCGTATAGGTAAAAGCCAACGAAGGCTACGACGCCGCCGACCAGAAGAAAAACTCCCAGCCACCCCACAATGGGGTCATAGGCGTTGGCGCCGTAAAGGAAAAGTATGATGCCTAGCAAGATGGAAACGGTGAATACGCAGTCGTTTCGCGACATGAGTTAAGGCTCCTGCAAGATTTCTAAAAAAGGTACTTCAGCAGCATATATAGAGCTACCTGTAAACCCTCAGAAGGGCGTGTCCGACAAAACCCTGCAAAACCTGAACGCTGTCATAGCGGCTAGACCGTGTTTACCCGACACTCTTATATACGCGGGCGGACACCCTGAGGGCGGAGACATTAATGCATGTCGGGTATTGACACTAAAAAACCTGAATCACGAGAAGAACTCATAAAAGTATTATCAGAAGCAGCGAAAAAAGAAGCCACGTTGAAGGGTAAACCGACAAAACCGACAATTAGCGGAACCGCCAAAGTTCTAAACATCCACCGCGACACCCTCTATACTTGGATGAAAGACTTTAGCGTGGACTTCAAAGAAATCCTTGACCAAATGCCCATTGCAGATGACTACGGCTTTGAAGACCTCTCAAACACGTATCTTATTGGCGAAGCCTTAGTTGGCGAAGGAAACGAAGTTGCCCACATTGACTTGATGATAGGCGACAAAACTGGACCTGTCGGTCAGGCATTCGCTCAGGGCATGACAAACCTCTCCGCAGGACACACCCCCCTGCTCGCTGTTATCCGACCTAACTTGCCTCCTAAACCTCACACACTCATCGTACCCAAAGTCACCGTCAAAAACATGGCGGACACGGGGAAGATTTTTGGTCCCGCCCAAGCCGCCGTCGCCAAAGCCGTTGCAGACTCTGTGGAAGAAGGCGTAGTTCCCGCAGACAAAGTCGACGACTGGGTCATAATCTGCAGCGTCTTCATACACCCACAAGCCGCAGATTTCCGCAGAATCTACCAGTACAACTACGGCGCAACAAAGATGGCACTGCAAAGAGCGCTAAAGAAGTACCCCACCATAGAGAAAATCAACTACGACAAAGACCGCGCCAAACACCCAATCATGGGCTTCAAAGTTCCGCGCCTATGGAGACCCCCATACCTACAAATTTCCCTTGACGCACCATCACTTGAGGGCGCCAAACGCATACTCTCACAGTTGCCTGGAAGCGACCGCATCATAATCGAAGTCGGCACGCCCCTGATTAAACGCTACGGAACCCGCGTCATAAACGATTTACGCCAAACCGCCAAAGACGCCTTCATGGTCGCAGACCTCAAAACCTTAGACGTAGGAAAAGTCGAAGCAGACATCGCTTATGAGGACACCGCTGATGCCGTCGTCGCAGCCGGGCTTGCCCCACCAGAAACTTTGGACTCGTTTGTTCACGAAGCCAAACGATTAGGAATCTACGCCATAATCGACATGCTCAACGTCGAAGACGTACTAGTCAAACTCAAGTCGCTAAAGAACTTCCCCGACGTCGTCATACTGCACCGCGGCATTGACCAAGAAACAGGCAGATCCTGCGGGTTGGAACGCATAAAACTCATACGCGAAGCATTCAGCGACAAAAAATTCCTCATAGCAGTCGCAGGCGGCATCGTACCCGAAACAGCCAAAGAAGCCCTAGCCCAAGGCGCAGACATACTCATCGTCGGCAGATACGTCACCCAATCCAAAGACACCGAACGCGCAGTACGAGACTTCCTCGAACTCACACAAAACATGCGCGAAGACGTAGACCTCTTCAGAGTCCACGTAGAATAAACCCATCCCCAACTCCTTTCTTCTTTTCTTTCTTTTGTTTGCACGCCAAGCAGGCAAAATGCACGGTTTTTAGCTGCTAAACCTTCTGTGAGAAGCGATTTTGCGTGTTCCTGTCAAAACAGGGCAAAGGTTTGTGTAAAGTTCGCAGGTTTGGGGCTGGGAACCTGTGGAAAAGGCAGGGTTTTTTGGAAGAATTTTAGGTGCATTCATAAATCCTTAATAGAGAGATGTTCGCTTTCCTACTGCGCTGGAGTGTTCGTAATATATGGCGAAGTTCAAAGTGATAGTGTCTGACCCTGAAGATGGCACCTCAAAAGCAATTGAAGTTGAGGAAGCCCGTGCAGTACCGTTCATTGGCAAAAGAATCGGCGAGATCGTTGATGGATCCGTTGTGGATTTGCCAGCTCATAAACTGCGTATACAAGGCGGGTCGGATAGTGATGGTGTACCCATTCGTCCTAATGTTCATGGTGGAGTAAGAAGGAAAGTTGTTTTGGCAGGCGGCGTTGGTTTTAAGCCTAAACGTGATGGGCAACGAAGACGCAAAGCTGTTCGCGGCAACATCATAACTGACGAGATTGTGCAGATAAACGCAAAGATTGTCGAGAAGCCAAACAAGCCCAAAGAAGCCAAAGCAGCAGCCAAACCTGAAGAAGCAAAGCCCGAAGCCCCCGCATAATGGGCACCCTTATTAACTTCTATCATTTTTAGTCTCTCAACAATCCAACAGGTACTTGTGAATGCAAATGAGTGATGAAAAAGCGATTCTAAAGCAGCCAGAAGTCAACGTCGGCACCATAGGGCACGTAGACCACGGAAAAACTACTTTGATCCAGTCTTTGACAGGTGTTTGGGCGTCACGCCACAGTGAAGAACTAAAAAGAGGCATCACCATCAAAATCGGCTATGCTGATTTGCCCATTTACAAGTGTCCCAAATGCGAAGCCCCAGGCAACTACTCCATAAAGCCCGTCTGCAAGAAATGCGGCGGAAAAGCAGAGTTTGACCGCGCCATAAGCTTTGTTGACGCCCCAGGGCACGAAGCGTTGATGGCAACTATGCTTTCAGGCGCAGCCATCATGGACGGAGCCATACTAGTTATCGCAGCTGATGAACCCTGCCCCCAACCTCAAACCCGAGAACACTTGGCGGCAGCAGAAGTTAGCGGCATAAAAAACATCATTATTGTGCAAAACAAAATTGACATCGTAGACAAAAAACGAGCGGTAGAGAGCTACAATGAAATCAAACGGTTCGTCAAAGGCACCGTCGCCGAAAACGCACCCATCATCCCCATCTCCGCTCAACGCGAAATCAACACCGATGTTATGTTAAACGCCATCCAAGAAATCATACCCACCCCAAAAAGAGACGAAACCAAACCGCCCTTCATGTATATCATCCGCAGCTTTGACGTAAACAAGCCCGGAACCGAAATAGACGAAATGGACGGCGGCATTGTAGGCGGAACCATAGCACAGGGCAAATTTGTTGTAGGCGAGGACATCGAAATTCGCCCGGGAATCATGACAGAGCGTCATGGCAAAACCGTTTATGACCCGCTAATTAGTGAGATTACGAGTTTGCAAGCGGGCGATGATCAGGTAAACGAGGCTACCTGCGGCGGACTTGTTGGCGTAGGCACCTGTTTGGATCCGTCATATTCAAAAGCTGATGGTTTAACGGGAAACGTTGCGGGCAAAAAGGACATGTTGCCGCCGACGTTGACGGAGTTGACGTTGGAGACTCATGTGTTGGAGCGTGCAGTGGGAACCAAGGACCAGCTTAAAGTTGAGAAAATTAACTTAGACGAAGCGTTGCTGTTGCACGTTGGAGCCGCCGTGAACGTTGGAAAAGTAACCGCTGCCAAAGGCGACACCATCAAAGTTAAACTAAGCAGACCAGTGTGTGTTTTGCCAGGTTCTCGAGTAGCCATAAGCAGAAAAATAACGTCCCGATGGAGACTTATCGGTTACGGATTAATAGTCGACGACCCAAGCAGCAAAAGCTAAGAAGAAATTTTTAAGAACCAGTCGGCTTTTTGCAAAACGTTACGGGCGTTCTTAAAAGTCAACTGCTCCATAGCTTGGTCATAGGGCAACCAACAAAAATCTTTATGCTCAAAAGATAACGTGACTTGGCTGGTTTGGGTCTCCATAAGGTAAAAAATAACTTCTTTGTACACTGTGCTGCCTTGGCGTTTGTAGAAGTAACTTATGGGTTCTTTAAAATCCGCGATAAATGTGGCGTCGGTTATGCCTGTTTCTTCTGCTAATTCGCGCACCACGGTTTCTTTTTCAGTTTCACCTGCTTCGACGTTGCCTTTCACAAAGTCCCAGTGCCCAGCCCCGTACTGAAGCAGCAGATAAGTTAATTCAGGATTTCTTCGGTAAACCACAGCTCCACAAGACTTCTCATTTAGCATAATTTTCCCCTTCACCCAGGTAGACTACAGGAACAATTTACTCTATAAGCTGAAGGTTTAAAAGTGATTCTAAAATACACAGCAAACAAAACAGCAACAAACTTGAAATTTCAAGCAAAACAACCCGAAAAACAAAACGAAAGTCCAAACTAAACAGGAATTCTTGAGCAATCAATCAACTCCCGCCAAACAAACGGGGGTGGACAGTTTTAAATGCTCCAGGCTGGAAAGTAGAAGTAGCAAATAAGGTGGCAGCAGTCAATGACAAACGAAACAGGCATTAAGAAACCAAAGCTTTGGGTGATTGTGGATTCGAATGCACTGTTTGCGCCTTTAGAGTTTAGGATTGATATTTTCGCAGAGCTTGAACGTGTGCTGAACAGAAACTTTGAGTTAGTTTTAATCTCGCCTGTGAAAAAAGAGTTAGAGATGCTGTCGCAGAAAAAGTCGGTTAAAACCCAAAAGTATGCCACGTTTGCGTTGAGTCTTGCCGCGAGGTGCACGTATGTTGAGGTGAAGCAAAAGCGGGGGGAACAAACAGATGAGTCGATTCTAAGAATTGCAAAGAAATGGGGCGCTCCAGTATTCACCAACGACAAACAGTTAAAAGGAATGCTAAGAGATATAAGTCTGCCAGTGATTTATGTGAGAGCAAAATCGCGTCTAGACATCGACGGGATGACATAACACATGTTTAAACTCACCACGTTACAAGATACCATCCGTATTCCTCCAGAAACCTTTGGCAACCCCCTTGAAGCTGTGGGGAGAGAACAAGTCAGAGCAAAATACGAAGGCATCGTAGACGAAGAATTAGGCTACGTCATAGCCGTAACAAAAGTAAAAGTCAGCCCAATTGGAAAAATAATCCCCGGCGATGGCGCAACATACCACAAAGTAAACTTTTCCCTGCTAGCATTTTACCCGATTATCCAAGAAGTTGTTGAGGGAGATGTTGTGGAAATCGCAGATTTTGGAGCGTTCGTGCGTATTGGTCCAGTGGACGCGTTGCTGCACGTTTCACAGCTTATGGACGATTTCATTTCTTACGACGAAAAACAAGGCGTTTTATTGGGAAAGGAAACTAAACGCAGACTAACTACAGGCGATCATGTGCGAGTAAGAATCACCGCGGTTTCGTTGGGCAGAGCAGGCAGCTCAGGCAAAATCGGAGTAACCGCAAGACAACCCAGCCTTGGCAAACTTGAATGGCTAAAAGAACCAGAACCCGTAGCCGAAGACGCCGCAGACAAAAAAGACGACAAACAAAAGAAGGAGAAGTAAATGAACGAAAAAGCATGCTCTAACTGCCACTTCATAACCAAAGAAAACGTTTGCCCCAAATGCAAATCCACAAGCCTAAGCGAAGATTACGGCGGCATAGTCATCGTCTTCACCCCCGAAAACTCTGCCGTTGGAAAAGCCATGAACATCAAAGAAAAAGGCCGCTACGCACTAAAAGTCCGATAAAACCCCCCTCCGCGCATCTTTTTGGCGGCGGGTTTAGGCATAATTTATATCCAGTACAAAATGGTTCTAGTGGAACTTAGCAATCAGTAAGGGCGTGCACGAACATGACCATCACCTACAGCCTCACCAAGGAACTTCGGGCAAAACTTAAGGAACCTTTTGGAGCAGTAATCCAAGGCAGCTTTGCTCAAACCATGATACAACTTGAAGAAATAATCGAAACAGAAAAGCCCCCCATGATTATAGCCGTAGGCGATGTAGTCTCAGAGAACCTGCACGTTCACGCCATAAAAACCAACATAGCCATAACAGACAACAAGAACCTAAGGCAAACCGTACCGCCGCAAAGTTTCCCAGACAAACAAGCCGTCCAAATCAAAAACCCCCAAGGAACCATAACCCAAGAAGCCATAACCACCATACAAAAAGCCCTCGAAAACAACGCGCAAACGCACATAGTTGTAGACGGCGAAGAAGACCTGTTAACAATCGTTGCGACTTTGCACGCGCCTGAAGGTGCTTTGATAGTTTATGGGCAACCCTACGAGGGCATAGTTGTCGTGAAGGTCAACACGGAAAAGCAAAGCCAAGCCAAAAAGATTTTGGATGAAATGAAAAAAGAAGAAATCGTAGAGTAAAAAGGAAAAGCGGTAGGCAGGTTTATCGGCTGTAGTCGCTTGTGTCGGGTTTTGCGTCAGGCTTTTTTGCGTTGGGAATCATAGGTAGGGGAATTGGTGGGGGGACGCCGATTATGCGTGAGATTAGGACGGATTCTACGAAGACGACGTTTGATATTGATTGGAGTATAATTGGTGGTGGGGGTTTTTTCTGTTCGTAGCTTTGGAGGACTTCGTTGATTTCTTTGTTGTCTCCTTGTACGTATGCGCTGCCTTTGAGGCTTAACTGCGAGACAGAAGGATTATAATTTATGGTTAAAACAAAAGGCACTTCAAGAGAGCCTTCAGACTTTTTTTCCATGCTGATAACATTGATGTTAGTGCTTATCTGTATGTTGGGAACAGGCTTTCTAACATCCCAAAAACGTTCAGCGGAAACATTCGTTATGGCAACGTTGACCTTTATCATGGCACACCAACAAAGAAATATCAAGCCGCACTAGGATTTAAGAGTGCGCTATAATTATGCACGCTTGTACCTTGTGAAGCCGCAGTGACCGCAGGTGTAACGGTCGTGGTGGTCAGCCATGAAATAGCCAGGTCCACAGCGTTCGCACGTTGGACGTTGCCTAGTTACTTTGTCGCCTTCAATCTTGTATAGGACGCTTACGCTGTCGCCGCCTTTGTTTTTTGCAGCTTTAGCAGCAGGTTTGTCGCCGCCTTTCTGTTGGGGTTTTCCTGGTTTTTTGGACATTACTCTTGCGCCTCTTCCTTTGGTTTCTCAGTGTTTCGTTTGATGATGTAGTCAGGTTCAATGTATTTTGCGTATTCCTCGGTTTGGTATGCGTTTGCTACGCCAACAGCGGTTCCTGTGCCTGTCATGGTTTTCATGTTTTTGACGAAAACCAAGTTTTCAGCTACCTGAAGCTCAACGGCAAGTGAACGCTTAATAGCCAAACGTTCAGGAGTCTTACCCTGAACATGGTCTACCTCAAACTTTACCTCTTTACGCTTCATAAGAGGATTTTCTTTCTTGGAGACTATTTTAACTTGCATGCTTTCTACCTGCTTAACTGTGTTACTTCAGCGGCACATACATTGATGAACGAGATGCACCAATACCAGGAGTTCCATGACGAACTGGCCTGTTTGTTATAGCAAATTCACCTATGTAGTGACCAATCATTTCGGGTTTGATTTCTACGGCTACAAATTCTTTGCCATTGTGAACATGTACTTTGACGCCTACCATCTCGGGCAAGACAATCATGTCGCGCACGTGAGTCTTGACGGTGACTTCTTTGCCTGCTTTTTGGGATTCTTTGGCTGCACGCAGCTTCTCAAGCAGTATACGCTGTTCAGGGGTTAAACCACGCTGCAAGCTACGGCGCTGCCTTGAAGGAAGCAAGTTAATGAACTCATCCATAGACATGCCCTGCAAAGTCTCAAGCGCATGACCGCGGTACAGGAATTCTTTTCGCATATTTTTCAACTCATTCCATTTTTTATGCTATAACGCTTTCCTAACGCATAGCCCGTTTCTTTTTCTGCCCAGCACCTCGAGCGGCAATCAAACCGACTTTTTGTCCTGGGGGTGCACCGTGTGAAGTGGTGGTTACTTTGCGTGCGCTGCGTTTGCTGCTTCCGTAGGGGTGTACAGCAGAGATCATGGCGCGTCCTCTGGTGCGTGGGTACTTGTGACCCTTGGCTTTCATGAGGTGGAATTTTTCGCCTGCTTTTAGGAACGGTTTTTCAGTGCGTCCTGAAGCTGCAACCACGCCAACAGTGGCTAGGCAGTAATCGTTAATGTATCGGGTACGACCTGAAGGAAGCTTTATCATGGCGCCTTGGGGAGTGTGTGCAACGACTATGGCGTAGGCGCCTGAGGACTTGGCTAGTTTGCCGCGGTCACCAGGGCGAAGCTCAATATTGCACACTAAAGTACCTTCAGGGACTTTGCCCAAAGGCAAAATGTTGCCAACTTCTGCAGGGGCGTTTCCACCTAGCTGTATTTGCTGGCCTTCATAGGCACCTTCGGGGGTTACTATGTGACAGGAAGTGTTGTCTTCGAATTTGATTAAAGCAAGGGGTGCGCCTCTTCCAGGGTCGTGCATGAGTGAGGTTATGACGCCGGGGGTTGAGGTTTCAAAGGATTCTTTTGGCGCCAACACTGGATACTGGGCGGGGGCTACTCTTTTGTGAGTTGAGGCTTGGTATGTTGAGCCACCGCGACCGCGTCTTTGAACACGTATTCTTTTTCCCATTAATTACATCTCCAGATAGTTTAGAGTATTCCAAGTTTTATGGCAACATCAGATGCTTGGTGTTCGGGTGCTAGCTTGACGAAGGCTTTTTTGATGCCCTTTGCAGTTATGAGCATGGTGATTTTTTCTGCTTTAACTTCGTAGAGTTCTTCAACTGCCTTTTTCACGTCAGCTTTTGTTGCCTTCAAATTAACGATGAACAAGAGTTTGTTGTCTTTTTCAACCATTAAGCTGGCTGATTCAGTCATGAGGGGGTAGTAGATGACTTCGTGGGCGTCCATTAAGCTTCTTCTCCGTTTTCGTAAAGAGTGCTAAGCTGCTCAACGGCGCTGTTTGTCCACAAGGTCAATCGCCCAGGGTGGGTTCCAGGCGCCAACAACTCTGCATTAAGATTGTCAACCGCAACGACGTCTACGCCAGGCAGGTTACCTGCAGCTCCCATCAAGCCCTTGTTTTGTGAAACCACAATCAACGGACCAACAGCTTGCTTCATTTTTCTGCCGCGGTGCTTGCCTTTTCCTGCGCGGATTTTGCGGCTGTCACGTACACGTTGGACGTCCAAGATAACGCCCAAGTTTGACAGGGTCTCTTCGACTTCTTTGGTTTTGGTTAACTCTTCAAAAGAGTCAGCTACAACCAAGGGAAACTCGGGGACGTCGTCGATTTTGTGTCCGCGGGCTTGCACGGTTTCTTTTTGAGAAGTCGCCGCTATAGCTGAGAGCAAAGCGAGGCGTTTCTCTTTTTTGGGAAGTTCTTTGGTGATTATTGTTTGTGCACGGGGTGGATGAGCTTGCCTGCCGCCGACGGTTCCAGGAGCAAACGCGGCTCTTCCGCCGCCTCCTTTTACGCGGGGAATTCTGGCTATGCCCATGCCGGTTCCACGTGATTCTGCGGTGGTTCGTTTTCCAGCTAGGGGGTCTCTGCCTTGGGGCTGGATTCTGTGTGATTGTATTGAGAGAACTGCGCGTTTGATTACGTCAGGTCGCAGTGGAGTTTCGAACACTGAAGGCAGGTTAAGTTTCCCTGATGGATTGCCTTCGAGGTCAAAGATTTGCGCGGTTTTTTGAGTTAGCATTGTTTTTCACCGATTATTTTCCTTGGGGAGATTCTAGCGAAACGTGAGTGATTTCTGGGGGTGCTTGGGGAGCTTCGGTTGGGGGTCTTGCGGGGAACCGAAGTTTGATAGTACGTTTTTCTGTGCCTGCAACGCTGCCTTCGATTACAACGTAAGGAGCCCGGACTTCGCCGTAGCGTATGAAGCCGCCTTTAACGTTAACTTCGCTGCCGTCTCTGCCCATTTTGAGTATGCGTTTATTGTATTCTATGCGTTGGTGGTAACCCATTTGTCCAGCGCGTGGGATAGAATACATGAGGTGGTGGGGGTTCCATGGACCCAAAGTGGCGATTCCACGTTTGGTTTTGCGGCCTTTGTGCTGTAGTTTGGTTACGCCCCAACGTTTGACTGGGCCTTGGTAGCCTTTGCCTGTTGTTATGGCGGCGATGTCGATGTATTGTCCGGTTTTGAAGATTTCTTCGGCGGTTATGGTTTTGCCCAGCAGGCTTTTGGCGTATTCAAGCTGTTTGGGGATGTCTGCGCCGCCGATTTCGATTTCGGTGATTTCAGGTTTTTTGCGTGGAACGCTGGATTGAGATGGCTGAGTAGCGATTATGGCGCGTACAGCCACGGTTTTCTCAAGGTTATCTTGGATTTTCTGCAGCATCTCCTCGGTGTTGAAGCTTTCGGGGAGAACAAGCGCGCGGTCTAGCAGTTCAGGAGGATTCTTCATCCAGCACTCTGTTAACTGCTGCATCCCATACAAGTTCTTAGTGTATGTACGGATACCACACACGAGAATAGGAGGAGTTTCAAGAATAGTAGCAGCACGCATGACCTCTTTACCAAAGTTAGGAGAACGTTTCTTATCTTCAATGGCAAAAACATACGTCATGCCTGCCTTGTAACCAACAAAGCCCAAGAGAGTAGGCGCTTCAGCATCAACTTTTGGCCAGTAACGAATACGAGCAACTGGACGTTTAGAATGTTGCCTAGGCAAATAAGCTAATGAACCATGTCTTGGAGCGTGAGTTTTTCGGTGACCCATTGTACTTCCGCTTCGCGAAGGTTAGCAATGAGAAATTAGAGTTATAAACGTTACCGTCACGTTTCATCGTTAAATTGTACAAGCACCACCGTTGCGACACCAAACCAGCAAAACCCCAAGTTTCCCACAGCAAAAAACAAGCCAAACACAAAAATTTCACCTCACAGACCCCCCTCCCCCTATCGTTTCTGCATACAATTAAAATTTGGAACCTAATAGAGTGGTGAGAAGCAGGGTTTTGAGGTGTGGTTGCTGTTTTTGGTGGGGCTGGTTGGTTTGGGGTGGTTGCGTAATTGTTTTTAGATGGACGCGGTGGTATGTAGGTACGGTACGTGAAGGGCAGAGCTTAATGGTTGTTGGTATCTTGGGGAAGCTTGAGGCGCGCTGGGTTTTGTTTTTGAAGCTTTTGCCTGTTGTTGTGTTTGCTGCTGCGTTTTTGTGGCTGTACTTTTTAGATGCATCATCGTTTGAGTTGATGTGGAAGGGCAGAACGTTTCAGCTGTTTTTCATCTGGCTGGTTTGTTTGGAGTTGTTTTTGGGTTGGGAGGAGCTGCAGCCAAAAAAGTTTGCAAAGTTTTCCGTGCGAACCGTAGCTTTGGGAGTTGTCGCCGTTTTGCCTGTGCTGTACGTGGCGTGGTCATTTTATTTTGGGTTAAACCAAGCCATAACTGATTTGTCAATCCAAAACGACATAACATGGGCAAGCTCCATGCCCCTCTCAGTAGAATACCTAGTCTTCGCGGGGCTTTTCGCCGCCGTTGCCTTTCTAGTTTTTGGGTTCAAAGGCATAAAATCGCTCGCCTTACCCATATTCTTCCTAATCATAGTTGGAACACTCTACACAATCGACAACATATTCCCCTACGGACAGTTCACGCCATTTCAAATCTTAGTGCCCACCACCACCGCGTACGCAGCCGCCATACTAAACCTCATGGGATACACCACAGCTATAAACTACGTCGGAAGCGATTTGCAAGGCAGCATGCCCCACCTAACCGCCACCGACCCCGCCAACCCCGCAACCACCGCAACCTTCGCCGTCGCGTGGCCCTGCGCAGGCATCGAAAGCTTTCTCATATTCACCGTCACCATACTACTATTCCTAAAACGCATGCCCCTCTCATGGAAAGCCAAACTCGGCTACTTCATCTTCGGAGCCGCAGTCACCTACACCATAAACGCCCTGCGAATCGTCAACATTTTCCTCATAGGCATGCAAGGCGGCAACATAGACATGTTCCACTTCTACTACGGACCACTCTACGCCGTCGCATGGATTGTCGCGTATCCGCTAATAATTTTGGTTGCGCAAAACCTGTGGCGAAAAATCAGAAAAACCAAACCGCCGCGGGCTACGCATGCTCAACAGGCTTTGCAAGACCACGCTTAACAAGAATTTTAGCGTTTTCTTTGGGCACCGCAGCGACGTCTTCGGCTATGAAGGGACCGTAGCTTTTCATGTCGGAGCCGATGATGGTGGGTACAGGTTTTACAAAGCGTAAAAGGACGCGGTTGGAGGTGGCTTGGGGTTCTTCTTGCTGT
This sequence comes from Candidatus Bathyarchaeota archaeon, assembly GCA_026014465.1. Classification (NCBI taxonomy): domain Archaea; kingdom Thermoproteati; phylum Candidatus Bathyarchaeota; species Candidatus Bathyarchaeota archaeon. Next base: position 1,320,594 of record JAOZID010000010.1, on the reverse strand, counting down.
GCGGGTTTAGCGCTAAGTTTGGTTAGGTGTCCTTTTAGTATGGTGGCGGCGAATTTGTTGTATTCGCAGGCGCAGGGGGTTATGCCGTTGCATAGTTGGGCTTCTTGGGTTGGCAGTGAGTCGGGGGGGATTTTTTTTCCTGCGGCGAGGCGTTTTATGATTTTGCGGTAGCGGGTTAGGATAAGTTCTTGCGCCATGCTTTGGGCGTTTTCTAGTTCGTGGTCGAGCAGGCGGGTTTTGATGCCTTTTTGGTCTGTGAGTTGGAGTTCTTCTTTGATGCGTCGCAGGTAATCGGCTAGTCGCGTGTAAAAATCGCAGGGCAAGCTATCTAGTTCGGTGTCTTCAACTTCTATGCGCCACGCCGCGTAAAGCTCATCATACATTATTCTTGCACCTTCGCTCTACCCTTACAGATAAGCAACACCGCAGCCGCCGTAGGCAACTCCACACCCTGGTTTTTGAAGGGACCAAAAGTTTGTCCCATCAGGCTAAACTGCGGCGCATCCCAGACCCAAACTTTAGCGGTGCCCTCTTTAAAAGCTACTGCTCCCACGAACGGGTCAAAACTGTCCAACTCGTTGATGGGGAACTCGACTTTGAGCATGCCGGTTTTGCCGTGCAGGGTGCCTGTGGCACGTATGAGGCGGTGGATGTCACTGGTAACTACAGTGTCGATTTGGGGCGCCTCTTGAGTTTTTATGTACTCTAAAAGCTTGCTCCAACTCTCCACGCTAACGCCTTTGATGCTGTCCCACAAATTCTTCTCTACACAAAGCTTCAAAATGGCGTCCTTGTTATTCAAAATAGCCTCCGCGTTACGTTTCAACCCAAGCTCCACCAAAGCTTCCTTAGACGCAGTCTGCAAAAAACGGCGCATACCCAACTTCAAACGCCGATTCCAACCATAATCACTCAAAACAAACCCTTTCGCTGGCGCGGGTTTTCGCTTTCCCTTCCCGCCACGCTTGCCCTTCCCAGGCAAAGACAAACCGATACCTGAAACGTAGTCCACGATTTCTTTGCGCGCCATAGCATCCAAGCCTTTGACAGCTTCGCTCTCCACGTGAATATGGTAGCCGCGGTGTCCTGAAAAAAACGTGTGCAACTCATGCTCAGCAAAGCCAAAATCGTTTTGCAGCATATCTAAAAGTTTGCGGGTTTCATCACGGGTAGTGTCTATGCAAAGCTCGCATGCCCAAGTTTTAACCTCAAACTTTACGCCGCCACACAAGGGGCACGCTTCAGGGGTTATGCCTTTGCCGCTAAAACCGCATTCGGCGTTGGCGCATGTCCAGGCGTCGTGGATTTTGTTGCAGCTCGTGGGGATGTGGTCAGCATCAATATCAAAAACTAGGTCGGCTCCTTGCCACCCTTTTTTTTCCATGGACGCGGCGGGGTTTTCGTAGTAAGCGGAGGAGTAGTAGACATCAGAGGGGATGCGGTCTTTGGCAAATGATAAGAGCGCTTGGTGGTTGGCGAAGCTTTTGTGGCGTACCATGACACGTTCTTTGAAGAGTAAAAACCCAAACTCGCGCTGGTTAAATGCGCTGGGCGGCGGCAAAATGTTCTTGGAGGTACGGTAGAAATCGCAGAAACGCTTGTAAACGTATTCACGAGAAGACAATTTTTCTCCGCCACCACGTGAGTTACTTTAGCAGATTAACAATTAAGCTCTTTGGGCACCTACACCCAAACCGCAGCTTAGAGGTTTAGGACGTGGCGGATGTTGTCGAGCAGGTAAAGCGGGTTGAAGGCTACCCCGCCAAACGCTAACACCACAACAGCAAAGGCTACCCACAGCAGGGTTGCTTGGAGGGCGCGTTTTTGCATGGGAAGCAGGGGGTACACGAAGAAGAAGCACAGGTACCATGATTGGAAGTAGGGCATGGTCAAGGAGGGCACCAAAGAGAATAAGACAAGCAGGGAGGCTAAGCGGTTTTGGTTTGAGAGGTAAAGGGCGGTGGCGGTTGTGGCTGCTAAAAACAAGAGCACAGCAAATGCTTGGAGCATCCACGGAATTTGCGCGTGGGGACTAAAAGCGTTCACGCCGTTTAACACCAGCTCTGGGCGCGCGCTAAGCAAGAAGTGCGCACTCAAATATGCAGTAAACAAATCAACAACAATTAAGCCTGCTGCTGCCCAGAGCACCTTGCTTCTCAAAATGCTTGAAAGCGCGTTTTTGTGCAAGAGCCCAACAAGCCCAACAAAGACTAAGGGAAACAAAAAGATGCCCGCCTGATACTTGAAAGTCACCGCAACTGCCACCAACAGCAAGAAAACGTCGTAGCGTTCCTGCAAAAACATACCCAAACCCAGCAGCAAAAACAGCAAGGGCACAGCTTCAAACATGCCATTTGCCGCATAAACAACCAGCACCACATAAAACAGGTAAACACCCACAGCTTTCAAAACAAATTCTACGTCCAGCCGTGAAAACTGCTTCAAAAACATGTACAAGCACACGTGAGCAAACAAAAGCAAAACCGCCATCACCAACTTGAAAACCAACGCCTGTGACGCGCCGTTTTCCAGCAACGCCCCAAAAGGCAAGAACAAAAAGACACTGCCCACGGGATACAAATGCGGCATCTCAGGCCAAGTTACGAACTTGAAGTAGGAATCATCCATGCTAGAGAGTCCACCCAGTGAAGTATCAAAGATGGAGAAGCCAACTTTGGTGAACAGGTTGGCGGAGTAGGGATGTCGTGCGCTGTCAGTGTACCAGTCCTCAAACGTCGCCAACGGGTGACTGTTTGCCGCCAAAAGCAGCAGCCAAAACACCAGCGAGGCAACCACGAAAACCTGCAGTCGCCTACGCCCCTTATTGTCCAGAGCAGGCAACAAGCTTCTTGGGGTCTTGGGGAAAGTGGATTTGCGCAGGTACGGCAGCATTAAAAGCGTCAGGGTAGCGGCTAAACCAACAAAGAACAGGGCTTTAGCAAAGCCGCCCAGCCAAGAGAGAGGGTACGTTGTCGCGGGGTTTGTGGCAAGCACTTGCAGATGCAGGGTTGTAAAAGATGTGTTGCCAGAGGTGAAGACGGCTTCGTAGTAGTCTGCTCCTGCACAAAACGAGTAGTCAAGGCTAGAGTTTAAGACGGCGGAGTACTGGGAGCCTCCGTAAGTTATAAGCGAAAAGTTAACGGGAAAAGCGTCGGGTTTGCTGACGTGTAGGGTGAGGTTTTCGTTTCCATGAAAGCTCCCTAAGCCTTGCCGATAAGTTTCCAAAGCCGTCAAATTAAAAGTGTCATCAATTAGGGTGCGCGTCTGCAACTGTGCACTTGACACGGGGTAAATGCTAGCTACGCCAAGAGCTACACCCAAGCAAAGAAGCAGCAAAAAACAAATCAGCCAAAACTTTTTGCGCCTAAACTGCTCCACCAACACACAGCCCCTTTTAGCTTGCAACCATCCAACACACAGTAGTTGCTTGCAAACCTTTCTTTGTAAATGCTCTTAAAGCTTCACCCATAACCCAAGCATGCGGGTTTAGGGGTTGTTTTTGAGGGTGGTGGTTTTGAGGATATAGGAGAGGTAGTTTTCGATTTCAAAAAGGCTGAGTTTGGATTTTCCGCGTTTTCTGTTGATGAAGAGTATGGGGATTTCTTTGACGTTAAAGCCCTTTTGGTGGGCTTGGTTGATGGTTTCGATTTGGATGTCGTAGGTTTGGCTGTGTAGGCAGTTTATGGTTGATTTCAAAAACGTGGTGGAGTAGCATCGAAAGCCGCTGGTGCAGTCGGCAGGCTGCAAACCCAGCAAGGACTGGGCTAAAGCGTTTGCGTTTCGGCTAATCAGCTTTCGCAGCCAAGGCCACCCAGCAGTCCCCCCACCGCTACAGTAACGGCTGCCAATTACCAAATCACAATCACCCTGCATACCCGCAACCAACCTTGGCAGGTCCTGAGGATTATGAGAGTAATCCGCATCCATCGTAACCACAACATGAGGCGCACAATCTAAACCCAAAAAAAACCTAAACCCATCCGTAATCGCGTTGCCCAAACCGCTCTTCTTTGACCTCTGCAACAAAAAAACATCTGGATACGTCTCTTGTAACTGTTTTACGACCTCGGCAGTGCCGTCGGGACTTGAGTCATCCACCACCAAAATCGAAGTCTGCAAGGGCAACTGCTTAATTTCTGGGATAAGCCGCCCAACATTTGATACTTCGCAAAAGGTAGGCAAAACCACGCCAACGCCTAAATTAGCCCCGCATTCACCGTGCAAACTCAAAACATCCCCACAGAACCTGCAACAAATAGCACAGCAAACAACTAATAAAGATTATACAAAAACCACGCTTCAACCAACCCCACACGGCAAAGCAAGCAGGGACAGCTTAAACGCTAACTGCCAGATTAAAAGAGAAAGAATTTGATTAGGGAACTGGGGGTTTAGTCGCTGTTTGAGAGTATGACTATGTAGTCGGCGGTGTCTGCGCACATGTCGGCGGCGTGTTCGATGAATTCGATGAGGTCGTCAAAGATGATGAGGGCTCCGCTGTTCATTTTGTCGCCGTATTTCACGAAGAGGGTTTTGGCGTTTAGGTATTCTTGGTCGAGTTCGTGTTCGTATTGTTCTACTTTTTGGGCTTCGGCTATGGCTTCGTGGGGGTTGGCGCTGATTTTTTCTATGCCTGCGCGTAGGGCTTGGGCGGTTTCGACGAGTTTTTGGGTCATGAAAACGGTTTTGTCGCAGAGTTCGTCGGGGATTTTGGCGTCTCCGAGCATGTCTAGGCATCGGGCGGCGTCTTTGGTGTGGTCGGCTAGGGTGTCTAGACGTTTGACTAAGTGTAGGAGGTCTTCTCGGTAATCAGCAACCAACGCTGCGCCTTTGGATAGTTCGGTGAAAACGTCTGCGCGTAGTTTGTCTACTTTTTCCTCGGCTTCGTAGAGGTTTGTGAGGTAGGTTTTTGCGTCAGAGAGTTCACCTTGGGCGAAGCTTTTGGTGGCTTTGTGAAGTAAGGTTACGGTGTCAAAGGCTTTGTTGATTTGTTCATGAGCTAACTCTAAGCCTTTGGTTTTTCGGCGTTTTTCAAACCAATTGTAGCTTCGGCGTTCCATAGAAACATCTACCTGTAATTATCTTTCTCAGATACGCATATAACCCTTTGTTCCGCGGTCTGTCCTGATGCTGGTTTTAGGCTAAGCAGCCGTCAATTGCTAAAAACCAGTCAACAAGGTCAAAACTGCGGTCTTGACGGCTTTTGCGGTTTACGTGTCTTTTCAGTTTTTCTCCCCCACATTTGAATTGGATTGCCAAAAAGCCTGTTCACGCTTCTCTCCCTTTTTCGTAGCTAAATCTGCCTTTTAGCTCTCCAACACATACAGGGAGCTTCGGGTTTATTTAGCGTCTCCAAATAACATATAGTGAAAACAGTAATTTATATAGACACATTACGTAAAGAGATCTGGAAAATAGTTCAAAACAGTTCTAGCCAACCCAACCTTATCCTCCAAGCAATTCATCAGTATAGACGCAGCCCTTACCTCCACGCCAAGCTCTTCTATACGCTGCTTTTGATCGGCATCAGATACGTCAACCACAAACAGGTCAAGAAAATCCGCGTAAAGCTGCGCCACCGAAAACGCACAAACCTCTAACCCCAACCCCCCAAGCAGCTTATCTGCAGGACCCTTAATAGGCGCCCCCGCAATAATAGGGCTCACCGCCACCCTACACGCAGCCGACCGCCTCAACGCATCCCTAACCCCCTTAACCGCCAAAATAGGACCAATACTCACGACGGGGTTGCTGGGGCAGACAATTACCAAATCAGAATTTTCAATAGCTTCCAGCACACCAGGAGAAGGCTTTGCGTTTTTAGCGTTTGGAAACTCTACACCCAAAACCTTGGGCTCCGCAGCGTTCTTGACAAGGTACTCTTCAAAATGCATAGCGCCTTGCGGGGTTTTGATTATGGTTTCGAATTTGTCGTTTGACATGGGCAAAACGTGGACGCCCAAGTTGATGGCGCAGCAGATTTCTGTAGTTACCTGTGAGAGAGTCAAGCCCTGGTTTAGGCGCAGGGTCCGATAAACATGCGTTGCAAGGTCGCGGTCACCAATGTTAAACCAGGTTTCCACCCCGAACTTTTTGAGCGCATCTAAGAAATGAAAAGTGTCCTCGTTGATGCCCCAACCCCTCTCCTGAGAAACAATGCCTGCTAACGTGTAACATACAATATCCACATCGGGGGAAACGTGCATACCATGAAAGTCTATGTCGTCACCCGTGTTCACAATAACCGTCAAATCCTTAGAATCAACCACGCGTACCAGTCCAGAAAGAAACTTGGAAGCGCCAATTCCACCAGCCAACGCCGTAATCACAAAAACACCCCAAAGATTAGCAAGCAATATGACGCGAAGAGTCTATTTAGGATTTAGCGGCACAAACAAACAGGCAAAAGCTATGGAGAGGGTTACGGGTGTTCTTTATGTTCTTTTTCTGAGACCCATGTGGCGGTTTTGGTTCCTTGGGGTGTGAGGGTGGTTTCTTTTTTGAATATGGGGACTTCGTGTTTGTATCGTTCGACGGCTTCTTGGAGCACGGGGAAGAGTTCATGGCGGTGGGAACCTGCTACTGAGACGTAGACAAGAGGGTCACCGACGGCAAAATCGCCTAGGAGGTGGTGGATTTGCACGTTGGTTATGCCAGATTTTTTTTCCA